>DASZWK010000074.1:0-3060 GCA_035546235.1 Xanthobacteraceae bacterium | reverse complement strand
AACAACGGCGCATTCGAGGTCTACGACATCGTCAACAACACGATCACGTCGGCACAGCCGATGGGTCAGGTCGGGCTGGAGTGGACGATTGCGGGCTTCGGCAATTTCTCCGGTAATGCCAACGAGACCGACATGCTGATGCGCAACAGCAACAGCGGCGTGTTCACGCTCTATGACATCGGCAACAACACCGTCACGGGGACGGCCCCGATGGGCCAGGTCGGCCTCGAGTGGTCGATCAGCGGGGTATCGGCCAGTGTGGCGGGCGCGCCGCCGAACAGCGCCGCCGCGCAACTCACCCAGGCGATGGCCTCGTTCGCGCCAAGTCCCGGCGCGTCAGCCGCGGCCTCGCCGCTTGACCAGCAAATGGGACCAGCGCCAATCAGCGCCACCTTGCTGACGACGAATGACACGTAGCGATTTTCCAAAAGTAGCTGCTGAACGAGCGGTTTGCCGCGCTTCACCTGTCGTGCGCTTGCGTCAAATTTTCTGGAAATGGATCTCGTCGGCGAGCCCCGACCACAGCGCTATGTCGTCGGTCATGCGCTTCTTGAATTGCTCGGGCGTCGTCGGCGCCGGCTCGTTGCCGAAGGCGTGGAGCTTTTCGACGGTCGCCGGCTCCTTGAGTATCCGCACGACCTCGGTGTTGAGCCGCGTCAGGATCGGCGCCGGCAGGCCGGCCGGTCCGACCAGCCCTTGCCAGGCGGTGACATCGAAGCCGGGCACGCCGCTTTCCGCCACCGTCGGCACCTGCGGCAGGGCGAAGAAGCGCTTGCCGCTCGATACCGCAAGCGCATTGAGCTTGCCGCTGCGCACGTGCGGGATCAGACCCGCCGCCGGGTCCATCATGAAATCAAGCCGGCCGGCGAGAAGTTCGGTGACTGCCGGCGCGCTGCCGCGGAACGGAATGTGCTGCACCTTGATCTTGGTCTTGAGCGCAAACAGTTCGATGGCGAGTTGCGGGCCGGAGCCGACGCCCGGCGTGCCGTAGAGCAGCGGCGTGGTCCGCGCCCGCGCGGCGGCGAGGAATTGGGCGACGGTTTTGATGCCGCCCGCGGCGTTGGTACACATCACGTATGGGTATTCGGACGCCAGCGTGATCGGTGTGAAGTCGTCGACCGAGCGGTAGGGCAGGTGGGCGAAGGTCGCCGCGGCCGTGGCGTGTCCGGAGGGGATGACGAGGAGCGTATAGCCGTCGGGCGTGGCGCGCGCGACAAACGCCGCCGCGGTCGTGCCGGAGGCGCCGGAGCGGTTTTCGACGATGACCGATTGGCCGAGCGCCTTGGACAAGCCGTCGGCAACGAGACGAGCGATCACATCGGTCGGGCCGCCGGCCGGGAAGCCGGCGATAATGGTGATGGTGCGGGAGGGCCAGTCGGCCGCGTGGGCGCCGCTCGCGGCAAGCGTAGCGAGGCCGCCGACGACGCTGCGGCGAGTGAGTTGTTGGGTCATCGAACGCTCCTCCCTTTTATCTTATCGGCTCTCGCGCCGCGCCATGAAGGCGAGCCGCTCGAACAGGTGTACGTCCTGCTCGTTCTTCAACAGCGCGCCATGCAGCGGCGGAATGAGCCTTTTCGGATCGCGCTCGCGGAGCGTCTCGACCGAAATGTCCTCGACCATGAGCAGCTTGAGCCAGTCGAGCAGCTCGGAGGTTGAGGGCTTTTTCTTTACCCCCGGCACGTCGCGGATTTCGTAGAACAGCTTCAGCGCCTCGGCCACCAGCCGCTGCTTGATGCCGGGGAAATGCACCTCGACGATGGCGCGCATGGTGTCGGGATCGGGGAAACGGATGTAGTGGAAAAAGCAGCGGCGTAGGAAGGCGTCCGGCAGCTCTTTTTCGTTGTTGGAGGTGATGACCACGATCGGTCGGCGACGGGCGTGTACGGTTTCGCCCGTCTCGTAGACGAAGAACTCCATGCGGTCGAGTTCCTGGAGCAGGTCGTTGGGGAACTCGATGTCGGCCTTGTCGATCTCGTCGATCAGCAGCACCGGCCGCTCGTCAGCGGCGAACGCGTCCCATAGCTTGCCGCGCTTGATGTAGTTGCGGATGTCCTTGACGCGGGCGTCGCCAAGTTGGCTGTCACGCAGCCGCGTTACCGCATCATATTCGTAGAGACCCTGCTGCGCCTTGGTGGTCGATTTGACGTGCCACTCGATCAGCGTCGCCGACAGCGCCTTGGCAATCTCGATGGCGAGCACGGTCTTGCCGGTACCGGGCTCGCCCTTGACCAGGAGCGGCCGCTCCAGCGCGATTGCGGCGTTGACCGCAACCTTCAGATCGTCGGTCGCCACATAGCCGCTGGTGCCTTCAAAGCGCATGCGTTCGTTCCGTCCGTTGCATCTGCCATAGAAACACGCCGCGGACGTGGCTCACAAGGCGTCTAGGCGAAAATGATATAGTTTCGACAACAGTGATTCGCACAGCCTCTTCGGTGTGCCGGTCTCGATTTTGCTTGCAATAAGGCAGGCATGAAGAAAAACCCGAAAATTCGACTTGGCAATGAGCCGAAGGGATTCCGTCCGCCACAGCGGGCGGAATTGTCGCGTATGGCCCTGTTGCTGGCGAACGCAGTGGCCCTGCATCAAGCCGGCCGACTGGCAGAGGCCGAAAACGTCTACAAACAAGTCCTGGATATTGCGCCAGATCAATTCGACAGCCTGCACCACCTCGGCATCATTCTTTTCCAGCGCGGCGATCCGGCTGCAGCGGTAGAGCAAATAGATCGCGCGCTGAAAAGAAACCCCAATGATGCCGCAGCGCTCAACAACCGTGGCAACGCATTGCTGGCGCTGCGGCGGTTCGACGAGGCGCTGGCGAGCTACGATCGAGCGCTGGCGCTGCAGTCCGCATACGCAGACGCGTTGTGCAATCGGGGCGCGGCTCTGCACGCGCTGAAGCGCTACGGCGAGGCGCTTGTTGCCTGCGACCGCACGATCGCGTTGCAGCCGGATTATGCCGAGGCGCACTCCAATCGCGGCAACACGCTGAGGGAATTGAGACGCTACAGCGACGCGGTCGATGCCTGCGACCGTGCGCTGGCGCTAGCACCCGGTTTCGCC
>DASZWK010000073.1:0-24109 GCA_035546235.1 Xanthobacteraceae bacterium | reverse complement strand
TTCACCACCCAGACGGGACCGCCCAGCTCCTTGGCGGCCTTTTCGGCTTCCTCAACGGAAAATGCCGCAATGCCGCGCGGCGTCGGCACGCCGAATTCACGCAGCACCGCCTTGGCCTGATATTCGTGGATGTTCATGGGTCCCGCCGATTGTCATTGCCCGCGCAGGCGGGCAATCCAGTAAACACAAGCATTACATCAGAGCCAACCATCGTCGGTGGCGATGACTGGATGCTCCGCCTTCGCGGAGCATGACAGCATCGTCACTTCCCTAGATCGGGGGCGATCTTCTTGCAGGCATCGACCAGCCCCTGCACGGACTGTGCCGATTTTTCGAACATGCCGCGCTCGGCGCTGTTGAGCTCGATCTCGACGATACGCTCCACGCCTTTCGCGCCAATGACAATCGGCACGCCGACGTAGAGATCCTTGATGCCGTATTCGCCGTTGAGCCAGGCGGCGGCCGGCAATACCCGCTTTTTGTC
Organism: Xanthobacteraceae bacterium; assembly: GCA_035546235.1. Lineage (GTDB taxonomy): Bacteria > Pseudomonadota > Alphaproteobacteria > Rhizobiales > Xanthobacteraceae > BOG-931. The sequence continues at coordinate 23,625 of DASZWK010000073.1, read as the reverse complement.
GCGCAAGTAGCTTTCCGCCATCGAGATGGCCGACGCCGCGGGTGCATAGAAGGCCGAGCCGGTCTTGAGCAGGCTCACGATCTCACCGCCGCCGTTGCGGGTACGGTCGACGATTTCGTCGATGCGCGCCGCGCTGGTCCAGCCCATCTTGACCAGATCGGGCAGCGGGATGCCGGCGACGGCCGAATAGCGCACCAGCGGCACCATGCTGTCACCGTGGCCGCCGAGCACGAAGGCGGTGACGTCCTCGACCGAGACGTTGAATTCGTCGGCGAGGAAATAGCGGAAGCGCGCCGAGTCGAGCACGCCCGCCATACCGACCACCATGTGCTTGGGCAGGCCGCAACATTTTTGCAGCGCCCACACCATGGCGTCGAGCGGATTGGTGATGCAGATGATGAAGGCGTTGGGCGCGTATTTCTTGATGCCGGCGCCGACCTGCTCCATCACCTTGAGATTGATGCCCAAAAGATCGTCGCGGCTCATGCCGGGCTTTCGCGCGACGCCCGCGGTGACGATGCACACAGAGGCGCCCTCGATCGCCTCGTAGGAATTGGCGCCGACGATGCGGGCGTCAAAACCCTCGACCGGTGAGGCTTCGACGAGGTCGAGCGACTTGCCCTGCGGCACGCCCTCCATGACGTCGAACAGGACGACGTCGCCCAGCTCTTTCAGACCGATCAACAGCGCCAGCGTCCCGCCGATCTGACCCGCACCGATGAGTGCAATCTTGTTTCGCGCCATGCGACAATTTTCCTTGATGGGACAAAGGAGAAAGGACTGCGGCGGTGCTTAAACCTTTCGGCTGGCCCGTTCAAGCGTACTTGGGCGTGCCACATAGCCGTTCGGGAAACTGCGGATCGCGCCGGTCAGGTCTCGACGATTCCGGCCGACGAGCCGGTGCCCAGCGAATGGGCGGCGCCGTGCGGCCGGGCCAGATAGCTTTCCGAGCGCATCTCGATGAGGCGGGAGGCGGTGCGTTTGAATTCCTGAGCTTCAAAGCCGTGCTCGGCGGAATAGAGCGCATCCTGCTCGGCGGCCGCGGAGGCGATCAGCTTTACGTTCATGTCGTAGAGCGTGTCGATCAGGATGATGAAGCGCTTGGCCGCGTTGCGCGTGTCGAAATTCATCACCGGAATGTGGTCGAGAATAATGGTGTGATACTCGTGCGCGATGCGCAAATAGTCGGCGGCGGCGAGCGGCTGCTCGCACAGATCGTGAAATGAAAAACGCGCCACGCCGCGCGCCGCACGAGGTACATGGACGAAGCGGCCCTTGAGCGGCAGGTCTTTCGACGCGCCGTTGCGTCCGCCGGTCAGCCGCCGCCACGCTTCATCGAGCGCGGCATCGGCTTTGGCATCGGCCGGCACGTACCACACAGGCATACCGGCGAGCTTTTCCAGACGGAAATCGATGCGCGCGTCGAGTCGCACCACGTCCATGCGATGTTCCAGCATGCGAATGAACGGCACGAACAACGCGCGATTGAGGCCGTCCTTGTACAAATCATCCGGCGGCACGTTGGAGGTGGCGACCACGACCAATCCGCGCTCGAACATCACCGCGAACAGGCGGCCGAGGATCATCGCGTCCGCGATGTCGGTGACGTGAAACTCGTCGAAGCAAAGGAGCCAAGCCTCCTGTACGAGTTGCGCCGCCACGAGCCGGATCGGGTCCTCACCGGCGTGCTGTCCGAGTTTCATCTCTTGGCGCAGCGCATAGACGCGCTCGTGTACGTCCAGCATGAACTCGTGGAAATGCGCGCGGCGCTTGCGCACCACCGGACTCGCCTGAAAAAACAAATCCATCAGCATGGTCTTGCCACGGCCGACCTCGCCGTAAATGTAGAGTCCTTTGATCGGCGGCAGCGCGTTCGCGCTTTTGGCAAACAGCCAACCGAGCGCCGAAGATTTTCGCGCGAGCCGGTGCTCCAAGATGCGCGCTTCGAGCCGCGCCAGCCGCTCGACGACATCGAGTTGCGCGGCGTCGCGCTCGACCAGTTGCGCGGCGACGCCGGCCTCGTATTGCGCGGTGATGGAGCTCGCCATGCGGGAAGGATTGTTACGGTTAACGCTTGTGGATCAAAGATGGCAGGAACTGAACGCATAGCGGCGTTATTACGCCGTGTGCAAGCCCATGTTCTCGTCCCGTTGGCGAACAATGGTCAAATTTGGAAGCCATGCAGACACGGAATGTCCGTATGCCGCCCAAAACTTCGCCTTGCCATTACTTTGACGCCACACAACATATAGTTCGATTCGATGCGCCGGCTGTTTGCCGGTGCTTTCGTCTGGGAGGACGCAACGGGGAGGGTCTCACGCGACGACAACGTCAGGAGACCTGAAATGCTGGAAGTTCTTCCCGAAGACGCCGTCATCCGCAAATTGTGGATCGGCGAGGCCGATCAATATCGCGAGCACCTGCTCCGCCTCGATCTGCCAAGCCGGCGCAGCCGGTTCGGCGGCGCGGTTTCCGACACGTATGTCGCCAATTACGCCAACCGCGCGTTGACGCTCGACGCCATCATGCACGGCTGCTTCATCAATGGCGTGCTTCGCGGGGCAGCCGAATTGCGGCCGCTCGGCGCGCACCTGCCGCGCCAGGCCGAAGCGGCGCTGAGCGTGGAAAAGCCCTGGCAGAGCCATGGCGTCGGCTCCGCGCTGTTGTCCCGCACTTTGCTCACGGCGCGCAATCGCGGCTTCCAGTTGCTCCACATGGCGTGCCTGCGAGAGAACGTGCGCATGCAGCAGCTGGCGCGCAAATTCGACGCCGAACTGTCGTTCGATTTCGGCAGCGTCGTCGGCGAAGTGGAATCGTCGCGGCCGACGCCTCTGTCTTTGATGCGCGAATGGGTGACCGATGGCCACGGCCTGGCAAGCGCGATGCTGGAGCTGCAATCGCGCATGCTGCGCGCCTAGGATCTGCGAAGGACAGGGCAAGCAAACAGAGAAAGCGGAATCTCTACGGAGATTCCGCTTTCATTCTCCCGCCTCAGCCCCAACCGCGTTCCGCGTCCTGCGCCCATTCCCCATCGATCGCTCCATGACTGCGATCGAGCGGATAATCGGCTTCAACAACGTAGGGGCCACCACCGACCGAAGCTCGCGAGGAAAACAGCACGAAGCGCGACGTGTGGAACGACATCGAGCGAAAATGCCCGCGCGCCGCCAGATATTCGGCGACCTGATGGCTTGACGTGTCACGCAACCGTGCCAGCGTGACGTGCGGCGTATATTTCCGCCCTTCCGGCTCGAGCCCGAGCCGCTGCAAGAGCCGCTCCTGTTCGGCCTGCAATTCCATGAGCTGCGACACCGGCTTGACGAGGGCGACCACCGCACGCGGCTTGCGGCCGCCGAACGAGGTGAGCCCGTCGAGCTGCAGTTCGAAGCCGCCGCGCTGCACTCGGCCGAGCAAGCCGGCGATGTCGCGCGCCAGTGCGCCGTCGATGTCGCCGATGAAACGGAGTGTGACGTGATAATTTTCGGGATCGATCCAACGCGCACCGGGCAGACCGCCGCGCATGATCGACAGCGATTGGGCTACGACTGAGGGAATCTCAAGACCGGTGAACAAGCGGGGCATGACAATTTGATTACATAGCCAACTTGGACGAACGGCGAATCGCAGTTGACTCACAATGGGGTCGTCACGCCTGCCGCGCAACCCTCAAGAAGGATGCAGCGCCTGCGCCCGCGTGATCAGTTCCTCAACTTTGGGCAAAATGCGCTCGACAATGACACCAACGCCCGAGGGATTGGGATGCAGGCCATCGGGCTGCACGAGCTTTAGATTGCCGGCGACGCCATCGAGAAAGAAAGGATACAGCAGCGCGCCATACTTCGCGGCGAGGTCGGGATAGATGGCCTCGAACGCCTTTCCATAATCGGCGCCAAGGTTCGGCGCGGCGCGCATGCCGCTCAATAAGACGGCGATGTGACGGGTGCTGAGCCGCTTCAAGATGGCGTCGAGCGCGTCGCGGGTGATCTGCGGCTTGATGCCGCGCAACATGTCGTTGGCGCCGAGTTCGACAATCACCGCCGCAGTGCCCTGCGGCACCGACCAGTCGAGCCGGGCGAGCCCGTCCGACGAAGTATCGCCGGAGACGCCCGCGTTGACCACCTCGGCGGCAATGCCCTTGGCAGTCACCGCCGCCTGGAGCCGCGGCACGAAACCATCCTTGGCGGAGAGGCCGTATCCGGCGGTAAGCGAATCGCCGAGCGCGACGATCTTCACAGGCGAACGCACGCCCGCCGGCTGCGCTTGTGCAGCAATGCCAAAGCTCGCGCCAAACACCGCCACAATTGCGATCTGGCGGCCCACACCCCGCCACCCATATGATCGGGCGAGCTTTGATGGTGAGACGACAGACCGTGGATTTATTAGGCCGCGCCAAAGCATGAACGACATATCCGGGCTTCCCCTCACGGGCGATGCTGTAGCGCTGCGCGGCGTCAACCTTGCGCTCGGCCGCGGCGCCGCCCGCGTCCATATCCTGCAAGATATCGGGCTGCATATAGCAAACGGCGAGGCCGTAGCCCTGCTGGGTCCATCGGGGTCGGGCAAGTCGACGCTGCTTATGGTGATGACCGGGCTGGAGCGTCCTGATTCCGGCACTGTGGTCGTCGCCGAGCAGGATCTGGGCAGGCTCGACGAAGACGGCTTGGCGCGCTTTCGTGGCACCCATGTGGGCATCGTGTTTCAGGCGTTTCACCTGATTCCGACGATGACGGCGCTCGAAAACGTGACCGTACCGCTCGAACTCTCAGGCGTGCGCGACGCTTATGCGCGCGCCGAGCGTGAGCTTGCCGCCGTCGGGCTCGCCGCTCGTCTCAACCACTATCCGGCCGAGCTGTCGGGCGGCGAGCAGCAGCGCGTCGCCATCGCCCGCGCGCTGGCGCCGAACCCGGCAATCGTCGTCGCCGACGAGCCGACCGGCAACCTCGACGAGGCGACCGGGCGCGAGATCATCGAACTTTTGTTTCGCGGCCATCGCGAGCGTGGAACGACACTCGTGCTGGTCACCCACGATACCGATCTCGCCGCGCGCTGCGACCGGGTGCTCCACATGCATTCCGGGCAGATCGCGAGCCGCATCAGCGCGGCCGGTGGGCCATGACCCAAGCCGCTTCACGCATTCCGTTGGCGCTCAAAGTGATTTTCACCGCCTATTTGGCGGTTCACGTGCCGGCCTACTGGTACAATTACGGACCGACCAACTTTCTTTATTTCTGCGACGTGGCGCTGTTTCTTACGTTTATTGGAGTCTGGATCGAGAGTCCGCTGCTGATTTCCATGTGCTGCGTTGGCATTCTGGTGCCGCAAGCGGTGTGGCTTGCGGATTTCTTGGCGAGCCTCGCCGGCTTTAGTCTCGTTGGCATGACAGGTTATATGTTTGACTCAGCGTTTCCGCTGTGGCTTCGCCTGCTGTCGCTGTTTCACGGCTGGCTGCCGCTCCTGCTGCTCTATCTGGTCTGGCGTCTCGGTTATGACCGGCGCGCATTCTGGTCGTGGACGGTACTGGCCTGGGCGTTGCTGCTCGTCTGCTTCTTTTTTATGCCGCCGCCGATGCCAAATCCCGGGCTGACGCCGGTCAACATCAACTACGTATGGGGACCGAATGACCACGCCGCTCAAACATGGGTGCCGCCCTTTGTCTGGCTCGCCGGGTTGATCGCCGGATTGCCGCTAATCGCTTTTGCACCTGTGCATTTTTTGTTGGCGCGTTTTGCCCCTAAGCCTGTTTTTGCACCCAAGGCCGTCTGATGCTGGCTCCGACATTGGCGTCACGGCCGAGCCGCTTGACCGCGTTGCGTTTTGCCTGGCGCGATCTGCGCGGCGGCGTGCGCGGTTTTGCCGTGTTCATCGCCTGCATCGCGCTGGGTGTTGCTGCGATCGCCGGCGTCGGCTCGGTTGCCGCCAATCTTTCCGACGGCATTGCCAATGCCGGGCAGACAACGCTCGGCGGCGATCTCGCGTTTTCGCTCATTCAGCGGCAGGCGCGCGATGCCGAGCGCGCCTTCCTCAATGCTCACGGCGTCGTCTCGGCAGTAGCCACCTTGCGCGCCATGGCGCGGACCGCCGGCGGCCAGACAACGCTGGTGGAACTCAAGGCGGTCGATAACGCCTATCCGCTGTTCGGGTCGGTCGTGACCGATCCGAAGCTGGCGCTGCCGGCGCTGTTTGCCGAGAAAGACGGCGCGTTCGGCGCGGCCGCCGATCCGGCGTTGCTGGCCCGGCTCAATCTGAAGACCGGCGACCGCATTACGATCGGAAGCGCCACGGTCGAATTGCGCGCCGCGCTGATCACCGAACCAGACAAACTTTCCGGCGGCATCGGCTTTGGGCCGCGCGTGCTGGTGAGTGACGCCGCTTTGCGTGCCAGCGGCTTGATCCAGCCGGGCAGCCTGGTGCGCTGGCAATACCGGCTGCGACTGCCGCTCGGCACCAGCGACAGCACGGTGACAGCACTCGAAAAACAGGCTCAGGACCAATTCCCCGAAGCCGGCTGGGACATCCGCACCCGCGACAAAGCCACCCCACAACTCGAACGCAGCATCGAACGCGTCACCGAATTTCTCACCCTGGTGGCGCTGGCGACTCTGCTGGTCGGCGGTGTCGGCGTCGCCAATGCGGTCGCGGCCCATCTTAGTCGCAAGCGCGACGCAATCGGGACCATGAAGGCGCTCGGCGCCAGCGGCGGCAACATATTCACGATTTATTGCGCGGAGATCGTGCTGGTCGCAGCATTTGCCGCCGTTATCGGTGCAGTGCTTGGCGCGGCGCTGCCATTCGCTGTTGCTTCGTGGCTGAAGACAATCGTGCCGCTGCCGGTCGCGCCGTCACTGCATCCGGCGGTGCTTATGCTGTCGTTCGGCTACGGGCTGCTGACGGCGCTTGCCTTTGCGCTGTGGCCGCTGGGCCGCGCCCACGATATCTCGGTGTCGGCGCTGTTTCGTGATCAGATCAGCGCCGAGCGGTCGTGGCCGCGCCCGCGCTATGTCATCGCCACGGCCGCGGTCGTTGCCGCGTTTGCGGCGCTTGCCATTCTCACCACCTCGCAGCACCGCATCGCCGCGATCTTCATCGCGTCGGCGGCTGTCGTTCTGCTGGTGCTGCGGGCGGCGGCGCTCTTGGCGATGGCGCTCGCCCGGCGCCTGCCGCGGCTGCGCTCGACCACGTTGCGGCTCGCAATCGCCAATATCCATCGACCGGGCGCGCTTACGCCCACCGTCATGGTTTCATTTGGATTGGGTCTTGCGCTGCTCACGACCGTGATCGAGATCGACGGCAACCTGCACCGCGAATTCACTGCCGGTCTGCCCGCCAAGGCGCCGTCGTTCTTCTTTCTCGATATTCCGGCGGCCGACGCCGCGCGCTTCGACACATTCATCCATACGCAGGCGCCAGACGCCAAGCTCGAACGCGTACCGATGCTGCGCGGGCGAATCGTTTCGGCAAACGGCGTCAAGGCCGACGATCTCAAACCCGGCGCCGGCTCCCGCTGGGTGCTGCGCGGCGATCGCGGCATCACCTACGCGACCACGGTGCCGGCCGGTTCGCGGATCGTTTCGGGCGAGTGGTGGAGCGCGGATTATTCCGGCGAACCGCTGGTCTCGCTGGAGAGCAAGACCGCGCACGATCTTGACCTGAAAATCGGCGAGATGATCACCGTCAATGTGCTCGGCCGCAACATCACGGCGCGCATCGCCAATCTGCGAGCAGTCGACTGGGAAAATCTCGGCATCAATTTCGTTCTGGTGTTCTCACCGGGCGCGTTCGCCGGCGCGCCGCACAGCGACATCGCGACCCTGACGCTTGCGGACGGCGGCACGCCCGCAGAGGAGGCGGCCATCGTGAAGGCGCTCGCCGCCGCGTTCCCAACCGTCACTGCCATCGGCGTCAAGGACGCCCTCAGCACCCTCGACACGCTGATCGGTAATCTTGTGCTGGCGCTGCGGGCCGCAAGCGCTGTGACGCTGTTGGCGGCGGCCCTGGTGCTCGGCGGGGGGCTCGCCGCCAGCCAGCGCTTCCGGATCTACGACGCGGTCGTGCTGAAGACTTATGGCGCGACGCGCGGGCGGCTGCTGACCGCCTACGCGATCGAGTATTTCCTCGTGGGCCTCGCCGCCGTTGTGGTCGGTGTCGGCATTGGCACGCTCGCTGCCGGCCTGATCGTAACCCGGCTAATGGACTTTTCCTTCGCCTTTGTGGCGGCCCCGGCGGCCGCGGCGGCGGCGATTGCGCTTATCGTCACACTCGTCCTCGGCCTTGCCGGCACGTTCGCCGCCCTCGGGCGCAAGCCTGCGGAGGTGTTAAGGAATCTTTAGGGCGCCGGTGCGCGGCTAGCGGCCGCATGAAAGGTTCGTAACGCTCCCAAAAACGGCACCCAGCCATCTGGCGCAAAGGGGTTATTCGCACTAGATTCCTGCCGAGTGTTCGGCGCTTCGCCGCCGGACGCGCAGCCCGGCCATGCCGGGCCAACCCAGAGGGTATTCACATGTCCGATTTCGATCGGAATCTCACAGCCCGGTCCGGCTTCGGCACGGATCAGGTCGCGATCGATGCGGGTCTGCGCGCCTACATGATCCGCGTCTATAACTACATGGCTAGCGGCGTTGCCCTCACCGGCGTCGTGTCGTGGCTGACCTTTCAGGCCGCCGGAGGTGACGCCATTCAAGTCGCCGGCGGGCACATCACCGGCCTGACCAGTTTCGGACAAGCCATATTCAGCGGTCCGTTGGCCATCATCCTGCTTCTCGGCACGCTCGGGCTCGTGTTCTTCATGAGTTTCCGGATCAACCGGCTGCAGCCCAGCACCGCCCTCATGCTGTTCATGGTCTATGCCGGCCTGCTCGGGCTGATGCTGTCGTCGATATTCCTGCAATATACGATGTCGTCGATAAGCCGTACGTTCTTCATCTCGGCCGCCTCGTTCGGCGCGCTCAGTCTCTATGGCTACACGACACAGCGCGACCTTTCGCCGATCGGCTCGTTCCTGATCATGGGGCTGTTCGGCCTGATTCTCGCGATGCTCGTGAACGTTTTCCTCGGCAGCCAAGGTCTCGCCTTCGCCATCTCGGCGATCGGCGTGCTGATCTTCGCGGGACTGACGGCGTGGGATACGCAACGGATCAAGGAGATGTACAGCGCAATGGATGACGGCACCGTCGCCGGCCGCAAGGCGGTGATGGGCGCGCTGTCGCTGTATCTCGACTTCATCAACCTGTTCCTGTTCCTGCTGCGCTTCATGGGCAATCGCCGCTAAGCGCACCGCATTGCAGGTTCAAGCTTCGCGCCCCGGGCTGATCGGCCCGGGGCGTTTTTTTGCCGGTGGGTGAGACTCAGGCCCTGCCCGGCTCCGGCCGCGCCCGCAGGCAAAACAGCGCCGCAAGAGCGGCAAGGCACAGCGCCGCGGACACGTAAATGACCGAAACCCCCATGGCGTCGAGCAGGACACCGAACAGGAGCGGCGCGAAGGCCTGCGCGGCTCGCGCCGGCGCGCCGAGAAGCCCGGTGCGCTCGCCATAGCCGTCTGGGCCGAACACCGCGAGCGGTACCGTGCCGCGCGCAATCGTCAGCAAGCCGTTGCCCGCGCCATAGAGCACCGCGAACGCCATAGCCGCCGGCGGTCCGACCAGCAGCAGCACGGCCGCGCCGATTGGGTGCAGCGCCGCGGCGAAGCGTGCCGAAACCAGCGGATGACCGCGGCGCATGAGCAGAAACTCGACAAGACGCGCCGCGACCTGTGCCGGACCAACCAGCGCCGCAGCCGCAATGGCCGCGAACGGCGTCGCGCCGGCGCGCTCCAGGAGTTGCGGCAGATGCGCCGCCATTGCGCCGGTGACAAACCATGCCGCCGCGAACACGAAGGCGAGCAGAAACATCTCCCTGTAGGGCCTCCAGCCGATCTTGCGTGGCGCGTTGCGAGCCGCCGGATGGGCGACATGGGCGGGTAGCGGCAGCAGCAGATTGAGCGGCAAGCCGATGACAATGTTGAGCGCCGCCCAGACCAGCACGGTTTCGCGCCAGCCGAGCGTGTCATTGAGGAGCGTCGATAGCGGCCAGCTCACGGTCGACGCAAAGCCGGCCAGCAGCGTGATGCCGGTAATGGGGCCGCGCGCACCGGTGCCGTAAAGCGCGGTGAGCGCCGCAAAGCCGGCGTCGTAAAGCCCGAGCGCCATGCCGACGCCGAGCACAGCCCAGGCGACGCACAGCATCGCCGCACCATGGGCGGCAGCGAGCAAGATCAAGCCGCAAGCCAGCACGATGTTCGAGAACGCCAGCACGCCGCGCCCGCCGTGCCGGTCAATGAGACGGCCAACGGCAGGTCCGGCAAAAGCGGCGATCAGGAGTGCTCCGGAAAATGCTCCGAACACCCAGCTGGACGGCACGCCGATGCCGGCGGCGATCGGGCCGGCGAGGATGGCGGGCAGATAATAGCTCGATGCCCAGGCCAAGGTTTGGGCCGTACCGAGCGTGGCGACGACGAGGTAACGCGATCGCTGCGGTGGCCCAACCTTTTCCTCGGGATTCAAGGAACAGCCTTTCCAGCTCATGGCCGCGGCGTGCGGCCGTAGCCCATTTCAGCGGGCACCTTTGCAGAATTCCAGGCGGCGCAGTAGTAGCCGACATTGACGGCACGGGCCGCGGTGGCCGTGTAGGGGAAACGCGTCATGAACGAGACGACGGCGGCGCGGCACAGCTTCCTGATCCGGCCGGCCGCGCCGGACGACATCGCCGCCATCACCGGCATCTACGCCTTCGCCGTCACGCATGGCACCGCAACGTTCGAGATCGATCCACCGGACGACGCCGAAATGGCGCGCCGTCACGCGGCGCTGGCGGCGGGCGGCTATCCCTATCTGGTCGCCGAACACGGGGGAGCAATTGCAGGCTACGCCTATGCGGGCACATACCGCGCGCGGCCGGCCTATTCCTGGAGCGTCGAGGACTCCATTTACATCGCGCCGGACTTTCAACGGCAGGGTATCGGATCAGCGTTGCTGATGCGGCTCATCGCGGAATCCGAATTGCGCGGCTTCCGGCAAATGATCGCCGTGATCGGCGATTCGGCGCAGGTTCCATCAATTGCAGTGCATGCCAAAGCCGGCTTTGCCCATATCGGCACTTTGCGCGCCGTCGGTTTCAAGCACGGCCGCTGGCTCGATACCGTGCTGATGCAGCGTCCGCTGGGCAGCGGCGAAATGGCGCCGCCGTAGCGGTCAGACTGCGACCAGCCGCACCGAACGGTCGAGCGCGCCGAGCACGCGATCGAGCTCTTGACCGCGTCGCAAGATGAGACCGGTCGCCGTAATGACGCTGTAGGCGCCTTGGCGGCGCTCCAGCCGCGGGTTTTTCTCGATGCGGTAAATCGGCATCTCGCAGGCGTGGCGGAACACGGAGAAAACCGCGCGGTCTTTAAGAAAATCGATTGCGTAATCGCGCCACTCGCCGGCGGCTACTTTGCGCCCATAGAGACTGAGAATTCGGTCAAGTTCCCGCCGGCTGAAAGTCACCTTGTTTGCGGGGGCGGATGCGCGGAACTCGCCTCCGCGCCGGGGCGCCCCATCGCGCTCTGCGCGATGGGGGCCCCATATCGCGCTTGGATCGATTTCGCCGATGTCCATCCGGCGCCTCCTGTGTCATCTCGCTATCGTGGCGATGTCTTCGAAGGGTCATGATCGCGCCTTGCCGGCACGACCGCAAGAGGTCCCAATGCCGCAAATTTCGGCCCGGTCAGCGATGCTCGTCAAACAAGCAACAGACAAAATACCTGACAAATTATCGGCGCCTGCGGCAACTTGGCCGCGCCGAATCACGGCTTCGTTAGGCGAATCATAATGGCGCCCTAATTCTGCCAAGCACGCGCCGCGCTGACCTGTGAAACAGAGGACCGTTGCCTCACGGCCCGGTTCGGCTCGTGTTTCGGATTCCTCAGCCCCCCAGCCCCCCGAAATGCGGACGAACCGGGCTAGAGTTTAGTCTACGCGTACGGTTCAATCCCCCAATTCTGGCCGGCGTCACGCCGGCCTCTTTTTTTGACGAAAGGTTCAGGGGGGAAGAATGACGCCGAAGCGCGCGCCGGCTTTCGTCGCCGAGGGTGACCTTTCTCCGAAAATCGGTAGCCGATATTCGGAGCTACGCTTTAGTGGCTGCTGCTAGTCAGCGCGCCTTCGCCCGCGGCCTGGTGGCCGAGTGTGGTATAGGCGGCGCCCAGCACGATACCCGGCTTCTCGCGCGTGCCCTCTTGCACAATAATTGCGGCGCTATCGATCTTGCCGTTCTCGATCTTGGCGAGTGGCACACTCCAGCTGGCATCGTCGCCGGCAAAATCACCGAGCTTGCGCCAAGCGCGCACAACATTGTGATAGACGAGCGTATGACCACGGTTCTCGCCGCGGCCGACGGCGACCGAAACGGCGCGGGCAAGCGGGCACAGCCAAACCTCGCCGTGGGTCTGCTTGCCGGGTGCGTGTTTCACGGTAACGGACAATTCGCCGCTGGCGGTCGAGGCCATCACGGCGAGCGACATGATGTCGGGATTGCGATCAGTCTCCGCGATGGCGTGCTCGACGGCGGCGCGATCGCTGCCGACCACGTGCATGCTGCCGTTGATCACAAGCTGCGGCGTGTAGACCTGACGGTCGCCGCGGATTTCGGCATAGGCGCGCTGCCGCGCCGTATGTCCCGGCAACGACAACGTGTCCTTCCAGCCTAAATAATCCCAAATATCGATCGGAAGGCTGAGTGCGATGAGCGATGGATCCTTGGCAAACTCGCCAAGGAGCTTATCGGCGGGCGGACAGGACGAGCAGCCCTGGCTGGTGAAGAGTTCGAGCAACGCACGCGGTGCCGCCCCGGCAAAGCCTGAGCTTGCGAACAAGATACCGGCGATGAGAGATGCCGACGCGAGGCGGCGACGCAGCATTCCGAACTCCACCCCGCAGGCCCCAGACCCAAAACCCGGGCTTGCAACCCAGGCGCTGGCCCAATGCAAGCCACCCAAGTGCAACCCCATGTGACGGTATCATGACGTGACGTGACACCGATACCGCGTGCCGGCCTCACCCGCCACTCAATTCACGGTGAGGACTTGGCAGGCCGAAACTTGGCCCCACGCCCGTTGGCGGCCATCACGCCGCGAGCTGGCGCAGCACGTACTGCAGGATGCCGCCGTTCTTGTAGTAGTCGAGCTCGTCCACCGTATCGATCCGGCAGATCAGCGGTACGCGCTTGAGGCCGCCATCGGCGGCGACGATCTCGGCGTAGAGCTTCTGGTGCGGCTTGAGATCGCCGTGCAACCCGCGGATCGTGACCTGCTCATCGCCTTTGAGTCCCAGCGTCTGCCAGGACGTTCCCTCCTCGAAGACCAGCGGCACCACGCCCATGCCGACAAGGTTTGAGCGGTGGATGCGCTCGAACGATTGCGCAATCACGGCGCGGACGCCGAGCAGAATGGCGCCCTTGGCGGCCCAATCGCGCGACGAGCCGGTGCCATATTCCTTACCCGCAAACACCACCAGCGGCACGTGCTCGGACTTGTAGCGCATCGCCGCGTCGTACATCGTCATCCGCTCTTTCGACGGATAGTGAATGGTGTAGCCGCCTTCGACGCCCGGCAACATCTGATTTTTGATGCGGATGTTGGCGAAAGTGCCGCGCATCATCACTTGGTGATTGCCGCGCCGCGTGCCGTACTGGTTGAAGTCGCGCGGGCGAACCTGATGGTCGCGCAGATATTCTCCCGCAGGGCTGTCCTCCTTGATCGAACCGGCCGGCGAGATGTGATCGGTGGTGATCGAATCGAGGAACAGGCCGAGAATACGCCCGTCGACGATGTCTTCGATCGGCTGGCTGCGCTTCGGCATGTCCTCGAAATACGGCGGGTTCTGCACGTAGGTGGAGCGGTCGTCCCACTTGAAGGTGAGACCGCCCTTGACGGAGATCTTACGCCAGTTGGCCTCGCCCTTGAAGACGTCGCCGTATTTCCTGGTGAACATCTGCTTGTTGATGCTCTTGCGTATCACCGCGGCGATCTCTTTGCTGGTGGGCCAGATGTCGCGCAGATAGACCTTGCGGCCCTTCTGGTCGGTGCCGAGCGGCGTCTTGGCGATGTCGATCTGCATCGAGCCGGCGATCGCGTAGGCGACGACGAGCGGCGGCGACGCCAGGTAATTGGCGCGCACGTCGGCGTTGACGCGGCCTTCAAAATTACGATTGCCGGACAGCACCGCGGCCGCCACCAGGTCGTTCTTGTTGATCGCTTCGGAGATTTCCTCAGCCAGCGGACCTGAATTGCCGATACAGGTGGTGCAGCCGAAGCCGACCAGATTGAAGCCGAGCTGATCGAGATATTTCTGCAATCCCGATTTCTCGTAATATTCCTCGACCACCTTCGAGCCCGGCGCGAGCGATGTCTTCACCCACGGCTTCACGGTCAGTCCCTTCTCGACCGCCTTCTTGGCGAGCAGACCGGCGGCCATCATCACACTTGGATTCGAGGTATTGGTGCACGAGGTGATCGCCGCGATGACGACATCGCCGTGGCCGAGCGTGAAATCGCGGCCCTCGACCGAGACGCGCTTGCTCATCTCGGCGGACTTGCTGAATTCCTTGTCCATCGATTGCGTGAAGCCGCTTTTGACTTCCTTGAGTGCAATACGATCCTGCGGACGCTTCGGGCCGGCGAGCGACGCCTCGATCGATCCGAGTTCAAGCTTGAGCACGTCGGTGAATACCGGATCGGGCGTATTCTTGGTGCGATACATGCCCTGCGCCTTGGCGTAGGCCTGAACGAGCGCGATCAGATCGGCCGGGCGGCCGGTGTCGCGCAGATAGTGCAACGTGTCATCGTCGATCGGGAAGAAGCCGCAGGTCGCGCCGTATTCGGGCGACATGTTGCCGATCGTGGCACGGTCGGCGATCGACAGCGACGCAAGTCCGGGCCCGAAATATTCGACGAATTTTCCGACCACGCCGCGCTTGCGCAGCATCTGCGTCACGGTAAGGACCAGATCGGTCGCGGTGATGCCTTCCTTGAGCTTGCCGTTTAATCGCACGCCGATTACTTCCGGCAACACCATCGAGTAGGGCTGGCCGAGCATGGCGGCTTCGGCCTCGATGCCGCCGACGCCCCAGCCGAGCACCGACAGACCGTTGACCATCGTGGTGTGCGAATCGGTGCCGACCAGCGTGTCCGGATAGGCGAGTTCGGTCGCCACCGTCTTGTCCTTGTCGGCGAACTGGATCTTGGCCTTGGTGCTCCAGACCGTGCGCGACAGATATTCGAGATTGACCTGGTGGCAGATGCCGGTACCGGGCGGCACCACGCGGAAATCCTCGAACGAGCTCTGCGCCCATTTCAGGAACCGGTAGCGCTCCTGGTTCTGCTTGTATTCCTCTTCGACGTTTTTCTTGAACGAGTCCTTATGCGCAAAGAAATTCACCGCTACCGAATGGTCAATGACAAGATCGACCGGCACCAGCGGGTTGATCTTTTTTGGATCGCCGCCGAGATGCTCCATGGCGTCGCGCATCGCGGCGAGGTCGACCACCGCCGGAACGCCGGTAAAATCCTGCATCAGCACACGCGCCGGCCGGAAGGCGATCTCGCGCTCCGACGTCTTGTTTTTGAGCCACTGTGCAACTGCCTGGATGTCCTCCTTGGCGACCGAACGGCCGTCCTCATTGCGCAACAGGTTTTCGAGCAAGACCTTGAGCGAAAACGGCAACCTTGAAATGCCCTTGAGGCCGTTCCGTTCCGCCGCTGGCAGGCTGTAATAGGCGTAGGTCTTGGAGCCGACTTTGAGCGGCCGCAAACATTTGAAGCTATCGAGCGAAGCCATGACTTTTTTCCTATCCTCGCCAGCCGGGCACCGGGGCAAGTTGGGGACCATTTTTGCCGGAACGGACGCCAACGGACCGACGGCGACTGGGACGCGGCGGGCGAAGTAAACGGGCCCGCGATCCGCGACCGGCTTATAAGGTCTTTTCCGCAAATGTGCCAGATCGGCAACGAATAGCCGCTATATGCTCACAATTCGGGCTCCCCAGCCCCACCAGGGACACCGTTGATGCGGCTTTCCGCTGCGAATCTGGCCTGCCACCGGGGCGGTCGCGACGTGTTCGCCGGCATCAGCTTCACCGTGGCGGGCGGCGAACTGCTGGCCATTACGGGCCGCAACGGTGCCGGCAAATCGTCGCTGTTGCGGACGGTTGCTGGGCTGGTACGGCTGACCGACGGCGAGTTCACCCTGGACGGCGGTGATGCCGAACTGACGATCGCCGAACAGGCCCATTATCTCGGCCACCAGGATGCGTTGAAGCCGTCACTCTCGGTCGGCGAAAACCTGCGCTTCTGGGCCGGCTTTTTCGGACAAAAGCCAGTCGCCATCGCGGCGCCGCTCGAAGCGGTTGGCCTCGACGCGCTCGCCGACCTGCCGGCAGCCTATCTTTCCGCCGGCCAGCGGCGGCGGCTCTCAATCGCCCGGCTGCTCGCCGTGAAACGGCCGATTTGGCTGCTCGACGAACCGATGAGCACCCTCGATGCCACCGCACAGGAACGACTCGTCGGCTTCATGCGCGCGCACCTTGCCGATGGCGGGCTCATCCTGGCGGCCACGCACGGGCCGCTGGGCATGGGCGCGACGCAGCATCTGCGGCTCGACCAAGCTGGAGCAATGCAGTGAGCGAGCTTGCCGCCCTCCTCGTCCGCGACATGCGCATCGCCGTGCGCGTGGGCGGCGGCGCGCTGATGGGGGTCATGTTTTTCCTCGTCGTGGTCGCCATCGTGCCATTTGCCGTTGGGCCAGATCTGGCACTGCTCAAGCGCATCGGCCCGGCGATCCTGTGGCTCGCTGCCTTGTTGGCGAGCCTTTTGGCGCTGGACCGGCTATTCGCCGCCGACCACGAGGACGGCTCGCTCGACCTCCTGCTCATGAGCCGCGCCCCGCTCGAACTGGTAGTCCTGGTCAAAGGCGTGGCGCATTGGCTTACCACCGGCCTGCCGCTGATTATTGCGGCCCCGTTGATCGGGCTGCTGCTCAACCTCGACGGTCAGGCGCAGGGGGCGCTGGCGCTGACGCTATTGGCAGGCACACCGGCTTTGACGTTTATCGGCCTGATCGGCGCCGCCATCGCGGTGGCGTTGCGCCGCGGCGGTCTTCTGCTCGCCGTTCTCGTGCTGCCGCTGACGGTGCCGGTCCTGATCTTCGGCGTGGCCGCCGCCAACGCAGGGGCGGCCGGGCCGGTCATGTTCGGCACGCCGTTCACGGTCCTGTGCGCGCTGTCGCTGGCGAGCCTGGTGGTCGGCCCCTTCGCCGCCGCGGCCGCGCTGCGGCAAGAGATTGAGTAGACGGCGGCGGAGCGAAAACCCTATGTGTCATGTGGATTTGAAAGCGTCACCCTCGTCCGATCATTGTATTGCCACGCGCGGGTGCAGTAGTTAGCGCTCGAAGAGCCCATGACCCCGATCGATCTCGCCAATCCGACGCGCTTCCTCGCCTTCGCCAATCGCGCCATTCCCTGGCTCGGCGGTCTGACGGTGATCGTGCTGGCGTTCGGGCTCAATCAAGCGATGAACGCACCCAACGATTATCAGCAGGGCGACACCGTCAAGATCATGTATCTCCACGTTCCCTCCGCCTGGCTCGGAATGCTGGGCTGGGGCGTGATGACGGTTGCGGCGCTCGGCACATTGGTGTGGCGCCATCCGCTCGCCGATGTGGCCGCCAAAGCCGCCGCGCCGATCGGGGCGGCCTTCACGCTGCTCTGCCTCGTCACCGGTTCGCTGTGGGGCCGCCCGGAATGGGGCACCTACTGGGTCTGGGACGCGCGGCTCACATCCGAACTGGTGCTGCTGCTGCTTTATCTCGGCGTCATCGCGCTGTGGCGCACTGTGGAAGATCCCTCGCGCGCCGCCCGCGCGGTCGCGATCCTCACGCTGGTCGGCGCCATC
Organism: Xanthobacteraceae bacterium; assembly: GCA_035546235.1. Taxonomy (GTDB): domain Bacteria; phylum Pseudomonadota; class Alphaproteobacteria; order Rhizobiales; family Xanthobacteraceae; genus BOG-931. Next base: position 5,669 of record DASZWK010000073.1, on the reverse strand, counting down.
GATCTGCCGATCATCAAGTTCTCCGTCGACTGGTGGAATACGCTGCATCAAGGCGCGTCGGTGTTTCGCCTCGGCGGTTCGAGCATTTATCCGACCATGCTGGTACCGCTCCTGATCATGGCGGTTGGTTTCACCCTGTTGTTCTTGACGCTGCATCTCGCCGCGATGCGCAATGAACTCCTGCGCCGCCGCGTGCGCACGCTGCGGCTGATGCAGGCGAGATCGGCGAGCTGACGATGGAACACATCGGCCACATGCCTTTCATCGTCGGCTCCTATGCGGCGGCTGCCATTGTCATTGTTATTTTGATCGGCTGGGTGGTGCTCGATTTTCGCGCCCAAAAGCGCGCGCTGACCGAGCTTGAAACGCGCGGCGTAACGCGCCGCTCGTCGACCGTTGCACGCCAGCCGATTGAACACGCGGGAGAGCAGGCGTGACCGGAGCGACCGACGATATCGCGAAGGTCGGCTGGCGGCGGGTTGCCGTGCTGGTGCCGCTCGGCGTGTTTCTGGCACTGGCGGCATTGTTCTTCGTCGGGCTGCGCTTGGGCGATCCATCGATCCTGCCCTCGGCACTGGTTGGCCATCCGGCACCCGATACGGTGCTGCCGCCGATCTCAGGACTGGAGCGCGACGGGCAAATCGTGCCGGGGCTCGACCCGGCAAGTTTTAAGGGCGCCGTCACGGTGATCAACGTATGGGCGTCGTGGTGCATACCGTGCCACGACGAAGCACCGGTGCTCATGCAACTGGCGCAGGACAAGCGCTTTCGGCTGGTCGGCATCAACTACAAGGACGACGCCGGCAACGCGCGGCGTTTTCTCGGCCGCTACGGCGATCCGTTCGCCGCGGCAGGCGCCGATGTGAGCGGCCGCTCCGCAATCGACTGGGGCGTCTATGGGGTGCCGGAAACGTTCATCGTCGGCCGCGACGCGCGGATCGCCTATAAACTCGTCGGCCCGATCACGCCGGATAATTACGTCTCAACGCTCAAGCCGCAGATCGAAAAGGCGCTGGCGGCGAAGTCGTAGCCGTCATTCCCCCGCCTCCGCCGGCTCTACGGCGTAGCGCTTGAGCAGCGGCGCCTGCAACGCAGCGAAGACGAAAGTGAGCGGCGTCACACCGAACACCTTGAAATCGACCCAGGCATTGGTCGAGAAATTACGCCACACGATTTCGTTCAACACCGCGAGCACGAAGAAAAACATCGCCCAGCGCCAGGTGAGCTTGCGCCAGCCTTCCTGGGTCAGGTGGAACAGCGAATCGAACACCATGCCGAGCAGCGGCTTGTTGAAAAACAATCCGCCGAGCAACACGGCGCCGAACAGCGCATAAATGATGGTCGGCTTGACCTTGATGAAGGTGGCGTCGTGCAGGATGAGCGTGAGGCCGCCAAACACAACGACGATGATCGCGGTGACCACCGGCATGATCGGCAGATGGCGTGTCATTGCGTAGGATACGGCCAGCGCCGCCAGGATCGCCACCATGAAGGTCGCGGTGGCGGCAAAGATGCCGTAGCGGGAATTGGCCACGAAGAACAGCGCGAGCGGCCCGAGATCGAGCACGACCTTGAGGAACGGATTGAGCTGCGGTTTTGGCGTCGTTTCCATTTTGACTCACATAGCGTCGGCGCCGGCTTTTGTCATGCGCTCGGTGATTCAAGTCCGGCGATGGCACGGGCGAAATCGCGCGCCGAAAATGGCGCCAAATCCTCGACGTTCTCGCCGACCCCGATGAAATGCACCGGTAGTTTGAACTTTTCCGCCAGCGCCACCAGGATGCCGCCGCGCGCGGTGCCGTCGAGCTTTGTCATCACGAGCCCGCTGACGCCCGCCGTTTTCTGAAAAATTTCGACCTGCGACAGCGCGTTCTGCCCGACCGTGGCGTCGAGTACGAGCAGTACGGCATGCGGGGCCGACGGTTCGGCTTTTTTGATGACGCGCAACACCTTTTCCAGCTCGTTCATTAGTTCGCTGCGGTTCTGCAAGCGGCCGGCGGTATCGACGAGCAGGATCTCGCTGCCGCGCTGTTTCGCCGCCACGATGGCATCGAACACCAGGCCGGCGGCGTCGGCGCCGGCGTGGCGTGCAATGAATTCGGCGCCGGTCCGCGTCGCCCAGATTTTCAATTGATCGATGGCGGCGGCGCGAAACGTGTCGCCTGCGGCCATCATGACGGTGCGGCCCTCGGCGCGGAATTTTTCCGCGAGCTTGCCGATGGTGGTGGTCTTGCCGGAACCGTTGACGCCGACCACCAGGATGACGAACGGCTTCCGCGCCGGATCGATGGCGAGCGGCAGCGCGACCGGCGCCAGCACCGTCTCGACCTCGGCCGCCACCACCGCCTTTACCTCGTCGGCGGAAATCCCCGCTTCGTAGCGGCCGCCGCGCAAAGCCGCGGCAATGCGATCGGCGGTCGGCAGGCCGAGATCGGCGCGGATCAGCACGTCCTCGATGTCCGCAATGGTCGCCGCATCGAGCTTTCGCTTGGTGACGAGATCGGCGATTGCGCCGCCGAGCGCCGACGAGCTGCGTTTGAGCCCGCCGGTCAGCCGCTGCCACCAGCTTTTCTTCTGCGTCTGCGTCGTAGTGTCGTTCATTTCCATGACATTGTCGGCACGAACGGGTCCGTGATAGCGGTTTCGCCCATTCAGGCAAACCGGCCAGGCCACCCATGACCCCCGAAGAGATGGTATCGCGGCTGCTGTATCGCGACGGGCTGATGCTGGTGATCGACAAGCCGGCCGGAATCGCGGTGCATCAAGGACCTCCGAACGGCAGGGACAACGGCCGGGAATGCCTGCAGGACAGTTTTAACGCGCTGCGCTTCGGCCTGCCGCGGCCGCCATCGTTGGCGCACCGCCTCGACCGCGACACCTCCGGCTGCCTCGTCCTCGGCCGGCATCACAAGGCGCTCGCGCAACTCGGCAAGCTGTTCAAGAACGGCGCCATCGACAAGGTCTACTGGGGGGTGGTCGAAGGCGCGCCGGAAGCCGACGAGGGCACGATCGACCTGCCGCTCGGCCGTCTCGACGTCACGCGCGGCTGGTGGATGAAACACGATCCGAACGGCCAGCCGGCGGTGACGAAGTGGCGGGTGATGGGCAGAAGCGGCGACGCGCGCGGCTCGGCCTCACCGTTGACCTGGCTCGCGCTCGAACCGCTGACCGGACGTACGCATCAGCTTCGCGTGCATTGCGCCGAGATGGGCTGGCCAATCCTCGGCGATCCGATCTACGGCAGTGCGCCGCGAACCGGCGGTCCGGTCCTGCATCTGCATGCGCGCGAGATCGTGGTGCCGCTCTATAAAAATCGCGAACCGATCCGCGTCGTCGCGCCGGTGCCCGAACACATGCGCGAGCGGCTGACTGCGTGCGGGTGGGAAGCGGAAAGCGAGGCCACGGCTCCGCGCGTCATTTCGGAGCCCGAGCAAGGCGAGGGAACCCGGAATCCATAGCCACGTCCGAAAAAATTCTGCTCAGACAGGGGTTATGGCTTCCGGGCTCGCGGGCTACGCGCGCCCCGGAATGACGGCTCAGTAGATTGTTTGTTTGATGCGCTCGGGCGCAGCGCGGTCGTGCTCGGGGCCGCCCATTTTGCCGTCGGTCAACTCGGCGAGAATTGACCCCGGCGTCGGCAAGCTCTTGCGATCGACGATACTGGCCGGATCCCACAGCTTCGAGCGGATGATTGCCTTGGTGCACTGAAAGTAGGCGCGCTCAACCGTGACCACGAGCACGCATTTCGGCACCTTGCCGTTCATGGCGAAGCTTTGCGTCAGCTTCGGATCGGTCGAAATGACGGCGCGGCCGTTGACCCGCATGGTTTCGCCGACGCCGGGAATGAGAAACAGCAACGAGATGCGCGGGTCACGCACGAGATTGCGCAGCGAATCGATACGGTTGTTGCCGCGACGGTCGGGGACGACGAGGGTGTGTGCGTCGAGCACCCTGATAAAACCCGGCGGGTCGCCGCGCGGCGAGCAGTCGAGCCCCTCGGGCCCGCATGTGGCCACCACGCAGAACGGAGCCGCCTCGATCAGCTTGCGGTATTGCGGCGTGATCCGATCGGTTTCCTTGAAGACCGCAGGACCGTAGGGCGCGTCCGAATAGAGCTTTTCAAGTTCCGCGGCGGTCGTGATCGTGTGGTCATGCCCATTGCGGTCCATCGGCGTTCTCCGTTCCCACGAGTTTACTTATGCAGCCAGCAACAGTCTGCCGTCATGCGCGGCAATTTTCACGTCAACAAGTTGTCCCGGGATTCCCGGTCGCGCCAGCTTGACTTTGGTGAACTGCGCGGTGCGGCCCATCTCATGCGATTCCGTGAGCACACGCCGCGTGGCGCCGATCTCGGCGTCGAGATGGCTCTGCAGCGCCAGCGCGCCGCGCTCGCGCAGCAGCCGGGCGCGTTCCTTGACGACGTCGCGGGCAACCTGCGGCATGCGCGCCGCCGGCGTGCCGGGCCGTGGCGAGAATGGAAAAACGTGCAGATGCGTCAGCCCGCATTCGCCGACCAGATCGAGCGAGCGCGCAAACGCCGCGTCGGTTTCGGTGGGAAAGCCGGCGATCAGATCGGCACCGAACACCGTATCGGGCCGCAGGCGCCGCACTTCAGCGCAGAACGCGATCGCTTGCTTGCGCAGATGCCGCCGCTTCATGCGCTTGAGGATGAGATCGTCACCCGATTGCAGCGACAGATGCAGGTGCGGCATCAGCCGCTCGTCATTGGCGAACGCATCGAGCAGATCGTGATCAGCCTCCACCGAGTCGATGGAGGATAGTCGCAGCCGTCTAAGCTCCGGCACGTTTTTAAGGATGCGCTTGACCAGCTTGCCCAAGTCGGCGGGCCCCGCGAGGTCGGCGCCGTAGCTCGTGATATCGACGCCGGTCAGAACGACTTCCAGATAGCCGTGAGCGACAAGACGGCTCACGTCGTCGACAACCGCGTCCATCGGAACCGAGCGCGAATTGCCGCGGCCGAAAGGAATGATGCAAAACGTGCAGCGGTGATCGCAGCCGTTTTGGACCTGCACGAAGGCACGGCTGCGGGCCGAGAAGGTATCGATCAGGTGCGCGGCGGCGTGCTTGACCGCCATGATGTCGCCGACGATCGCTTTCGGCGCGTTTGTTTGAACGCCCGCGGCGCCGATATCGACCCACGTCTCAGCGGTGAGTTTTTCCCCATTGCCGAGCACACGATCGGCCTCCGCCATGGCGGCAAAAGCTTGCGGTTCGGTTTGCGCAGCACAGCCGGTGACGACGATGTTGGCCTGCGGCCGCTCGCGGCGCAGCGCGCGGATCGTCTGACGCGCCTGGCGTACGGCCTCCGCGGTCACCGCGCAGGTGTTCACCACCACCGTGTCAGTGAGGCCCGCCTGTTCGGTGTGCCGGCGAATCACTTCGGATTCCGCAGTGTTGAGCCGGCAGCCGAAGGTGACGACCTCGACACTCATGACGCGGCTCCCGCGCCGGCCAGCAAGGCTGCATCGAAGCGGCCCTTGTGCTCGTACTCGACCGGCCCGGTCATCAGCACATGATCGTCGCTCGCGCGCCATTCGATCACGAGGTCGCCGCCCGGTAGCGTCACCGTCACCGTGCGCTCGGTACGCCGCAGCCGGGCCGCCGCCACCGCGGCCGCGCAGGCTGCCGAACCGCAGGCCTTGGTCAGG
>DASZWK010000072.1:0-1760 GCA_035546235.1 Xanthobacteraceae bacterium | reverse complement strand
AACGGCGGCTTGGCGATCTTGTAGCGTGGTGTGGGCTTGCCGAAATCGGCGTCCTTGCCGGCGTCGACGAAGGAATTGTAGCGCTCGACCGTGGCGTGAAGATTTTGCGGCGGCATCGGCACGCGCTGATATTTCATCACGATCTTCTTCGCCAGTTCCTCAAGCGTGTCCGCGCTGAAAAAGAATCCGGCGGCGGTGTCGACATGCGGCGGCTTCGGCTGCCATTTTTCGCGCGCGCAGGCGTCGGCATCGAAGATCGCCCAGATCGGGCCGCCGCCGTTATGACCGTCGCCGATGCCGGCCAAGGCTGCGTTGATGAAATTGCTTGGATTGTAGTTGCGGTTTTTGGCGTTGAGGTAGCTGCCCGGCTCGTAGGGATCGATCGTCTTGTAGCTCGAATAGGTGAAATGGCCGCCGGTCTCGTCGTAAAAGCGTTTGCCCAGCATGTTGACCAGGATCGCGTCCTGCCAGTCCTTGACCGCAAGGCCGACGGCGCGCGCCTTGTCGAACACGTCGCTGTTCGGATACCAGCGGACATTCACATAGCCGTACTGGCAGCCGATGGCGCCCGGCTTGGTGATGCCGGAGCCGAATTCGCCCGTGTAGTTGAACCCGCCCCACAGCGCCGCGCCGATATCCATGGCGGCAAGTTCGCCGCTCGCATCCTGGTCGGACCACGGCATGCCGGCGAGCCCGCAATATTCCTCGGTGAGCCTTGGATCGAACATGCGGCGGAAATTGACGTTGCCGGTCGAGCCGCCGGTGGCGACGATCACGGCCTTGCGGGCGCGAAAGTTGCGCGTTGCGCCGTTGTTGCTGACCGCAATGCCGGTGACACGGCCGGATTTCGGCGTCTCGCGGTGGATCGCGGTCATGCGGTGTTCGAGCAGAATCTCGACGCCCGCTTTGCGTGCGGCGATCTCCAGCGGCCGGATCAAGCCGGCGCCGGCGCGGATTTCGTCGTCATCGGGCGCGGCCGGTCCGCCGGTATGGACCATCGGCCAGTCCTCGACCGAGATCTGCATGGTGCGCAGCGCCGATGCGCCGATTTCGTGGCCGACACTGTTCGGCTTGCGGTCGATGACTTTCACGCCGTGCGCCAGCAGGAATTCGAAGGTCGGCACGCTGTTGTCGGCAAACGCGCGGATGATCTCGCGGTCGTTATAGCGGTAGGGCGGAAAGCCGTTCGGCTCGACCACGCTCCAGTCGGTGAGATCGTTGAAGAACAGGTCGGGGGAATCCGCGATGCCGTGTTTCTTCTGGTAGGAGGTGCCGCCGCCGAGCGGCAGATTGCCGCCCGAGGTGATGGCATGGCCGCCGACGTGATTTTCGGCCTCGATCATGATTACCGACGCGCCGGCCTCGCGCGCCACGATGGCGGCCGGAAATCCGGTCGCGCCCGTTCCGATCACCACCACGTCGGCTTCGCGGTCCCATTTCACAACGCTCATCAGCGCCTCAATCCTAAGAACGGACAATGTTGAACCCGTCATCCTGAGGTGGCCGCGAAGCGGCCCTCGAAGGATGCGGCCCGGGCGTTCGGGCCGTCGCCCTTCGAGGCTCGCTATGCTCGCACCTCAGGGTAACGGGTCGGAGTTGCGGTATAACAGCATTACCGATTTTGTGTGAAGTCGGTCATGCTCGCCACCGAGGGATTCCCCCATGCCGGATTTCGTCGCCACCCATCGGCTCACCGAGGACGCGAGCCTGAAGATGTTGCAGGCCGGCGTCGCCAAGGCGAATGCGCTGAACTGCAAGGT
>DASZWK010000071.1:0-10562 GCA_035546235.1 Xanthobacteraceae bacterium | reverse complement strand
GATATTCTCAGCAAGCTCACCGGCAAGCGGCCGATCGGCTGGATGACCGGCCGCCCGGGGCCGAACACGCGCCGCCTCCTGGTCGAAGAAGGCGGCTTTCTCTACGATCGCGATTCGCTTAACGACGAGCTGCCGTATTGGCTCTCCGTGTCCGGCCGGCCGCACCTCGTCATTCCGTATTCTTATGAAACCAACGACAATCGCTTCAACGAAAATTCAGGCTTCTCCACCGCCGATCATTTCTTCACCTACATGCGCGATGCGTTCGATGTGCTTTACCGCGAGGGGCAGCGTGGCTCGCCGAAGTTCTTGTCGATCGGCCTGCACGACCGGCTGATCGGCCGTCCGGCACGCTGCCGCGGCCTGATCAAGCTCCTCGAATACATGCGCAGCGTCGAAAAAGTCTGGTTCGCCACCGGCGCCGACATCGCACAGCACTGGCGGCAGCATTTCCCGGCGGGCGGCTGATTGCTCGTCATTGCGAGCAAAGCGAAGCAATCCAGAGCCGCGAGTCACTGCACACTAATATGCGCCTGCGTGATGACCTTGCCCCATAGCGCAAGCTCGTCGTCGAAGAATTTCCGAGTTTCCTCCGGCGTCGTCGCGCCCGGATCGAGCAGAAGCTTGTGCAGCTTTTCGCTGACCTGCGGATCCTTGAGAACCTCGACAGTGTCGTGATTGATCTTGGCAATGAGCGGCGCCGGGGTGCCCGGCGGCGCGGCGAGCGCAAACCAGGTGATGGAACGGAAGCCCGGCAGGCCCGACTCTTCCATCGTCGGCACGTTCTCCAGCCCTTGAATACGCTTGGTGCTGCCGACCGCCAGCATTTTTATCTGCCCGCTGCGGAACATCGGCACCGACGTCGTCGCCGTGTCGAAGAACATGTCGACGTGGCCGGCGATGACGTCGTTGAGCGCCGGCAGCGCGCCGCGATACGGCACGTGCAGCATCTTGATGCCGGTCATCTGTTCGAGCAGCGCCGAGCTTAATTGCGCCGTCGAGCCGACGCCCTGCGAGGCAAAGGTGAGTTTGCCGGGACGGGCTTTCGCGTAAGCAATGAATTCCTTCACCGAGTTGACCGGAAGGTCCTTGCGGATGTCGAACACGTTCGGCCCGGTCGCGAGCAGCGTGATCGGCATCAGCTTGTCGGGATCGTAGGGCAGATTGTGATAGAGCAGCTTGTTGATGGTCAGCGGCGACGGCGGACTGGAAAGAAGCGTGTAGCCGTCCGGCTCCGAGCGGGCGACCCGCTCAGCCCCGATATTCATGCCCGGAATATTTTCGACGACGACGGCCTTGCCCCACTTGCGGCCGAGGCCGTCGGCGACAATGCGAGTCAGCGCATCGGTGGTCGAGCCCGCCGGAAACGGAATGATGACGCGCACCGGCTGCGTCGGATAAGGATTTTGCGCGCGCGCCGCGCCGAGACTTGCTGCGACAAGGCTCGCCGCGATGACCGTCAGCGCGGCCACGATCATTCCGAGTTTTCGCATTTTGAAGTCCATATCCTCCGTCGCACTTCCGGCTTTACGCCGCCGCGGTCTGCTGTGCGGCCTCGCGCCGGAACGGTTCGATGATTTCACGTGTCACCAGCGCGATCTGCTCGAGATTCGGTACGAGTTTGAACAGGAACAGCTCGATGCCCATCTCGCGGAACGCGTCAAGCTGCTTGCGCACATGCTCGGGTGGCCCGATGCAGCCAGCCTTCATCGCCGGCGCAGTGCGCTGCATGATCTTGCGCATGTCGGCTTCCGAACCGTCAGAAACAAGAAGGCGCGTCGTCCTTGCGCGGGCGTCTTCGACCGTGTCGCCGAAGGCAATGAACGGATTGAAGGCGTAGCGCACTTTGCGACCGTAGCTCGCCGACTTCTCATTCATCACATCGATCGAGCGCTGCAGGCTCTCCATCACGTCGGCCGTGGTCTCGGCTTCCTTGTCGAAATCGAGGAACCACCAGTCGCCGACCTTGGCCACCATGTCGAGACCGCGCGGGCTGCGGCTCGCGGTAAAAATCTCCGGCAGCTTCGGCGTCGCCGGCTTCAAGAGCAGCTGCGAGGCCTCGATCTTGTAGAACGTGCCCTCATAGGAAAACGGCGTCTCACTCCACATGCCGCGCAGCACGTCGACGAATTCCTCGGCGCGGACATAGCGATCGTCGTTGTTGAGCAGCGTGTCGCCGCCGAACATGTGGTGCTCTTCGACGTTCCAGCCGGTGACGAGGTTGATGGCGGTGCGTCCGGGCGTGAGCCGGTCGAGCGAGGCCGCCATCTTGGCGATCAAGGTCGGATGCCACAGGCCGGGATGCACCGCGACCATGCTCTTGATCCGCGCCGTCCACGAGCTCACGGCGGCGGCGAGAATCCACGCCTCGAAATCGGCGCCGAGGTGCCGCTCGGCGAACAGGATGATATCGAAGCCCGCGCGGTCGGCCGCGCACAGAATCTCCTTGGCGAGATCGAAGGCCGGATCGACCGCGCCGGGCGGCAGCGGTTTTTGCGCCCCGGCGACCGATTGCTCGATCGCTTTCGATCCGACGGTGACGTGCGGCACGGGCGCGTAAAGGCCGAATTGCATCGCGGCTTCCTTCCGGATTGGCGGCGCAAGACTAATCCGGCCATCCACCGCTGGCTAGGAAGCTTTGCCCGGAGACAGCAGCGCCATCCACCCGGCTGCAAACAATCAAGCGTCGAAACGGACCATGACCGCACGCAATCGGATTGCGCTGCTGCCGCGTGCCGTCAGGGAGAAACCGTGATCTTCCCGGTCATTTGCGGGTGGAATTTGCAGAAATAGTCCACCGTGCCCGCAGCTTTGAGCACCACGCTCTTGCTGGCGTTAGCCGGTATCACCACGTCCCAGGCGCCATTGCGCGCAGTCGCGGTGTGGGCGACGAAATCGCCGTTCACCCATTTAATGGTGTCACCCACATGGGCGATCACTTGCGGCGGCGCAAAGGCAAGATCCTTGATCTTGATCTCGATCACTGCCGCGCACGCCGATCCGGCGCACGCGGCAATCAGCAGCGCGGCAAGCGCGCTGCCGCAAACGATCCGCTTCATTGTCGCCCTATTTGAATTTCGCCGCGACCTGCTCGGCGTGCTGCTCGTGACCCTGAAAGATTTTCAGCCCGGTCTTAAGCAGATCCTTCAGTTCCTGGTTGGTCGCATTCGGAATCAGCGTATTCTCAAGCGCGCTGTCAACTGTCTTGTGGTAGGCGACTTCGTTGTCGATGTAGGCCTTGTCGAAATCCTTGCCGCTGAGCTTGGCGAGTTCGGCGCGTTTCGCGTCCGCCTGTTTGACCAGCGCCTGGCTGGTCGGATTGTCTTCTGGCTTGACCTTGAGCTTCTTCACCAAGGCAAGCGCCTTGTCGTTCACCGCCTTGTGGTCCCGTTCCATGCCCTTGGCGAATGCGATCACATCCTTGTTCTTGCTTTTCTTCAGCGCCTGCTGGGCGGCAGCGATGTCGATCTGCCCGGCGGTGTAGGCGATGTGAGCGATCTGTGGATCGGTCGGCTTGTTGTCCTGCGCGGCGGCCATCGAGCCCGTGAGCAGCACGGCGGCGAAAGCGCACGCCAATTTCGCAAATTTCATTGTGGAACCTCCCTGAACCTGACGCGCGGCAACCATGGCCGCATCGGTCGCACGTCATTGGATGCGGTAGCGGCGCGGAGGTTCCCGGCTTTCTCCCCCAGGCCTCGATGTCCGCTTGACGGCATGGGGCGCCGCGGCTATTTTGTCCTAAAGATAGTATCTTTAGCATCTTCAAATGACCTCCGAGAAACAGCAAGCACCGGCCCATACGAGCCAAGGCAGCGGCGATCTCACCGCCCGCATCATGTTTGCGGGCCGCTCGTCGTCGCTGTCGGCCCAGGTGGTCGCCCAGGTGCGGGACGCGCTGTTTGCCAAGCGGCTCAAGCCCGGCGATTTCCTCGGCACCGAGAAGGACCTCGCCGCCCGCTTCAAGGCGAGCCGCATCGTCGCACGCGACGCGCTGCGCACACTCGAAGCCCTTGGCATCGTTGAAATCCGCATGGGCAAAGGCGGCGGCGCCCGCATCGCTCACGGCAATCCGCGGCTGTTCGCGGAAGCCTTGGCCGTACAGCTTGATCTCACCGGCGTCACCGCCGCCGAAATCATGGATGCGCAGCGCGCCATCGAGACGCTCGGCGCGGAGCTTGCTGCCGAGAACGCCACCGACGAGGACATCGCGAAGCTGCGCCGGCTCCTTCAGGAGGCGGAAGCCGCGATCGCCGACCTCGACGAATTCACCCGGCTGTCGCGCGATTTCCATCTGGCGGTGGCCGAGGCCTCGCACAATCGCGTGCTGATCGTCCAGCTGATGTCGCTCGAACACGTGTCATGGCCGCGGCGCAACGTGACTGCAACGCCCAAGCTTGCCCGGCACATCATGGAAATTCACTCAAAGCTCGCCGACCTGATCGAACTGCACGATCCGAGCGGCGCGCGCGCCTTGATGGACGATCACGTCAAGATGATCCGCGCCCGGCGTGTCGCTGAGCACGGCGGCTCTACGCATCCCTCCGCTGCTCGCGGGCGCGCGAAGCGAGGGGCGAATGGTCACACAATCTGCTGAAACACCGCCAAAACTGGAGGAACCCCGAATGGCAAAGTTTCTGATCGAACCGCATTTCCGCCTGCACGAATGGGTGGCGGAGGAGAAAGGCTATTTCCGCGCCGAAGGGCTCGAGTATGAATTTCGCGAAATGGTGCGCTCGACCGGCGGCAAGGTCCATGACAAGGGCGACAAGGTCGGCGCCTACCAGTCGCTCGAGGCCGGCCGCAAGTCGAACGTGAGCTGCGCCTGTCACTGGACCATCAACGTTGCGGCCTCCAAGGGCCTCGGCCGCATGTATACCGATGTCTATTCGGTATCGCCTGCCGGCATCTTCGTTCCCGCTGACTCGCCAGTGAAAACACCGGCCGATCTCGCCGGCGTGCCGATCTCGGTCGGCTATCAGTCCGGCAGCCACTACGCCACGATCCAAGGGCTCGATTCTTATCTCAAGCCCGACCAGATCAAGTTGCACTACGCCGACGGCATGCTGTTCGCGCGCATGGAACAGCTGATCGATGGCAAGGCGCCGGCGGTGAGCCTGTTCAGCGGACCCTATTACTTCGCCGAGCAGCTCGGTTTCCGCAAAGTGATCGACACCACCTTCATGATCGCCACCATGATCCACGGCGATCCCGATCCCGAGGACCTGCGCAAATTCTTCCGCGCGCTGCGCAAGGCGCAACGCGACATCGATCTGCGGCCTGAACTCTACACACATTATTACAAGAACGAGTTCCCGGATCGTTTCCACGCGATGATGGACACGCGGCGCTGGGGCCCGGGGGAACGGCTGGTGTTCGAGCCCTACACCAAGGAAGTCTATGAAGAGTCCCGCGAATGGATCGCCGACCATCACATTTTCGCCGAAGGCGACATGGGAGCCGGGCAGTACGAAAAGGCCTCGCTGTCGCTGATAAGCTGATGCTCAGCGACGACCTTGCACTGTCATGCTCCGCCAACGGGTCCGGCCCGAAGTGGCCGGCCCGATGACAAGCTCCGGCGGAGCATCCAGTAATCGCTGTCGACACGGTCCTGCTCAGGCAAGACGGCGGCTTCCGCGATTACTGGATCATCCGCTTTCGCGGATGATGACAGCGCAGTAAATCAGTCGACAACAAACAAAAGGGAGAAGCTCATCATGGCCACCCAGCGGATACCGGTCAGGGTCGCGCCCAAAGGCATGGGGCTGAACGATTTCGTCGCCATGCAGGAAGGTTTCTTTGCCGCCGAGGGGCTCGATGTCGAGTTCGACTGGAAGACGTTCCGCGGCACGCAATCGAGCTGGAAAGAGCTCGATTATTTCCAGCGGCCGCAGGACCGGCCCTACACCGAGGACAAGCAGGAGGTGGTGCAGGGCGCATGCCTGTGGGGCACCATCTGCAACGCCAGCGCCGGCATGGGCCGCGCCGTCACCGAGGGCTACGGCGAGTCGCCGTGGGCGATCTTCGTGCGGCCGGACTCGGCGATCCGCAAGCCGCAGGATCTGCGCAATATTCCCGTCGCCGTCGGCATGCGCGCCGGCAGCCATTTCAATGTGCCCTACCGACTGGAAAAATATCTGCCGCTTGACGAGATCAAGACCGTCAACACCGGCGGTTTCGGCGCACGTCTCAAGGCCCTGCTCGACGGCGAGGTCGAGGCGGCGAGCCTCCTGCCGCCGCAGATCGCCATGGCCGAACAGCTCGGCCTGCGCAAGATCATCGAAGATACCTTCAAGACGGTGTGGTGGGTGCCGGAAAATTCGCCGCCCGAGGTCGTGCATGGTTACATGCGCGCGCTCAATCGCGCCGAACAGGCGCTGCAGGCGAACCTCGCCAAATATCTGCCACTGTGGAAGCTCGCCGTTCCGGCGGAATTCGAGACCTTCCACCCCTGGGACTTCAGCAAGTTCGGCCGCGGCGAGCGCTTCATCAACAAGCCGCTGCCGAAGCAGGAGTTCGACGAAGTATTCTCACAAGTCGAACGCTGGGGCCTCGACCAGTACCTCAAGGACAAGAACCCCGATACGCTGAGCTACACGGCGTAACGGTCGGAAGGGCCGCCGGCGCCGCCGCCGGCCCTCTTCCGTCCTCGGGAACCTGTTCGCCGCTGCCGCATCTAATGGGTAAACCAGGGGCAGCCGATGCGTACCGAAGTTGCGTTGCGGGAAAATGCCAGATCGGACGAATCCGACCTGGTGCGGCGCGCGCTGTCGCGCGATGGCGCTGCCTTTCGAACCATCATGGAGCGGCATAACCGCCGCCTCTATCGCATCGCCCGCGCGGTGTTGCGCGACGACAGCGAAGCCGAGGATACGGTACAGGAGTCCTACGTCCGCGCCTTCGCCAATCTCGGCACATTTCGCGGCGATTCGAGTCTCGCGACCTGGCTCGGCCGCATTGCGCTCAACGAGGCGCTGGGCCGGTTGCGACGCCGGCGCCCAGCGGCACCGATCGATACGATGGAGGTTTTGCGGACCGATGCGCAGATCATCCAATTTCCAAATGCGATGACGGCTGAAGATCCCGAGCGAACGATGGCGCAACGCGAAATCCTCAGACTGGTCGAGCGGGCGACCGAGGCTCTCCCTGAAATATTCCGCACCGTCTTCGTCACGCGCGTGATCGAAGGCATGAGCGTGCAGGAAACCGCCGAGCTTCTCGACATCGAGCCGGAGACCGTGAAGACGCGGCTGCATCGCGCGCGGCACCTGCTGCGGGACCAGCTTGAGAGCGAGATCGGGCCCGTGCTGCTCGACGCTTTTCCGTTCGCCGGCCGGCGCTGCGCGCGCGTGACCGATGCGGTGCTGAGGCGGCTCGGCTTGCTGTAGCAGTCGAGCGGTCCGCGGCCGAAGGCAAGCCGTGGCCGCAGGAATGCGAACATATGGCCGCTCACTTCAAGCAGCCCGCGGCGTCACTTCCCGTTCTATGCGGCGTCGCAGCTTGCGATCTGCCAAATCCAAATCGTAACGGGCTTGCAGATTGATCCAAAAATCCGGCGTCGTGCCAAAATAGCGGGCGAGGCGAAATGCGGTATCCGCGGTGACGCCCCGTCGACCGAGCACGATGTCATTAACCCGCGAGCGCGGCACCTTGATGGACTGCGCCAGCACATAGACGCTGATCTTCATCGGCCGCAGAAAATCGTCACGCAGAATTTCTCCCGGGTGCGTAAGCGGCAGCCGCTTGCCGGAAGAGACATCGGCAAAATCGATCCGGCCGGCATCCAAATCATCGCGCTTGATGCTCATCGCGTCATCCTCTGTGATAATCCACGATCTCGGCGTTCCAAACCGCACCCTCGCGCCATTCAAAGCAAATCCGCCACTGGTCGTTGATGCGGATGCTGTATTGCCCGCGCCGATCGCCATGCAAAACTTCGAGCCGATTGCCCGGAGGGATGCGCAAATCATCGATCTGCTTTGCCGCATCGATGGCGAGAAGTTTAGCTCTCGCCCGGCCCTGAATCTGATTTGGCAGAGCTCTGACCGAGTAGCCCGCAAACAGCGCAGCCGTACGTTTGTCGGCAAAGCTCCTGATCACGATTCCGCAGCGTACCGATAACCGGTACGACTGTCAAATGTAGCCGCAGTCCGCCGCACGAGGAAAAATCCAGGGACACTAGCCGCCGCTACGTTGCTGTGAGAATATCGCCGTCTACCTTTTGGCCAACCCAACGTCATTGGCAACATGCAAGCAGGTATCGGAGACGCGGTCCGCCGCAAGGAAGATTTGCGGCTCGTCACTGGGCGCGGCACTTACAGCGACGATTTCAATTTTCCCGGCCAGACCTACGCGGCCATGGTGCGCTCGCCGCACGCCCACGCACGCATCCGCTCGATCGATACAGCGGAGGCGCGCGCCATGCCGGGCGTGCTTGCGGTGCTCACCGGGCAGGATGCGCTGGCCGATGGACTGAAGCGCATTCCGCATCTCGCCGCGCCCGGCACGCCGCCGGACATCGTGCTGCACAATCGCGACGGCTCGCCGGTGCCGGTGGCGCCGCACCACGTCCTGCCCGCCGATCGCGTGCGCCATGTCGGCACGGCGGTCGCGTTCGTCATCGCCGAGACGATCGCGCAGGCCAAGGACGCCGCCGAAAAGGTCGTGGTCGACTATGAACCGCTGCCGGCCGTCACGCAGGGCATAGCGAGCCTCGCCAAGGACGCGCCACGGCTCTACGACGATTTGCCGAATGTCATGATCGACGCCGAGGTTGGCGATGCCGCCGCGACCGATGCGGCGTTCTTGGCGGCGGCGCATGTCACGCGGCTCGAAACCTGGGTCAATCGCGTCACCGGCGTGCCGATGGAGCCACGCAGCGCCGTCGGCCTCTATGACAAGGAGACCGACCGCTACACGCTCTATGCCGGCTCGGGCGGCATCGTGCGGCAAAAGCGCGAGTTGTCGCAGATTTTCGGCGTGCCGTTCGAGTCCGTGCGCGTCGTGACACAGGAAATCGGCGGCAATTTCGGCACCAGAAACAGCTTCTTTCCCGAATTCGCCATGGTGGTGTGGGGCGCCAAACGCGTCGGCCGGCCGGTGAAGTGGACCGCGGAGCGTCACGAAGCTTTCGTCACCGATTACATGGGCCGCGATCTGACCGTCTCAGCCGAATTGGCGCTCGACGCGGAGGGGCGTTTCCTGGCGCTGCGCAGCTCGAACATCAGCAATGTGGGGGCGCATTCGGGGTCCTATGTGCCGCTGGTCAAGGGCGTCGGGCTCGCGACCTCCGGCTACCGGATCCCGGTGTCGCACATCAAGGCGCGCGCCGTGCTGTCGAGCACGATGTGTACGACGCCCTATCGCAGCGCCGGCCGGCCCGAAGTCATCTATGTGATGGAGCGGCTGATCGATAAGGCCGCGCAGGAGCACGGCTTCGATCGCGTCGCGCTGCGCAAGCGCAATCTCATTCCACCGTCCGCGTTCCCCTACCGGAATCCGCAAGGCATTACCTACGACAACGGCACCTATCGGGTGGTGATGGACCGCGCCATGGAGCTCGGCGACTGGAAGGGCTTCAAGAAGCGCCGCGCCGAGGCGCGCAAGCGCAAGAAGCTGCGCGGCATCGGGCTTTGCAGCTACCTGGAAACGACCGGCGGCTATCCGCGCGAGCGCGCCGATATCACCGTGCGGCCGCAAGGCAAGGTCGACGTCGTGGTCGGCACGCTGTCGAGCGGCCAGAGTCACGAAACCACGTTTGCACAATGTGTCGCCGAATGGCTCGGCGTGCCGTTCGACGACGTGAACATCTTTGAATTCGACACCGATATCGTCAAGGAAGGCGGTGGTTCGCATTCCGCGCGCTCGATGCGACTCGCCGGCATCGTCATGGGCAACGCCTCCGACGCCATCGTCGAAAAGGGCAAGAAGATCGCCGCCCACATGCTGGAAACCGCCGAGGACGATATCGCGTTCGCGAACGGGCGCTTCACCGTCAAAGGCACCGACCGCTCGATCGGCATTTTCGACGCCGCCAAGGCGGCGGCGGAGAAACACAAAGCCTTGCCGGAAGACTTGCGCGGGCCGCTCGCCGCCACCGCGGACGAAACCATCAGACAGCTCGGCTTTCCCTACGGCGCGCATGTCTGCGAGGTCGAGATCGATCCGCAGACCGGCGCGCTCGACCTTGTGCGCTACACCGCGGTCGACGACGTCGGCCGCGCCATCAATCCGATGGTGGTCGACGGGCAAACGCACGGCGGCGCCGCGCAGGGCATCGGCCAGGCGCTGTGGGAATTGTGCGCTTACGACGCGGACGGGCAATTGCTCACTGCGTCCTTCATGGACTACGCCATGCCGCGCGCAGATATATTGCCGTCATTCACCACCGACATCAGCGAAGTCCTCACGCCCACCAACAAGCTCGGCGTACGCGGCGCCGGCGAGGGCGGCACCACCGGCGCGCTCGGCGCCGTCGTCAATGCCGTGGTCGACGCACTCGCCGAATTCGGCGTCAGCCATATCGAAATGCCGGTCACGCCGGAGAAGATCTGGCGGGCGATTCA
>DASZWK010000070.1:0-26992 GCA_035546235.1 Xanthobacteraceae bacterium | reverse complement strand
TTTTGAAAGCCATCGTCCATGACAATGACGCCGGCCCCGCCGAAGCGTGCGGCCTCCGCGCCGGCGAGCCGGTCGCGCGCCACAACGGTTGGAGCAAGCCGTGCCAACAGCAGCGGTTCGTCCCCGACATCCGCGGCGCGGTGAATTTTCGGGTTGACTATCACCGGCCCGCGAAGCCGTCCGCCGTAGCCGCGCGATAGAAAGAACGGCCGCCGGTGCGCGGCGAGCAGGAGCCGCCCCACCATCAACGCCGCCGGCGTCTTGCCCGCGCCCCCGACCGTCAGGTTGCCCAGACAGATGACGGGGACGCCGGCACTGCGCCCGCGTTGTTGCAGCCGCAGCCACGCCGCGGTGCCGTAAATTCCCCCCAACGGGCTCAGCAAAAGGCCGCGGCCGGGCTTCCACCAGAACGACGGTGCGCGCATCGGCGCATGATCCCATCAAAATTCGAAGTCGCCAAATGTATTGGAACAGCCTGACGCGCGCCTATGATGCCCGCTGTTCGAGCCGCAGCTGCATCAGATATGGATCGAGCGCGGCGAGCGTGCGCTCCAGCGCGCCGCCGAGTTTTTCGACGGTTTCTGCCGCCGCCTTGGCGGTCGTGGCGTGCGCTTTCGGATTGGCGAGCCAGTCGCCGAGGCGCGCCGTCAGGGCGGCTTCGTCCGCCACCTTTTCGGCGCCGTGTGCCTCATCGAGCGTCGCGTAAATCTCCGCAAAATTCCACACGTGCGGACCGTGCAGCACGGCGGCGCCGAGCCGGACCGCCTCGATTGGATTTTGTCCGCCGTGGCTGACGAGCGACCCGCCCATGAACACAATGGGGGCGGCGCTGTAGACGAGGCCGAGCTCACCCAGCGTGTCGGCGACGTAGACATCAATGTCACGCTTCGGCAGGTCGCCGCGCGAGCGCAAGCCCACCGACAGCCCGGCGGTGCTGGCGATTTCCGCAATGCTTTGGCCGCGGCCGGGGTGGCGCGGCGCAATGACGGTCAACAGATTTGGATTCTTGGCGCGCAGTTGCCGGTGCGCCGCGATCATGATGGCTTCCTCACCCTGATGGGTGGACGCGGCGGCGACTACATCGCGCAGTCCGATCAGCGCATTGAAGCGGTGCAGTGTTGGCCGGTCGACCGGCGGCGGCGGCACATCGAGCTTGAGATTGCCGGTGGAGGAAATGCGCGGTGCGCCCAGCCGCGAAAATCGCTCCGCGTTGGCACTCGATTGGGCAAGACAGAGGTCGAAGCGATTGAGGATCGCCGCAATCGCACCTGGAATGAGCCGCCAGCGGCCGAACGAGCGCTCCGACACGCGGCCGTTCACCAGAACAAGCGGGATTTTCCGCTCGGCGCAGGCCAGGATGAGGTTGGGCCAAAGGTCGGATTCGACGAACAGCGCCAGATCCGGGCGCCAATGATTGAGAAACCGCGCCACGAATTGCGGCGCGTCGAGCGGAACGAATTGGTGCATGGCGCCCTTGGGAAGGCGCTGCTCGGCGAGCGAAGCCGACGTAACGGTGCCGGACGTGACAAGGACGGCAAAATCCTGCGCGCGGATGCGCTCGATCAGCGGTACCACCGCGAGCATTTCACCGACGCTGGCGCAGTGCATCCAGATCAGCGGGCCTGGCGGCCGCGGAAGGCTCGCCTCGCCACGCCGTTCGCCCAGCCGCGTCGCGTGCTCCTTGCCGCGCTCAAGCCGGCGCGCGAGGAGCCGCGGCGCCAAAGGCGTCGCGCCGCGCGTCGCGGATTGATAGACCCGCAGCACGATCGGTAGACGACCGGGCAAACTCAGCACTCCCCCACACAACTCATCGGCGCCAACCCCGCTGCGCCTGTAGCCCGCCAATGGCGCGCTTCGGTCCACACTCTGCCACGACCGCGGCGATCCGTCTGCCAAAATTCGAGGCCCCGAATTTGCGCCGGGATCTCAGTCAGGACCTGGCTCAAGGTTGCAGCGTGCCGCTTGACGGATCGAGCATGCGGTGCAGATGCACGATGAAATAGCGCATCTGTGCATTATCGACGCTGCCCTGCGCCTTGGCCTTCCAGGCGGCGTAGGCAGTCGCATAGTTCGGGTAGATGCCGACAATGTCGATCTTGGTCAAATCCTTGAATTCGTGGCCGGACACGCTCGCCAGCTCGCCGCCGAACACGAGATGCAGCAACTGCTGCGGCTTTGGTTCCCGAGTCGCATTCGCCATGGCTTCGAAGTTCCGATACGGCGATTCACGTCGTTGCAAGACGCGGGTCGTTCAACAGATTGATAAGCGCCGTGTGCCGGTCACGCCCGGCGGCAACCAGCATTCCGTGCCGCGGCACGGCGCGATTATACGTCAAGGGCCCGCCACCCAAAGGCGTCAGCGTGCCGCCCGCTTCGTGCACCAAAAGATCGGCTGCGGCAAGGTCCCAGTCGTGACTGTTACCCCCTGCGACAGCAGCGTCGATCGAGCCGTCGGCGACGCGAGCGAGCCGCAGTGCCAGCGAGTGGACGCGCGGTATCACCGTAAAGGCAGGGGCGATCTTGGCGACGCGCTCGAGAAAATTCTTCGGGCCCGCCACCCGAATATCCGTGAGCGCCCCGCCGGCGGTCGCGCGGATCGGGTTATCGTTGCGGGTGGCGCCTTGGCCGGCCACTGCCATGAAGAATTCGCTTGTCACCGGGGCAAACAGGCAGGCCACAACCGGCCGCCCGTCCTCCACAAGCGCCGCCGACACCGCCCAGTCAGGCATGCCTGCGATATAGCCGCGGGTACCGTCGATCGGATCGACGATCCACACCAGACGCGCGTCGAGGCGGATTGGATCGTCTATGCTTTCTTCCGAGAGCCAGGCGATCCCAGGGTCGATCGCGGTCAGGCGCTCGCGCAGCAATTTGTCGACGGCAATGTCGGCTTCGCTGACCGGGGACGAGGCCCCCTTGGTCCATTGCTTGAGCGACGTGCCGAACAGCGACAGTGCCAGCGCGCCCGCCTCGCGTACGGCTGCCGCCAAGGGCTTGGCTCGGTCTACGGCGTCCATCGCCTCATTGGCCCGCAACAGTCAGCCCCTCCACGCGCAGGGTCGGTGCGTTGGTGCCGTAGCGGAAAATGAGATCGTCGGCCGGCGTCAGACTCTTGAAAATCTCCGACAGGTGTCCGGCGATCGTGACCTCGCTCACCGGATAGGTCACCTCACCGTTCTCGATCCAAAAACCCGAGGCGCCGCGGCTATAATCGCCGGTCACCAGACTGACGCCCATGCCGATGAGGTCGGTGACCAAAAAGCCGTCGGTAATATCGCCGATCAGCTGCTGGGGCGTTTGCGAACCGGCCCGCAAATGCAGATTGGTTGGCCCGGGCGAAGGCGTCGACGACACGCCGCGGTGCGCATGGCCGGTCGTTTGCAGATCGAGCTCGCGCGCCGTCGCGCTATCGAGCAGCCAGGTTTTCAGGACGCCGTCATCAACAATTTTGAGCACGCTGCCGGCGACCCCTTCGGCGTCGAACGGCCGCGAACGCAAGCCGCGCCGCCGCAGCGGATCGTCGATGATATCGATGCCGGGCGAGAATATTTGAGCGCCGCGCTTCTCGCGCAGAAAGCTGCTCTTGCGGGCGATCGCACTGCCGTTGGCGGCGCTGGCGAGATGGCTGACCAGGGTGCCGGCGATGCGCCGGTCGAACACCACCGGGACGCGGCGTGTCGTCACCTTGCGTGGATTGAGGCGCTTGACGGCCCGCTCACCGGCGCTTCGCCCGATTTTCTGCGCGCTCTCCAGGTCCGCGGCATGCAGCACCGACGAGTAATCGTAGTCCGTTTCCATCCCGGTTCCTTCCCCGGCGATGGCCGACATTGCCACCGAGTGGCTTGAGGAGATCGTCGCGCCGCGAAAGCCGTGGCTCGTGACCAGGACCATGCCGCCGATCCCGCTCGAAGCCGAAGCGCCGCTGGATTTGGTCACGCCGGGCACCGCCAATCCCGCCGCCTCGGCTTCCCGCGCGCGTTTTTCCAAAACGTCGACCGTCGGCATATCCGGGTCGAGCAGGTCGAGCGCCGGAAAGTCGTGGGCCAGCAGCGCCGCGTCGGCGAGGCCGGCGAAACGGTCCTCGGGTGCGGCGCGCGCCATCGCCACCGCCCGTTCAGCCAAGGCGTCGAGGCCGTCGGCGCGGGTGTCGTTGGTTGAAACGACGGCCTGTCTGCGGCCGACCAGCACCCGCAAGCCGACATCGTCGCCTTCGGAGCGCTGCGATTCTTCGACCGCGCCTTCCCGGACCTCGACCGATAGCGAGACGCCGCGAACCGCAATGGCGTCGGCCGCGTCGGCGCCGGCGCGTTTGGCGGCGGAGACAAGACGTTCGGCGAGATCGGAGAGCGCGGATTGGTCGAGCAGTGAAGAAGACATATGCAAATGGACTTCGATGATGCCGGAATGGCGAGAGAACTAGGAACATGTGCCTCCGCGGCGCTGGGTTCAACGGCGGAGCGGGACGGCGGGCGTCATTTCGGCGATTTTCCAGGCGTTTGGCAACCGCTTGTCAATCATGCGGTCTTTTCGCACGAAGTAATACGACCTCTTAACCAGCGTTGTTAAGCCGATTGCGACGGCGCTCTGGCATTCTCACGGCAACCGGGCGGCAACAGTCCGGGGGGAGTGACGAGTTTCGAGGCGTCAAATGGAAGCCGGCAGGTTCGCTGCCGGGTCGGGCCGCGCTGAGCTACCCCATCGCGGAAACGCGATGGGGTTCTCGCGGAAGCTCGACCCCTTTTCTTTACCCGTGCGCTTTACCGCCCCCGATGAAGCGGCCGACGAGCGTCTGCGCGTCGTCGATCTCCATCGTGAGCGGGTCGTGCTGCGCCGTTCCGTGCGCGGCGTGCGCATGGCGCTCAATCTACCGGTCGCGGCCTTCCGGGGCGTCGCGATACGGATGGTCTTTGCCGACGCAGAAACGGCGCCAACCAGCATCGCGGTTGTACTCGAACACGGCGATCCAGCGCTGTCGTTGCCGCTGTTCTCGGCAAACGAGTGCGACGACATCGTTGCCGAGTGGCAGTCCTGGGGCCGTGTGCTCGGATTGCCGCTTCTGATCGCGGAAACCGACGGCTCGTTGCGCGAACCGTTCGCGCGGGTCGGCGCGCTCCGGGTGCAGGCGCCCACATGGCGTCGCCGTCGGCGCAGCGCCATCGCCCGGCGGCGGCCGAGCCGGCTGTTGCGGCGGCGAGCGGGTTCGCTCTCGGCGACGCCAGTCGTGCATCGCGACGAGCACGAGATCATCGCTAGAAACTGACCGCCATTTTATGGATCGGAAGGATCGGCCGGATCGGCGCCTGGCGTTCGCTCGGCTGCCGGCGTGGTCATGCGCTCATTCGGAGCCGGCGGCGGCGCGGGCGACCACGGGCGATCTTGCAGGATCGATCGGTCGGTGACGACAGAATATCGCGCGCCATCCCAGATGAGGCCGACGGCCCCGGCCCGTGCAAGCGTTTGTTCGTCGAAGACCTGCGCGGGACAATGCTCGGGCGCGGGCGAGGCGCTGACCAGTATGGTGGCGCGCAGGCAATCTTCTTCATAGGCAGGCGGGGCCGTAACAACGCTGAGCAGGCGGCCCCCCGGTAATGCGGCGATACAGCCATCGCGGTCGCACTGCGCGTGCGGATCGCGTGCCGACGCTGGATCGCGATCGTCGCCGTCCGCGGCGAGCCATTGTCCGGCGGCAAAGGCGTTGAAATGCTTGCCGACGATGGCGAGCCGCCCATCCGCGCCGCGGACGGCTACGAGATCGCCGGAAGGGGCAACGATGATGTCGTAGCGCGGGCCGTTGAGAGCCGCGACTATGCCGAGGGCTGCGAGCGGGACAGCGCTCGCGCGAAACAGCCAGCTTCGCCACACTACGGCGCTGATCACCGCAAGGCTCAGGAGCGGTAGTGAGGCCGGCGCGAAGGCACGCACATGCAGCGTCGAGCCCGGTGCGGCGGCGATGAAGCGCGCTACCCAGATGATGAATTTGATGCCGAAGCCGACATAGAGCCAGACCGGCGCGTCGAGCCCGAGTGGATAAAGCGCCGTGCCCAAGAGCGCGCCGGGTACGGCGAAACACTCGATGACCGCCAGTGTCAGTGGATTACCGATCAGAACGTAGGGGCTGAGATCATGAAAGTGATAGGCCATGAACGACGCGGTGGCGCTCGTCGCGAACAATGTCGCCAGCAGGAGATGAAACGGCTTGTCAATGGCATGAACGAAAAACGCACTGCGGCGCTCCGGGCGGCGGCGCTCGGGAAGGAATGGATCGGGGCGACGATCGCGCTGGGCAAGCCGCGTCTCCATGACGGCGATCAGCGCCGCCACGGCGGCGAAGGAGAGCTGAAAGCTCACCCCGAGGATCGCATCGGGCTCGAGCGCAATGATGGCGAGCACGGCAAGCGCAAGGTTGCGCATGGAGAGCGCGCGACGGTCGAGGATGACAGCGCCGAGCACGATCAGCGTCATGATCAGCGCCCGTTCGGTGCCGACGCGCGAGCCGGTGCCGATGTCGTAAATGAGCGAGCCCGCCATGGCGACGCCGGCCGCCCATTTCTTGATCGGGTAGTTGAGCGCAAGCGTGGCCGAGAGCGCGAGCAGCCGCCGCGCCACCATGAAAAAGATGCCGGCGACCAGCGTCATTTGCAGACCGGAAATGGTGATGATGTGAAAGATGCCGGCCTCCCGAATAAGGTCCTTGGCGTCGTTTGACAGAAAATCCCGTTTGCCGGTGACCATGGCGGCGGCGATGGCGCCCTCGTCGCCGCCGATGATGGTGTCGACGCGCATCGCGAGCCGGTTGCGTGCGCGGTCGATCGCGGCGAAGAAGCGTTGACGCCACGGTGCGTCGCGCGGCGGTGGCAGAACGCTGATCGTGCCGAAGGTGGTGCCAACCGCGCCGATGCCGGCAAAATAAGCATCGCGCGCGAAATCGTAGCCGCCGGGCGCAACGGCGCGCGGCGGCGGCCAAAGCCGGGCGGTGAGCGCCACGTAATCGCCGGCTGCAAATTCGGGCGTCTTGCGGGTGGTCACGCGCACGCGGTGCGGTGAGAGCCGCGCCGGCAGTCTGCCGGAATTGGCAACGTTGACGATGAAGCGGGCGCCGGTTCGCCGGATATCGACTTCTTCAACGAAGCCCTGCAATCGGACGGTGCGGACATGATCGAGCACCGGCGTGTCGACGCGAGCGGTGCGCAGGCCCATCGACAGGAAGCCCGCGCACACCGCGGCGAGACCCACCCAGATGCCGAGCGCAACCGGCCGCGCCCTGCAAAGCCAGGCCAGCGCCGCACACACTGTCACCAGCGCCGCCGGCAGCCACAAAACCGGTTCGCGATCGGCGGCGAGATTGAGCGCCACGCCACCCATGGCGGCGACGGGAATCCACAGAAAGAACCGCCGCCTGTCGATTTCCTCGGTCAGCGCCGCGGAAAACAGCGCACGCCAGTCGGGCGCCCATATCGCCGGGCGCGCAACGCCGGTACGGCTCGTGCCGCCAAGCACACGGGTTCGCGCGGGGGTTGCCATAAGGTTGCAATCTAAACACAACTCTTGGTGGCATGAAAGCGCGGTGCCCCGAGGCTGTGTGGATGAGGCGCCTCATTTCGCCGTCATCCTGAGCGCGCTACGCTAGTGGTCCGGATAGGAGCGATGACCAAACGGCTGCGGTGGTTCTCGGTGCGGGTTCTTGCTGCCGTTCTGACGGCGGCAAGCCTCGCGCATGGCGCCACAGCAGGGCCGCTGACGCTGCGCTATGGTCAGGACTGGTCCTCGGCCCACAGCATCTTTTCGCTGCCGATCTCGGTAGCCGAGCGCGAGGGCCTGTTTGCGCATGAAGGCCTGACCGTGCAGGTCATCATTCCGGTGCCCGGCGGCTCGGACAAGATGATTTTCGACGGACTCAACAAGGGCTGGATCGACGTCACGCACATCGCTACGCCGTTTCTTATCCGCGCCGTCATGAAGGGTGCAGACGCGGTCGCGATCGCTGCCGAGTTCAAAAGCGCGATCTACAGCCTGGTCGCCAAGCCGAGCATCAAGTCTTATGCCGACCTCAAGGGCAAACGCATCGGACTGGCCGACGAGCAGGGGACCATCACGCTTTCCGTGCGCCGGCTCTTGGCGAAGCATGGCTTGGAACGCGGCAGCTTCGCGGTGAAGACGGAGGAGGGGACGCCGCAGCGCTTCTACTGTCTGCTGCACAGCGATTGCGACGCGACGGTGCTCGGCCAGCCGCAGGATTTGCAGGCGCTCGCGCAGGGCTACTCGCTGCTCGGGCGTTCCGACGAGGTGGTGCCGGACTTTCTCTATACGGTTACGGCGGTGCGGCGACCGTGGGCGCAGGTGCATCGCGAGGAAGTGCTGCGTTACGTCCGCGCCATGGCGGACGCGTTCGCCTTCATCCGCAACGTGTCCAACCGCAGCAAGGTCGTTGCGGACATCGTCGCGACAATCGGCTGTTCCGAGGCGATTGCCGCCCAGACGCTCGACTTGTTCAACGAGCCCGGCCGCAACGTGCTGCCGAAGCGCGGCGAGATCGACCTGAGGGGATTGCAGCAGGTGATTGCGATGATGGCGGAGGCGGGGCTGCTCAAACCGCCGCTGCCGCAAGCCGAGCGCTTTGTCGACTTGCAGTATCTGAAAGCGGCAGGCGTTCAGTAGTGGTCAGGGCGCGCGTAGCCGAGGGCCGGCGCCTGCGCCCCGGCGACGGCCAAAGGGCCGATGACGACGCGGTGGTTGTGCTCGATCCAGACGAGGCCGGTAGCTGCGATCGCGACCAGCACCACGTCCAGCTTTGACAGCGTCATCTCGCTGCCTCATCCCCGCATGGCGAGCCGCCACCAGAACATCAGCGAATAGACCACGTAGGGGATCGCCAGGATCGGGACCAGCCAGACCAGGAACAGCGGAATTTTTTTGGTCACGCGCTCCGGCAGCATCATGGCGATGATGCCGAGCGCGCCCGCGATCAGGATGGTCGTGACCGTCCAGCCGTACCAGAGCATGTTCGGCCCTGTGCCGGACTGCACGCCTTGGAGGCCCCAATAGAAGCGGCCCGTCACCGGGAAATAAGTGAAGACCGGCCAGTTAAAATACACACAGAGGCAGTAGGCGACCGGCCCGGCAATGGAAAACGTCGTGGCAAAAACCTTGAACTTGCTCGACGCCGCCAACGCCGCTCCGGTAGCCGTGGTCGGGGCCGTTGCCGAATGAGTAGTTACGATGCTCATGACCCGAATCCCCTGGCGTTGTTGAGGACGTGGCCGACGATGAAGAGGAACCAGACCATGACGGCCAGTACCAGCGTCACGCCTTTGCGTGCGTTGTCGTATTCCGGGTTCTGTGCATTCTTCCAGAAGTACCAGTAGGCCGGCAGCAGCACCAACCCGAGCGTGGCGACGTGCTCCTTGAAGTCGAAGAAGCCACCCGTCTTGAAGTAATGACCCTGCTCGAGCGGAATGCGGATGTTGATGCGATAGCACGTGTAGATGAACGATCCGACCAGGAAGACGAGCACGTACAGCACGCAGACTGCCGTGGCATAGCCGGGAGCCGAAACGGCGCGGAAGCGCGTGACGATGCCGCCGGCCGACTGACGCACGGGAAAAGCGGTGGCCATCGCCTGGTGAGTGAGCGCTCCGAGAAGGCCGAGCGCCAGAATTAAATGGACGAAGAGCCAGATCGTCCAGAAGACCGCGCTCGTTGATATCGGGCTTGTCATCGTCCTCCCCTTCTTCCGCCCCCGCTTGTTTTGCCGGTAATGTAGCCCTACCGAGCGGCTTGTCGAGCGCGGGAGATGCAGCCGATTATCGCATTCCTGCAATGCTGCGCGCGCCGTTACGCGGAGTCGGAAGCAATCGGGTACTCTTGTGTTCGTGCGCCGCGGTCGCCTATCCTCGACACTCAGCAAACGAACGCGCATCTGCCGCGCTGCACGCACAAAGTTGCCGACGCTGTGGGGCGGTAATTGTTGGGGAACAATGGCATGGCTCGGCTTCGATCCGCCGTCATCATGGCGATTGCGCTTGCGGCCCCAATCGTTGCGCACGCCGGTGGCGTGGACATGACCGATGAAGACCTCAACGGCGGCGCCGACGGGCCGTCGTTCTTCGGTTTCGTGCGGGTGGTCGGCGGACCTGGGATCGACGATGCCAAGGTTACTGCCGAGCTCAAAGGCGGCGCGCTGGTGACCGCAACGGATCTTCTTGGCCTCTACAAAATTCCGGGCTTCGGCAAGGACGTCAACCCGGACGACGTCCAGATCTCGTGCGCCAAGGAAGGCTACAAGCAGGCCAACGTCATGCGGCACCCGCATCCGGCCGGCGACATGAAGGATCCGATCGAGGTCGACTGCTTCCTGCAGAAACAGTGAGCGCGTGTCTTCAGTCTCCAGCGTTCGAAATCCGGGATTTGCCATGATTAAACGTTGCGTGTTTCGCGGCTGTCTGGCGCTGCTGGTGGCCGTGCCGCCCGCCGGTTCGGCGCTCGCGCAGTCTGCGCCGATGGCCGCAGTGAGCGCTGCGCCGGCCGCCGCGGCGCCCTACGCCATGACGCTCGGCGACATGATGGACACGCTGATCCAGCCGCGCCACGCCAAGCTTGGTTTGGCAGGCAAGGCGCAGAATTGGGCGTTGGCGCAATATGCGATGGTTGAAATCCGCCAATCGTTTGCCGGCATCGTCAAGGCGCAGCCCAAGTTTCGCGGCCTGCCGGTCGGTGAATTGGTCACGGCGGCACTCGGTCAACCAATGGATGCCGTCGACGCGGCCATCAAGGCGCAGGATCCGCAGAAATTCGCCGCGGCCTACGCGCAGCTCACGGCGGGCTGCAATGCTTGCCACAGCGCGGCCGATCATCCCTACGTGGTGATCAAGGCGCCCGACGTCTCAGAGTTTCCCAACCAGGATTTCAACCCGCATCGCTGAGCGGACAGCCCGCGCCATAAAAAAATCCCTCCCGCGAGGGGAGGGATTGTCTTGAGCCCAAGCGCGACGATGGGCGGGTGAGCGCGTCAGTCGAGCGGCTCGACCTTCACCAGCGCGTGGTCGTGGTTGCTGCCGACCCAGAAGCTCACCGGGTTGGTGGTGTTGTCGACGTAGACCGTGCGCATGTTGGTGTCCGACGGCATCAGGTACTGGTTGGCCTGGCCGGTTTTCGGATCGAGCCGGACCACGCGGTCAGTGCTCATCGTCGACGCCCAGATGTCGCCGTTCTTGTCGAAATTGGCGCGATACGGATAGGTGTAGGGCGGCAGCGCATATTCGGTGAACTTTTCCGTCGTCGGGTTGAACACCGCGACCTTGTTGCCGCGATATTCGGTCACGACGATGTTGCCGTCCTTGTCGAGTTCCATGCGCCGCAGCCGCGCATGCGGCGTTGGCGGCGTGTACCACGTCACCTTCAGCGTCTTGGCGTCGAACTTGCCGAGGTAGCCTTCGCTGAATTCGGCCATCCACAGATTGTTCTGCGCATCCGACATGACCTGATAGATGCCGTAGTGATGATGCGCCGAATCCGGCAGCGAGTCGGTCGGATGGAAGCGCTGCCAGTCGCCGGTCTTCAGGTCGAGCCGGTAGACGTTGCCGGTGCCGACATCCTTGGTCCAGACCTTGCCATCGACGTCATGGCGCAGGCCGACGAAGTTGAGCTGCACGCGCTCGTCATTCCACTTCGCCGGTACCGGATAATATTTGATGTCGCCGGTCTTCGGATCGAGTACGCCCAGTGACGCCTGATACATCGTGTCGAACCAGATCTTTCCTTCCTTATCGAAGGCGATGCTGAGCAGACCGGTCGGCGCCGTGGGCTTGAACTGCTTGATCGGATATTCGGTGAGCTTGAGCGTCTTCGGGTCGAACTTGGAGATGAACTGCTCGCCGAAGTCGGTGTACCAGACGTTGCCGTCCTTATCCTTGAGGATGTCGTGCGGCTCGATCGTCGCCCGCGGCAGATCGTACTCGGTGACGATGACGTGCGTGGAGTCGCCGCTCGGCCGCGGCAGCGTCTTGAGCTGATACGACCATTTGTCGGATGCGCTCAGGTTCACTGTCGCGAGGTATTCGGCGAGCTTGCGATATTGTTCGGGTTTGCCGGCGCGCGAGCGGTCGAGCATCGGTTGCGGCTTGACCGGCTGGCTGACGGCGCCGTAGCCCATCATGCGGGAGACCACCTGCATCCACTCGTCGACGTTGTGCGTCGACAACGCGACGCGCTCGAGCGTATGGCAGCTCGTGCAGTTGAGCAGCGCGGACTTCTGATCGTCGGTGCCGGGCATGCTCATCAGCCATTCGGCGTCCGTGAGCTGGTCGGCCAGGTTCTTGGTCGGATCGAGCTTAAGATCGACCTTTGCGGTCTGCTCGCTGCTCACGGTGGCAGCGGCTGGAGCGG
Organism: Xanthobacteraceae bacterium; assembly: GCA_035546235.1. GTDB lineage: Bacteria > Pseudomonadota > Alphaproteobacteria > Rhizobiales > Xanthobacteraceae > BOG-931. The sequence goes on along the minus strand of DASZWK010000070.1, from coordinate 14,611 downwards.
CGAGATCGTAACCGACAGCGCGGATCGCGAGCGAGTAGTGGCCGGGCTCCAGCCGGTTCTCCGGAAATGCGTAATTGCCCTTGGCGTCGGTGATCACGCTCACTGAGACAATCGATCCGTCCTTGTGTGCGGTGACGACCACGCCTCCCATGGCGCCTTCCGCCTTCGAGGTCACTTGACCGGCGATGGCGACCGCCTGGGCGGCGTGCGCGACCGGTGCCTGAAAAAGCACCGCCGCGACCGCCGTGGTCACGCTCAGCAAGAGTGTTGATTTCATGGATGGCTCCCTACGGATAAATTCGTTCGCTTATTGCGACCAGCGACCGGTGCTCCCCGCATCGAATCGCCGTCCCGCCGTTACGCGGCTTTGACCTTATCCTGCCCCTATTCCGGCCGACCGACAAGGCCGCTTACGGGGCGCCGCTTGGCGGGCTGTCATGCGGGCGCGCGGTAGCTAACTTCGGTGTTACCCAACCCATCCGACTGCGACGCCGACGAGGATGACGGCGCCGAGCAGAAACCGATAGATGACGAACGGCCAACTGGAAAAATTTTCCAGGATCCGCAACAGCCCCCAGATGGCGAAGAACGCCGACACCGACGCGACGACGATGCCGACAAACAGCACCGCCCACGCGTGCGCGTCGATATGGGCCTTGTGCAGCTCCCACAGCTCCTTGAGGCCCGCGAGTGCGATCGCCGGCAGGCCGAGGAGAAAGGATAACCGCGCCGCCTCTTCGCGCTTGAAGCCGAGCATGAGGGCCGCGGTCAACGTCGAACCGGAACGCGAGACGCCGGGAATGAGCGCGCCGACCTGCGCTATGCCGATCAAGAGCGCATCGAGCATGGTCCCCTGTTCGACGGTGCGACGGTGCCGCGCCGCAAGTTCGGCGATGGCAAGCAGTGCGGCCATCGCCATGCAGGCCCAGCCGATCACGCTGATGGCGCGCAGCGGCGAATTGCAGGTGTTGAGCACTTTGGCAAGCGCCAGGCCCGCAATGCCGATCGGGATGGTGGCGACGACGAGCCACACGACAAACTGGAAATGCCGATCGCGAAAGTCGCCGCGCGCCGTGGCGGCGATGGCGTTGACGGTAACGTCACGCACGTCGGTCCAGAAATAGCTGACCACCGCAGCGAGCGCCGCAAGCTGCATCGCGGCGGAGAAGGCCGATCCCGGATCCTGCCAGCCGAGCACCGCCGGAACCAGCCGCATATGCGCCGTCGAGGAGATCGGCATCAGCTCGGTGATACCCTGCACGATTCCGAGAATTGCCACCTTGAAATATCCGAGCGCGGCAAAACCGGTATCGATGCCGCCGGTGCAAGCATTGGCCATTGTCACGTTGCCTCTGGGCAAGGGTGAGATGTCCGCGGTGCGCAGACGTTACCGCCGATCGGTCGCAATGGTCCGAACCAGCGCGGGTGAGACGTGTAGCCTGGGTGAATATTTCGATTCCGGCAACGATTTTGTGCAACGCGACGGTCCGACTACGGTCCTAAACCTGATGGCGCAGCGCCGCGTCGAGCAGCAGCGCCGCGAACAGAATCAGGCCGGCATCGCGGTCCGATTTGAACACGGCGAGGCAATTGCCCGGATCGGCAATATCGAGCCGCACGATCTGCCACCCGAGGTGGGCGGCGAAAGCGCAAAGTCCGAGCGCGAACACGATGCCGCCGCCGGCGTCAAACCCGGCGGCGCCGAGCAAAATGACTGCGAGCGCATAGAAGACGAATAGCATCGGCTTGGTGCGCTCGCGGAACAACAGCGCGGTCGATTTGATGCCGATCAGCGCATCGTCCTCGCGATCCTGATGGGCGTAGATCGTGTCGTAGCCGATCACCCAGGCGATCGAGCCGGCATAGAGCAGGAGCGGCGGCAGCGCGAGGCTGCCGAACGCTGCCGGCCAGCCCATCAGTGCCCCCCACGAAAACGCCAGTCCGAGCACAATCTGCGGCCAATAGGTGATGCGCTTCATGAACGGGTATACGGCGACGATGGCGAGCGAGGCGATGCCGAGCGCAATGGTGAAGGCGTTGAAGCTCAGCAGTACCGCCAGGCCGATCAGCGCCTGAGCCACGAGAAACAGCGCCGCCTGAACGACGCTGACCTGGCCGGACGGGATCGGCCGCGAGCGTGTGCGTTCGACCGCGGCGTCGAGATTGCGATCGACAATGTCGTTCCAGGTACAGCCGGCGCCGCGCATGGCGAAGGCGCCGATGAAGAACAACACGATATGCGCCAGGCTCGGCCCCCGCGCATGAGCGGCAACCGCCGCAAGGGCGGACGACCACCAGCACGGAATGAGTAAAAGCCAGGAACCGATCGGGCGATCGAGCCGCGCCAGCCGCAGATACGGCCGCAGCCACGGCGGCGCTAGCGTGTCGACCCAATTGCCGGTCGAGTCGGCAACCGAGCCGGCCGGCCCGCTCATTTGTCCAGCGGGTTGCCGGTGAGCGTGTTGAACGTGCCAGTATTGGTCTTGGTGTTCTTGGCGGTGTCGAGTGTCGGCGTGCCGATCGCGTCGCTCAATGTGGGCAGACGCGGCTCCGGCGCCGGTGCGCACACGACCTCGCGAAACTTAATCGTCTTGGCGTGGGCTTCCTTGGCGGACGCGATCGCCTGCTGCGGGACGCCGCACCACACCATGTTGGTTTGCAGGAATTTCAGCGCCTTCTCCTCGGCAGCCGAGAACACCGTCAACAGCTTGCACATCTGCTTACGGTCGGGATGCGACTTTTCGGCCGCTCCAATCGCCGCTCCTTTTTTTTGCGCGTCGTTGCGCAAAGGCAGGAAGCCGTCGCACGGCGAGGCCCCCGGCGCCTGGCCCGGGGGCGCCTGTGCGGCGGCGGTTCCGATTTCCGCAGCGCTCAATCCCAGCACCAGCGCCGCAGCGAGGCCAAGCCTAGCGATACCCGGCTTCATATCGCGTCCTTTCCCGTTCCCATGCTCTTCAGCATGGCGATCATAGGCGCTCTGAATTCGGCGACACAGGGGCAAAATGCTGAAAAAACGGGCCGTTGGAGCGCCGACTGGCGTAATGCGCGCAAGCGGGTTAAGGCGAAATTAACGCTGACCCCCGTGCGCCGAAACGTCCCATGCCGGCTTACGACTTTCGCACGCCCCGTCTTTACGTCGATGCGCCGCTGCACGAAGCGACAACGGTGCCGCTTGATCGGTCCCAGGCGCATTACCTGACCGGAGTGATGCGGCTCAAATCGGGCGCCAGTGTCCTGGTTTTCAACGGCCGCGATGGCGAATGGCAGGCCGCGATCAGGGCGGAAAAGCGGGCGGCGGTCCTGCAGATCGGCACACAAACCCGGCCCCAGATCCCGCCCGGTGACCTGCATTATCTGTTTGCCCCACTGAAATCCGCCCGGCTCGACTACATGGTGCAGAAGGCAGTTGAGATGGGGGCATCGCGGCTGCAGCCCGTACTGACCCGTCATGGCCAGATCTCGCGCGTCAATACTGCGCGTATGCGGGCGAACGCCATCGAGGCGGCCGAGCAATGCGGCATCCTCACGCTGCCCGACATTGCCGAGCCGGACGCTCTGGCGCGCGTTCTTGGGGGATTCGAGCCGCAGCGATACCTGATCTTCTGCGACGAGAACGCCGAGGTGGCCGATCCGACGGTGGCGCTTACCAAAGTGCCACGACGCGCACCGCTCGCGGTGCTGATCGGTCCCGAAGGCGGCTTCGCACCCGACGAACGTGCGGCCTTGCTGCAGCTGCCGAATGTCGTGCGGCTCGCGCTCGGACCGCGCATTTTGCGCGCCGATACTGCGGCGGTCGCAGCGCTCGCATTGGTGCAGGCGGTTCTCGGGGATTGGAAGATTCTGGCAACGCCGGGTGACTGAGGACGAATGCCGTCCCGGTCAGTGGATCACCCACGGTTTGTCGATGCAGACGAAGCTGACATATTCGCCATAGCGGCGCTTCACGCTTGTGATGTGCGAAAGGCGTCCCCAGCGGGCGCAATGGTCGGCCGCCATGTCCCGGTAAATGTGCTCGATCGACGGCGAATAGGGAATGATGCCGCCGGTGTCGTTGCCATTGACCCATGGATAACGGTGGAAGAAACCGGCATTGGCCGTCCCGCCGGCGCCAAGCGCGATCAAAGCCGCCATCACCACAACAGCACAACGCATCGCAACGCCCTCCGCCGCAATCGAACAATCAAGCCGAGCTTAAAGACTTGCGCGATGAAACGAAAGTGTGCCGACCTTTGTGGACAAGCACAAATCCCCCAGGCTGCTGCTAGTAGAGCGGATTTGACATTCGCTACCCACCCAGCCGCGAACTCGGTAGCGAATGTCAAATCCAAAAGCTCCACTAGCACTTATAGTTGCTAGTGGTCCTTTGATTCTAACATTCGCATGATGGGGCGCCGAAACGGGATGCGAATGTTAGAATCGGACCACTAGATCGAGCAGGCGCTCGACACCATGCCGACCGGTCGTTTGTCGGCGGCCCCGAAAATATTGACGCGGCCGAAGCTGGTATGGCCGCCGATCCGCACAATGCGAGCGTCGGCAACAACGTCGAAGCTCACCGGCCGCAAGAAATGCGTGGTCTGATCGATGGTGCTCATGGGGCGATAGCCGTTGCAGGCGGCCGAGCAGGCGATCACCATGGCGGTTTCAGCAAGCGCCATCAGCGCTTGGCTGCAAACCACGCGGCCGTCGCTACAGATTCGTTTCGAAAACGGCAGCCGCACCACGGCGCCGGGCAACCAGTCGGCGGCGGCGCCCGCCGGCCGCGCCGCCTCGACGGTCTCGACCAGCATGGCGAGGTCCTGGACCCAGGGCGGAAACGCATTCAGCAAGACGCGTCCCGCAGCCTGCAAGCCAAAAGCCGGCTCCGGGCTGACGAGCTGGTGTACCGCGGCCATTCGCTGTCCCCCGTCATTCGACGTTACGCGAATCAGACGCCACCGGATCGGATTGGTATCATGAAGCGCGCATGACCGCTGCGCCGTTTGGCACAAATCCTTGCCGGGGATCGCGCGGTAAGGAACCGACGCCAAGCGGGGCGCGTGGCAGGATTGTCACGATGATCGGCAAGTCTGTGGGCGCGAAGGCTTGCGACCTTGACCGCTTGGCTGCGGCGCGGCACGGTTGAGGTGTTGACGAGGGAAGGGTCATGTTCAGTCGCGTTGCTTGCTTTGCGCTGGTCCTGGCGCTCGGCATCGTCGCCTACACGCCGGCGCGGGCGGCAAATTGGTTTGAGAAGAATTTTTGGCTGTCCGGTCCCGAATACAGCCGGGACATGCCGCCTTGCGACTCTCCAGCGGCGCTCCACGAGATCATGAATAATTTCCGGACCAAGGAAGCTCGCTTCTGGAATTCCGATTTGAAAATCGTTGGCATCGAAGACATGCGGGAAACCGCGTATCTGCCGTGGGCCGCGCAGTCGATTCCGCGCCGCTTCTGCCGCGCCACCGCACTGATCAACGACAGCACGCGGCACCCGATCTACTACTCGATCGCCACGGACACCGGCATGATCGGCATGGGCTGGGGTGTGAACTTCTGCGTCGTCGGGCTCGATCGCAATTGGGCCTACAATCCGGCCTGCCGCGCCGCGAAGCCGTGATTGGCAATACCGCCTGCGAATGGTGCGGTTAGCGCACGCCGTGCCAGGCGTCGTACTGCTTGTCGGGCAATTGATCGAGGGCGGCTTTGTAGCCTTTTTCGTCGATCTTCGGCTTCGCGGTCTCAACCTTTTTGGAATTGCCGCGCCGGTGATGCGATCCGCCGAAGTCGCCGCCCGTTACACCGCCTGCGCCTTGTGCCGGGCTTTGTGCCTGTGCGGCGACCGTCAGCAGGACGAAGGCCGCGGCGGTCAGTATCAGTCTGAGTGTGGCGATCCCCATTGGCTTCCCTCAAAGCGCGACCCGAACGGACGCGCGTTACGAAAAGTCCCTGTCGCAGGCTAGCGCGACATGGTAATCAAGCCGCTAAATCCGGCAATCCTGGGGTCAATCGGATCAAATGGATGCTGGGCCCTGCCAGCCGTTTTGACACATTTGTGGGCCGTTCCGGGGCGATCAGCCGGCAAGCGCCTGCAGCACGTGGTCCCGCAACCGGGCCGGATCGCGATCGCCGCGTTGGGCAAACTCGATCACCTTCTTCGCCACGGCATGAATTTCGGGCCGGTCGCCCTCGCTCAGCCCGAGTTCGTGGCAGATATCCGCGTAGGCGGACGTCATCGCCGCGATGGCTTCGGGCTCGAACGGCTTGTTTTTGTACAAGCGATGCACGGTCATGCCGACCAATCCTCACTCAACACGATGACAGGATGGCGTTAGCGGGTAAAATCGTACCAACGCTGCTCATCTGCATCTTGCAATGGGGTGTGATTTTGTTGTGGCACTGCGCAAGATACGCGCCGGGAATCGTGAAGAACACCGGTTCCATATTCGTCAAGGCATTGAGGGGGAAGGCATGCTGAAGGGGGCCATGGCTGGAATTCTACTTCGCGGGCTTATCGCTATTTCGCTTGCGGGCGCGATGAGCAGTCTCGCATCGGCTCAGGGCCGCCGCGACGGCGAGCCCGGGAAGTTCGATTTCTATGTGTTGTCGCTGTCGTGGTCGCCATCATTCTGCGCGGCTGCCGCCGAGCGCGGTCGCGGACGCCCGCCGACGCTGCAATGCGCCGCCCGGCCGTTTTCGTTTGTCGTGCACGGGTTATGGCCGCAATACGACCGCGGCTTCCCGGAAAATTGTCAGGTACCGGCGCCGCGCCTCGATCACAGAATTGTCGATGCCATGCTCGATCTGATGCCGGCGCCGCGCCTTGTCTATAACGAGTGGGACAAGCACGGCACCTGTTCGGGGCTTTCGGCACGGGACTATTTTGCGACCATACGCAAGGCACGCTCTGCCGTGGCGATTCCGGCCGATTATGTCGGGCTGCAGAAGCCGCTCAGCGTTTCACCCGATGCGGTCGAGGATGCCTTTATCAAAGCCAATCCCGGACTCGCCAAAGGCGACGTCGCGGTATCGTGCGACCGACGACGCCTCACCGAGATACGCGTATGTTTGTCAAAAGATCTAAAATTTCGCGCCTGTCCCCAGGTGGTCAAGCGCAGTTGTCGCAACGACAACATCGTGATGCCGCCGGTGCGTGGCGGCCCAGGGTAGGTTGACGCGTACTGCGCGCAGCCACAGTACGGGTTCGTGAACTACCAGCACGCCTTTCATGCCGGTAATTTTGCCGACGTGCATAAGCACGCGGTTCTGGCGCGGATTCTCGTGCATCTGCGGCAAAAGCCGGCGGCATTTCGCGTTATCGACAGCCATGCCGGCGCCGGGCGCTACGACTTGCTTTCGGACGAGGCGAGCCGCAGCGGTGAATGGCACGGCGGTATCGAACAAGTCTGGAGCGAGATCGCGCGGCTGCCGGAAGTGTGCCGGGAGTTGCTGGCGCCCTATCTTGAGGCGGTGGCGGCATGCAACGCGGGCGGCGGTTTGCGGACCTATCCGGGCTCCCCGTGGATCGTGCAGCACCTGCTCCGCTCGCAGGACCGGCTCGTCGCCTGCGAGGTTGAGCCCAAATCCTACGCCATGCTGGCGGCCGTGCTGCGCGGCGACCGCCGCGCCAAGGCGCTGGCGATCGACGGCTGGACGGCAATCGAAGCATACGTGCCGCCCAAGGAGCGCCGCGGGCTCGTTCTGGTCGACCCGCCGTTCGAGGACCGGGCCGATTTTACCCGTTTGGCCGAGGCATTGGCGGTGGCGCACCGCAAGTGGAGCACGGGGACCTTCGTGCTGTGGTACCCGATCAAGACCCGCGAGGGATCGGGCGCGCTTTCGCGCCGGCTCGGGCGGCTCGGTATCGCCAAAATCTTGCGCAGCGAGCTTATTGTCGGCCCTCTGCGCGAAGATGCGGGCCTCTCCGGCTCCGGGCTGATCGTGGTCAATCCGCCATTCACGCTGGAGCAGGATTTGCGCATCTTGCTCCCAACGCTGAGCCTTATCCTGGCCCGGGGGGCGGACCCAGCCGGACAGAGCATTGACTGGCTCAGCCCCTGAAGTTCCCCACTTTTCCACAGATTAAAAATAGTCTAATTTAAGTTCCGGGGACTGTTGCTGGCTATGACGTTCCGCCTCCTGTGGGGGGCCGGCGGAGTGACTGACGGCCGTCTCGGGCCGATGACTCTTTGTCCGTGTGAATGTCCAGCCGAGCCACACCGCCGTGGGGGAGGGTGGCGAAGCAACCGGGGCAAGGAGTCGCTCGATGGCGATGCAGGGGATAGTCAAGTTTTTCAACGGCGAACGCGGCTATGGCTTCATCAAGCCGGACGATGGCGGCCGCGACGTGTTTGTACACATCACGGCCGTCGAACGCGCCGGACTGAAATCGCTGGCCGAAGGGCAGCATATCAGTTTCGACGTCGAGCCCGACAAGAAGGGCAAGGGACCCAAGGCCGTCAACCTCGTCATTACTGGCTGACGCCGCTTTTTGGATTGCAAACGCGTCCGCTGCATGACGGGCGCAGCGGCGTATTGCGAACCTCGTTCCGCTCGCGCATTGTGGAACTCCTGCTCAATTACCCAACTTAGTCCGCGTCGCGCGGAATGAGTGTCTTCAACTTCCTTCCCGCAACAGTACGTCCACATGGTGCAGCGATGATGATCTTGCGTTTCTCGCCGTCTTCTCCGTTCGTGCGCAAAGTACGGATTGGCGCCGCGCTGCTCGGCCTCGACAAAGAGATTACCTCCGAGCGCGCCGATACCACCGATCCGAATGACACAGTCCGCAGGATGAATCCGCTCGGCAAGATCCCGGTGCTGATCGCTGAAGATGGTGGAGCGATCTACGATTCCCGCGTCATTCTCGACTATCTCGACGAGCGCGCGGGCGGCGGCAAAATCGTGCCGCGCGCCGGCAAGGAACGCCTCGCCGCGCTGCGCCTGCAGGCGCTGTGCGACGGCATTCTCGATGCGTCGATTCTGACGGTTTACGAAGGCCGCTATCGCAAGCCGGACATGCACGAGCCGAAATGGCTGGAGCTGCAGGCTGGCAAGGTGTCCCGCGCGCTCGCTGTGCTTGAAGCAGCGCCGCCGCCGATCGATCCGATCCCCCATGTTGGGCAGATTACGCTGGCCTGCGCGCTCGGCTACCGCGATTTCCGTTTCAACGGCAGCTGGCGCAGCGAGCATCCGCGGCTGGTTGCGTGGCTCGATAATTTTGCTGCGCGGGTCCCGGCATTTGCGGCGACCAAGCCTGAGTGACGGTGCGGCCGCGGCTTTGCGTGCCGCATGTTACGTTTTCGAACCCGACAAATAAAAAGCCCCGAGGCTCGCGCCCCGGGGCTCTAAGTTTGGGAGGATTACAGGAACAATTAGAACCGGTAGTTCAGACCGACGCGGCCGAGATTGGCGTGCCAGTTGACGTTCTGCACGGCAGCGCCGCAGGCTGCGCCGCACGACACGCTGCCGAGATCGACATAGAGATATTCGGCCTTGGCGGTCCAATGACCGGCGATGGCGAATTCGATGCCGCCGCCGAGCGTCCAACCGGCGTTGGTGGTGTCGGTCCCGGTGAGCCCTGGTCCCGAGGCCTTGATGTCGCCGAACGCGGCGCCACCGGTGATGTAGGGCATGAAGCGGTCAGCCGCATAACCCAAACGTCCCCGGACCGTGCCCAGCCAGTTGTTGCTGGTCTGGCAACCCGTGCCGGTCGCCGACGTGCAGCCGGTGCTCGTGCTGCCGTTGATATTGGCCCAATCGAGGTCGCCTTCGACGCCGAGCACGACCTGGTTCATCTGATAGTTGTAGCCGATTGTACCGCCAACGAGGCCGCCGGACGTATCGAACGGACCTGTCGTGGTCCAGGTGGAACGGCCCCAGCCGCCGCCGCCGTTGATACCAAGATAGAAGCCGCTCCAGTTGTAAGCCGGCGCATAGACCGGCGACTTATAGTAGGGCGCGGGCGCCACAGGCAGGTCGGCTGCCGAGGCCGCTCCACCCAGCGCCAGGACGCCGACGCACGCTAGAAGAACTCTTTTCATTGGTAGACCTCCATAAACCCAAGGTGGCGGCATAGTATTCGCGGTCGCCCTTGCGTCTAGTGCTGAAAAGACACACGGCTTTTCTAATTCTTGGCGGGATTGTGGCGGAATTAGACTGTGGTCCGACCAACTTGTAGCTAATTATGTCTTAATATCGACCGAAGATTGGTAAACTAATTACTAAATATTGTTCGCGATTACACGGCGGAACTTGGAACTTTCCAGGATGCAAGCCTTCAGGCGGTCAATTGTGGTCCAGGAATCGCGCGTCGGGGGCGTTGGGAGCGAGCAAAAGCAATAAATGGCGCCCATGCGCAAGAGTTTTGGCGGTAAGGCAAGTCGAGCCATCCAAACGACAGTCCAGCGGGATGTCCTTTGGACGCTTTCTGAAGATTTTTCATGGGCGGAACGATTAGATACTAGTGCGCGACAAAGTAATTCCAAGTTGTTAAAGTTAACGAAATCTCGATTTCTCGCTTATCTGCTTTGAGCCAAAGCCGCGATCGCCAGGCGGCCCTTGGCGAGGTCCGACGAACCCTGGCCGCTTGTTGCCACAGAGCATAGTTTTGCGACAGAGACGTCGCCAGCCACCAGCATGAGTGCTCCAAAAAACCCCGTCGAACCGGAAGCCGAACCCCTCCAGCCCGTCGAGGCTGCCGAGGAGGACGACGAGCAGTCGCTGCCCGAGCCGGAGGCGGCCGAGGCGCCGCAGGGCGATGCCGGCGACGGCACGGGATCGCTGGCCGAGGGGCGGGCCGCCATTCTGCATTACGTCAAGCTCGCCCCGCCGCGGCCCGGCGTCTATCGCATGATCGACGCCCGGGGCGACGTGCTCTATGTCGGCAAAGCCAAAAACATCAAGAAACGCGTCACCGCCTATGGACGCCCGACCGGCCATGACACGCGCATCGAGCGCATGATCGCCGCCACCCGCACGCTCGAATTTGTCGTTACCCGAACCGAAACCGAAGCACTGCTGCTGGAAGCTAACCTGATCAAGCGGCTGCGGCCGCGCTTTAACGTCGTGCTGCGCGATGACAAGTCGTTTCCCTATATCCTGATCACTACCGATCACTGGGCGCCGCAAATCCTCAAGCATCGCGGCGCGCGCACCCGGCCGGGGCAATATTACGGGCCGTTCGCTTCGGTCTGGGCAGTCAACCGCACCGTCAACGCGTTGCAGCGGGCGTTCCTGCTGCGCTCGTGCAGCGATCCATTCTTCGAATCGCGCACGCGGCCATGTCTGCTCTACCAGATCAAGCGCTGCTCGGCGCCGTGTACGCGCGAGATCGAGTTCAAGGATTATTCGGCGCTGGTGCGTGAGGCCAACGCATTCTTGTCGGGCCGCAGCAAGACGGTGAAGGACGAGCTTGCCGGCGAAATGGAAAAGGCGTCTGGCGCACTCGATTTCGAACGTGCCGCCATCTACCGCGACCGTTTGGCGGCGCTGTCCGCCATCCAATCGCACCAGGGCGTCAATCCACGCGGCGTCGAGGAGGCCGACGTCTTTGCGGTGCATCAGCAGGGCGGCTACTCTTGCGTCGAAGTGTTCTTCTTCCGCACCGGGCAGAACTGGGGCAACCGCGCGTATTTTCCGAAGGCGGATCGCTCGCACGGGCCGGGCGAGGTTCTGTCGGCGTTCCTCGCGCAGTTCTACGATGATCGGCCGCCGCCCCGTCTTATCCTGGTCTCGCACCCGATCGAGGACGCGGAACTGCTGGCCGCGGCGCTGTCGACCAAAAGCGGGCGCAAGATCGAGGTGTCGCTGCCGCAGCGTGGCGAGAAGAAGGATCTGGTCGATCACGCGCTCGCCAACGCGCGCGAGGCGCTCGGGCGCAAGCTCGCCGAAACGTCCTCGCAGCAAAATCTGCTGCGCCAGCTTGCCGAGACCTTCGCGCTGCCGCGCCCGCCGCGACGGATCGAAGTCTACGACAATAGTCACATCCAGGGTTCGAACGCGGTCGGCGCCATGATCGTTGCCGGGCCGGAGGGGTTCCGTAAAAGCCAGTACCGCAAATTCAATATCCGGTCCGCGGAACTCGTCCCCGGCGACGACTTCGCCATGATGCGCGAAGTGCTGGAGCGCCGTTTCAAGCGGCTGTTGGCGGAAGCGCCGCGCGAGGGGAACGGGGAGCAGGAAGCGCCCCTCGTTGTCTCGCCCCTCGAGGCGCGGCCGGGCCCGGCGCAGCTGGATCGGGTGGAGGGCGGCGAGCCGGATGAACATGAGGAGTCCCCGTGGCCGGATCTGGTGCTGATCGACGGCGGGCAGGGCCAGCTTTCGGCCGCCCGCGAAACGCTGGCCGGGCTCGGGGTGGAGGTTCCACTCGCGGCCATCGCCAAGGGACCGGATCGCGACGCCGGCCGCGAAACCTTCTTTCTTCCGGGCCGCGACTCGTTCAAGCTGCCGCCGCGCGATCCGGTTCTGTACTTTGTCGAACGGCTGCGCGACGAGGCGCACCGCTTCGCCATTGGATCGCACCGGGCGCGACGGAAGCGTGATTTGCGCGAAGCCGGCCTGCAGGAAATCGCCGGCATCGGTCCGAGCCGCAAGCGTGCGCTGCTGCACCATTTCGGTACGCTGAAAGCGATCGAACGGGCCGCGGTCACGGATCTGATGCAGGTCGATGGTATCAGTGCGGAGACGGCGAGGCGCATTTACGCTTTTTTTCACGGCGAGGCGGCCTAGTGGTCCGATTCTAACATTCGCAACGCGTTTCGGCCCTCCATGGTGCGAATGTCAAATCCGCTCCACCAGGAAGCCTGAGCAGAGGAGAGGGGCGCCGTAAGCCACTGTCAGTCGGCAAACCGCGACGCTATGTTATGGCCATGAATTCCACCACCACGACGCCGGGCCGATTGGGCGCGCACCCGCTCGCGCTGCCGAACGTGCTGACTTATGGCCGGATCGTGGCGGTACCGATCGTGGTCGGCTGCATGTTCTACCAGAACATTCTGCACGGCGGCCTGTGGCTGCGCTGGGTGGCGCTCGCCGTCTTCATCGTCGCCGCGATCTCGGATTTTCTCGACGGCTACTTTGCCCGCGCCTGGAGCCAGCAATCCTCGCTCGGCCGCATGCTCGACCCGATCGCCGACAAGCTTCTGGTCGCGTCATGTCTGCTCATGCTGGCGGCCGAAAGCACCATTCACGGCTGGGCGTTGTTTGCCGCCGTCGTCATCCTGTGTCGCGAAATTCTGGTGTCGGGTCTGCGCGAATATCTCGCCGAACTGCGCGTATCCGTGCCGGTGACGCGGCTTGCCAAGTGGAAGACCACGCTGCAGCTTATCGCCGTTGGCTTTCTCATCGCCGGCGAGGCCGGCGACGCTGTCGTGCCGGGCGTGACCAAGATCGGCATCGCGCTGTTGTGGCTGTCGGCGCTGTTCACGCTCTATACCGGCTGGGATTATTTGCAGGCCGGCCTGCGACATCTGACCGAGGACAGCGCGTGACCTTGAAGGTTCTGTATTTCGCGTGGGTGCGTGAACGCGTCGGCAAGGCGGAAGAAGTGATCGATCCGCCGGCCGGGATTGCGACCGTCGGCGAACTGGTGACGTGGCTCGCCGGCCGGGGCGAGCAATACGCCTACGCGTTCGAAAATCCGAAGGTGATCCGCGCCGCCATCGACCGCAATCACGTTCGCGCCGATGCGCGCATCGCCGGTGCCGGGGAGATCGCATTCTTCCCGCCGATGACCGGCGGCTGAGGCTCGGCGTGCGATGACCGCGATCATCCGTCTGCAGCGCGAGCCGATCGATGTCGCCGGCGAAGTGAAAAAGCTGACTGCCGGGCGCAAGGATATCGGCGCCGTCGTGACATTCACCGGGATCTGCCGCGCCGATGAAAATGGCATGCCGATCGCGGCACTGACGCTCGACCATTATCCCGGTATGGCCGAGACGGAGATCGCCCGCCACGTCGACGAGGCGCACACGCGCTGGCCAATCATGGCGGCGCTCGTGATCCATCGCCACGGCCGAATTTTGCCCGGCGAGGACATCGTGCTGGTAGCGACCGCATCGAGCCACCGCCAGGCGGCGTTCGCGGCCGCCGAATTCTTGATGGATTATCTAAAAACCCGAGCGCCGTTCTGGAAGCAGGTGGAAGCGGCCGGCGCAAGCACATGGGTCGAAGCCAAGTCGGCTGACGATGCCGCGGCCGAACGCTGGTCGGCGCCAACGCCGCGACGCGACGCCGCGAAATAATTGCGTTTTATCAAGGCCACTCTCCAGCCATTCGGCTATTAAGCTGTCTGAGCGAGCTCGATCGCGATGACCGCTTTATGAATGAACCCAGCGAGCATCATGGGGGCGCAGCAACGCTGCATCCGATGCGCCGGGTGCTGCCCGCGGGGCATGCAGCCGCGGGTGGAAGCCTCGCGACTTTGACAATCGGCGCGCTCGGCGTCGTCTGCGGCAGTATCGGAACGTCGCCGCTTTACGCCATGGATGAGTTGTTTTTCGGCCGCGGCGAAGCGTCCCGTGCGCCGGCCGACGTTCTCGGCGGCGTGTCGCTGGTCATTTGGACCATCACTGTCATTGCGGCGATTGAATACGCGCTGCTGGTCTTGCGCGCGCAGAATGACGGGGAGGGC
>DASZWK010000069.1:0-23072 GCA_035546235.1 Xanthobacteraceae bacterium | reverse complement strand
CTCGTCACCTTCGGGCTGCTGCTGCCGCTCATCGGCTTCGAAACCGTCACCAACATCCGCGATGAACTGACGCTGACAACGCGCTGGCCGCTGTTGGCCGCGGCAGTCGTCATCACCGTCGCGGGGCGCTTCCTCTATGCGGTCGCCGTCGATCCATGGCTCGCGCGCCGCAGGGAGCGACCTGCACAGCCGATCCCCGCGTGGCGATATTACTTCAAGAAATGGTTCGCGCCCTTCGCCATCGGCTTTGTCATCGCTTATCCGGTACTTGTCATCCTCATCGTCGGCTGGGGCGGCGGGCTGAAATGGATCGACAATTTCGGCATCCAGATCCTGATCTACATGATGCTCGGCTGGGGACTGAACATCGTGGTCGGGCTCGCCGGATTGCTCGACCTCGGCTATGTCGCGTTCTACGCGGTCGGCGCCTACTCGTACGCGCTCCTTGCCAAGAATTTCGGATTGTCGTTCTGGCTGCTGCTGCCGCTCGCCGGCATTCTGTCCTCGTTCTGGGGCGTTCTGCTGGGCTTCCCCGTCCTGCGGCTGCGCGGCGATTATCTGGCGATCGTCACGCTCGCGTTCGGCGAAATCATCCGCATGGTCATCATCAACTGGACGGCGCTGACCAACGGTTATGCGGGGATCACCGGCATCCCGCGGCCGAGTTTCTTCGGCATTCCGTTCAATGCCGACGACAACGGTTTTGCCGCCGTGTTCGGCCTGGAGTTTTCCCCGCTCTATCGCGTGCTGTTTCTCTATTACATCATTCTCGCGCTCGGCCTGCTCACCTGCTTCGTGACCATGCGATTGCGCCGTCTGCCGGTCGGCCGCGCCTGGGAGGCGCTACGCGAAGACCAGATCGCCTGCCGCTCGCTCGGCATCAACACCACCAATACCAAGCTGACCGCCTTCGCCATGGGGGCGATGTTCGCCGGCTTTGCCGGTTCTTTCTTTGCCGCGCGCGAAGCGTTCATCTCGCCGGAATCGTTCACCTTCATCGAGTCGGCGACCGTGTTGTCGATCGTCGTCCTCGGGGGCATGGGCAGCCAGATCGGCGTCGCCATCGCCGCCATCGTGATGATCGGCGGCACCGAGATTCTCCGCCAGCTCACGTTCCTCAAACAGATTTTCGGGCCGACCTTCGATCCGACGCAGTACCGCATGCTGCTGTTCGGCCTAGCCATGGTGCTGATCATGATCTGGCGGCCGCGCGGCCTGATCGCGACGCGCGAGCCCTCGGTATTCCTCAAAGAGCGCAAGCAGATTTCCGTCGACCTGGTCAAGGAGGGCCACGGCTGATGGCGCAGGACGCCTCCCCCGTGCTTCGCGTCGAGCACCTGACGATGCGCTTCGGCGGACTTGTCGCTGTCGACAATCTGTCCTTCGAGGTCGGGCGCGGCGCGATCGCGGCACTGATTGGGCCAAACGGCGCCGGCAAGACCACCGTATTCAACTGCATCACCGGCTTTTACCGGCCGACGGAGGGACGTCTGGCGCTGCATCGCGGCGATCCCGCGGTGTGGAGCGTACTTGACGACCTCACCGCGAGCGGCAAGCGCGGCATGGTGCGGAGCGACGGCGCGCTGTTTCTGCTCGAACGCATGCCCGACTACCAGGTCGCACAACGGGCGCGGGTCGCCCGCACCTTCCAGAATATCCGGCTGTTTGCCGGCATGACGGTGCTGGAGAACTTGCTGGTCGCGCAGCACAACCGGCTGATGCTGGCGTCGGGCTATACGCTGCTCGGCGTGCTCGGCTTTCCGTCCTATGCGGCCGCCGAACGCGCAGCCCTCGACAAGGCCCGGTTCTGGCTTGACCGCTTCGCGTTGACCGAGCGCGCCGACGATCCGGCCGGCGAATTGCCCTACGGCGCGCAGCGCCGGCTCGAAGTCGCGCGCGCCATGTGCACCGATCCCGTGCTGCTGTGCCTCGACGAGCCGGCTGCCGGGCTCAATCCGCGCGAGAGCGCCGAACTCAACGAGCTACTTTTGCGTATCCGCGACGACCACGCCGTCTCGATCCTGTTGATCGAGCACGACATGAGCGTGGTGATGAACATTTCCGACCACATCGTCGTGCTCGATTACGGCGTCAAGATCGCCGACGGCGCACCGGAAGCGGTGCGCAACGATGCGAAAGTGATCGCGGCCTATCTGGGCGTCCCCGACGAAGATGTCGCAAAAGTCGAGGAAAGCGTCGGCCTATGAGCGCTCCGCTCCTTTCCGTTCGCGGCGTAACCGCCTTCTATGGCCGCGTGCAGGCGCTCAAGGGCGTCGACCTCGACGTCAATGCCGGCGAGATCGTGGCGCTGATCGGCGCCAACGGCGCCGGCAAATCGACCCTGATGATGACGGTGTGCGGCAATCCGCGGGCGCGCGAAGGGGCGATCACGTTCGATGGCCACGACATTACCCGGCTGCCGACCTGCGATATTGCCCGGCTCAAGCTTGCCCAGGCGCCGGAAGGCCGACGAATTTTCCCGCGCATGACGGTATTGGAAAACCTGCAGATGGGCGCGACCGTCGCGGCCGAGCATGACTTCCCCGAAGACCTCGAACGCGTCCTGACGCTGTTCCCGCGCCTGCGGCAGCGGCTCGCTCAGCGCGGCGGCACTTTGTCGGGCGGCGAGCAGCAAATGCTGGCGATCGCGCGCGCGCTGATGAGCCGGCCGCGACTTCTGCTGCTCGACGAACCGTCGCTCGGGCTGGCGCCGCTCATCGTTCGGCAAATCTTCGACGCCATCAAAAAACTCAACACCGAGGATGGCCTGACCGTGTTTCTGGTCGAACAGAATGCCTATCATGCGCTCAAACTCGCACACCGCGGCTACGTGATGGTGAACGGCCTGATCACGCTGTCGGGCACCGGCCGCGAACTGCTCGATCGGCCCGAAATCAAATCCGCCTATCTTGAGGGCGGGCGGCAGCAGGCGTCATGACCGGACTGGCCGCCGCAATTGCGCGCGTTTTCTACGAGGAAAACGCGTTCGGCATTTTTGTTCTCGTCACCATCGTATTGGGCGGCGGCGCGGCGTGGCTTGCCGGCCGCGCCGTAGCAACGACATGGCGGCCGTGGTGGCAGGTCGTCTTCTACATGCTGATCCTCGGCGCCGCCGTGCGTTTCGTTCACTTTTCGCTTTTCGGCGGCACATTGTTGTCGCTGCATTACTATGCCGTCGACAGCGCGGTCTGCCTGATCGCGGGAGGCTTCGGTTTTCGCGCCGCGCGTGCCACGCAAATGGTCACGCAATATCGGTGGGTCAACGCGCCGGACGGGGTGCTGGGCTGGCGCCGCAGAGAGCCTTGACGTAACATCGCAGCAAGGTTGAACCAGCCGGTCTAACCTCAAGGGGAACAGCATGAACAGGATCGCCACACTCGGCCTCGCGCTGGGCTTCGCATGCGCATTGGCGGGCTCCGCATCCGCCCAAGTCAAGTTCGGCGTCGGCGGCCCGATCACAGGCCCGAACGCCGCCACCGGCGCGCAGATGAAGAACGGCACCCAGCAGGCGGCCGATGACATCAATGCCGCCGGCGGCATCCTCGGCAAAAAGATCAGCGTCGACTTTGGCGACGATGTTTCCGATCCGAAGCAAGGCGTCTCGGTCGCCAACAATTTCGTCGGCGACGGCGTCAAGTTCGTGATCGGCCACTACAATTCCGGCGTCACCATCCCGGCCTCGGAGGTCTACCACGAGAACGGCATCCTGGAGATCACGCCGGCTTCGACCAATCCGACGGTGACCGAACGCGGACTGTGGAACATCTTCCGCACCTGCGGCCGCGACGATCAGCAGGGCCGGGTCGCCGGCGCCTACATCCTGAAGCATTACAAAGGCAAGAAGATCGCCTTCGTCAACGACAAGACCACCTACGGCAAGGGCCTCGCCGACGAGACGCTGAAGACCATCAAGGCCGGCGGCATGAAAGAGGTGCTCAACGAGGGCATCAACACCGGCGAGAAGGATTATTCGGCGCTGATCTCCAAGATCAAACAATCCGGCGCCGACCTCGTGTATTTCGGCGGCCTCTACACCGAAGCGGGCCTGATCGTACGGCAGATGCGCGACCAGGGCGTCAAGGCGCCGCTGATGGGCGGCGACGGCATCACCTCCGACGAATTCGCGACCGTCGGCGGCCCCGGCGTTGTCGGTTCGCTGATGACCTACGGTCCCGACCCGCGAAACCGCCCGGAGGCCAAGGCGGTGGTGGCAAAATTCCGCGCCAAGGGCTTCGAGCCGGAGTCCTATACCCTTTACAGCTACGCCGGCGTGCAGATCATCGCCCAGGCGGCTACCGCGGCTAAATCGCTCGATCCGAAAAAGGTTGCCGAGAAAATGCATTCCGGCATGAACTTCAAGACCGTGATCGGCAATATCGCCTACGACAAGAAGGGCGACATCACGCGGCTCGACTATGTCGTCTACATCTGGAAGAAGGACGCGAGCGGCAAGATCACCTACGTCGAATGTCCGGCGTCGGGCTGCACGATGTAGGCTGCGGAACGTTCAAACCGCTCAGGTTGCGAAGCCCGCCCTGCCGGCGGGCTTCTTTTTATCCGATCCTGCTCAAGACCGGGAACGCATCGAGCAGCCAGTTGCTGAACCAGTTGATCCAGTTCAGCGAGGGGAAAAGAAACGCAACACCCGTTACCACCAAAAGCGCGCCCATGCCCTGCTCGACCCGATGCAGGTGCTTTTTGAACCGGGCCAGAAAAGCCGCGAAGGACTCGATGGCAAACGCCGCGATGATGAACGGCACGCCGAGCCCGAGCGAATAGACCGCGAGCATGCCGGCGCCCTTGGCGACCGTCTGCTCCGACGCCGCGATGGCGAGGATGGCCGCGAGAATGGGGCCGATGCACGGCGTCCAGCCGAGCGCGAAGGCAAGCCCCATCAGGTAGGCGCCCCACAGGCCGACCGGCTTGCAGACCTGAAGCCGCTTCTCGCGCATCAGCCAGGCGATCGGCGTCAGCCCGAGGAAGTGCAGCCCCATCGCAATAATGCCGATGCCGGCGACGACGGCGAGCTCGGTCGAATAGGCCCGTACCACGGCACCGATGGCGCTGGCGCTGGCGCCGAGCGCCACGAACACGGTCGAGAAGCCGAGCACGAACAGGAGTGCGGCCGCCAGCGTCTCGCGCCGCACCTGACGTTCGCCCTCCGCATCGGCAAACCGCTCCAGCGAGGTCCCGGTCAAATAGACGAGATACGGCGGCACCAGCGGCAGCACGCAGGGCGACAGGAAGCTCAGCATGCCGGCGACGAGCGCGGCAATGATGCTGACATTAGTCATGGCGCAGTCATGCCCGCCTCGCGCGGCGCGCGCAAGGCGGGCGCAAAGAAGGCGCGACGATGTGATGGCGGCAAAGCGACCGCTCACGCCGATGTTAAGAGGATTGTCCCAACCAATTGACGCGGACGCGCAAATCGTCTCCGCTTCATCCAATTTGCGAGGCCGAATTGCGCAATCTCATCACCGACGTTCCGGGCGTCAGGGTCGGCAATGCCGAGGACATGCGACTCGGTTCCGGCGCGACCGCGCTGATCTTCGACCGGCCGGCGACAGGCTCGATCGATCTGCGCGGCGGCGGTCCGGGGACGCGCGAGACCGCGCTGCTGGACCCGGCGCAGACGGTCGAGGGCATCGACGCCATCACGTTGTCCGGCGGCTCGGCATTCGGCCTCGATACCGCCTCGGGGGTCCAGGCGTGGCTCAAGGAACAGGGCCGCGGCTTCGCCGTGGGCCCGTCGCGCGTACCAATCGTGCCGGCGGCCATTCTGTTTGACCTCAATAACGGCGGCGACAAGAACTGGGGACGTTTTCCGCCCTATCGGGAACTGGGTTACGCCGCGGCAACCCGTGCGGCGGCCGATTTCGCGCTCGGCAGCGTCGGGGCGGGCGCCGGCGCCACGATGGTCGGCTGCAAGGGCGGCCTCGGCTCTGCGTCGGCGCAAAGTTCCGAGGGGCCGATCGTTGGCGCGCTGGCCGCGGTCAACGCCGCCGGCAGCGTCCTTGTCGGTTCCGGTCCGTGGTTCTGGGCGGCGCCATTTGAACAGAACGGCGAGTTCGGCGGTCGCGGGTGGCCCGATCCGCTGCCGGCGAATGCGCTGGAGGTGCGGACGAAAGGCAGCGCCCGCGCCAGCACGACGTTGGTGGTCGTGGCGACCGACGCCAAGCTGACCAAGGCCCAGGCCAAACGGCTGGCGATCATGGCGCAGTCGGGACTGGCACGCGCCATTTACCCGATCCACACGCCGCTCGACGGTGACGTGATGTTCGCCGTCTCCACTGGCGAAAAACCGCTGACAGATCCGATTTTCAGTTTGACTAAACTTGGCGGACTTGCCGCCAATGTGGTGGCGCGTGCAGTCGCGCGCGGCGTTTTTGAGGCATCTGTGCTCCCGTTCCCCGGCGCAATGCGGAGTTGGAAGGATCAATTCGGCCGTTGAGTGCGTGAAAACCATAACTGCGCACGTTGCCGAAACCACAGTCGATAATTTTTCTCCGTAGCTGACGGGCACTTACCTCGTCCGCATTGACTCAGTGACCGATTACGCCTTCACTTTAAGCCAGTAGTTGCGTTGTGCTGTGGAGGGTACTGTGAGAGTGCTCGTCATTGTCGTTGCCGCGCTGGCGACCTTGGGTCTTGCGGCATTCGGCGTCATCGCAGCGCAGCGCGCGACCCAGCACGGTGGTGTGCTGCTGACTGCGAGCGGCACCCACGCCGCAACGGCGCTCGCCGCCAAGCCTGCGGCGGCGCCCGCTCCGAAAGTCGCCCAGGCTTCAGTCGCCGCGCCGCTGCAGGCGCCGATCGCCGCGCCGACCGTCACGCCGCCGGCGCCCGTTCCAGCCGCCGCCCCGACGCGCATTGCCGAAGCGCAGAACGCCAATCCGGGCGCGCCATCGGCCGCGCCGACACCGACGCCTCAAGCGGGATCGCAGGGCGCCGCCGCCAAGCCTGCTGCGCCCGCCTGTGACAAACCCGGCGGCATGGGCCTCGCCCGCACTGTGCAGATCGATACCACCGGCGGACCGGCATTCGGCTTCGAACACTTCAAGCAATATGATTTCCTCGCCGAGCACGAAGTCGTGCTGACATTCGACGATGGGCCATGGCCGGGCAACACAGCGGCCGTGATCAAGGCGTTGACCGATCAGTGCGTCAAAGCGACGTTCTTCGAGATCGGCGAGCACGCCACTTGGCATCCGGAAATTTCCAAGATCGTGGCCGAGGCCGGTATGACGATCGGCAGCCACACCTGGTCGCACAAGGACCTGGCGAGAAATCCGTATGCCAGCAACATCGAGCTCGCCAAACAGGAAATCGAAATGGGCGTGAGCGCGGTTCACAAAGCCGTCGGCGGCCCCATCGCCCCCTTCTTCCGCTTTCCCGACCTGCAGCAGCCGCCGGAATTGCTGGCTTATCTCGGCTCGCGCAACATCTCGACCTTTTCGACCGATCTTGATTCCTTTGATTTCAAGATGCGTCGGCCCGAGCAGGTGATCAAATCGGTGATGACCAAGCTCGAAAAGCGCGGCAAGGGCATCGTGCTGATGCACGATTTCCAGCACGCGACGGCCGAGGCAATGCCGGAACTGCTGCGCCAACTCAAGGCGGCCGGATTTAAGATCGTCCACATGGTGCCGAAAGCGCCGGTGACCACGCTCGCCAAGTATGACGACATGCTGCGGCAGCAGGACAAGATGGATGCCACCAACACGCGTCCGCAGAACAGCGTGGTGAAGACCATCAGCGGCAACTGAGTCATTCCGGGGCACGCCGAAGGCGTGAGCCCGGAATCCATACTCACCGTCGTTCGGGCGTGAGACTCAGCGACCATCCTGCAATTGCAGCGAATATGGATTCCGGGCTCGCCGCAGATGCGGCGACCCGGAATGACGTTTACCGCATGAACCGCTCCGCGCCGTATGGCGCCGGATCGCAGAACGGTGTCGCACCCGTGATCAGCTCGGCGACCAGTCGGCCGGTGGCCGGCCCGAGCGTCAGGCCCCAATGACCATGACCGTAGGCGAGCCATAAGCCGCGTTGCCGCGGCGCGCGCCCGATGACCGGACGCGAATCGGCAAAACATGGACGCGAGCCGAGCCACGGCGCGGGCTCGACTGGCTCGTCGAGCGGAAACAGCTCGCGTGCAGCCGGCAGCAGCCGGTCGAATTGCACCGGCGTCGGCGCTGCGTCGCGCGCCGCAAATTCGGCGCCGGTGGTCAGCCGGATGCCCTGCTCCATCGGCGTGAGGCAATAGCCGTTTTCGGCATCGAGGATCGGCCGGCTCAGCGCAGCATTGCCCCGCGCCCGAAAATGACGGTGATAGCCGCGCTTGACGGCGAGGGGCAGTGTGATGCCGAGCGGCTCTAGCAAATCCGGCGCCCAGGGGCCGAGCGCGACGACGACATCGCTCGCATCGAGCGGGCCGCTCACGGTGTCGACGCGCCAATGCGGCTCGGTGCGATGCAGCGACCGCGCGTCGCCTTGTAACGCAATCCCGCCAAGCGCGGCAAAGCGCGCCGCGTAAGCGCGGGTGAGCGCCAGCGGATTGCTCACACTCATGGCGCCGGTCCAATGCACGGCGTGTTTGAAGACGGGTGCGAGCGACGGCTCGAGCGCACGCGCGGCCTCACCATCAAGCGGCACATTGGCGATGCCAAGCTGCGCCGCCATCTCGCGCTCGCGCGCCTGTGCGGCGAAGGATTTGTCGCCGCGATAAAGCTTGAGCCAGCCGTTCCGCCGCAGATAGCGCTCGGCGCCGCTTTCGGCGACCAGCGTCTCATGCTCGGCCGCGGCGCGCGCAAACAGCGGCCGCATCAGGGTCGCGGTTTCCATTACACGCTCGGAGCGCGACGCGGCGCGAAACGCGATGAGCCACGGCGCCACCTTCGGCAGAAACGTCAGATGATAGTTGGCTTCCGGCGCGCGCTTGAGTGCGATGCGAATGAGCGTCAGCCAGTCCGACGGAAACACCTGCGGAAAGATGGTGTTGCCTTCGATGATGCCGGTATTGCCGTAAGAGGTCCCCTCGCCCGGTCCGGCGCGGTCGACCAGCGCCACCGCGAGCCCGCGCTTGACGAGATGCACTGCAATCGAGGTGCCGACGATTCCGGCTCCCAGCACGATGACATCGGTGCGCGCCACGGCAATAACCTCCGCTGCGGCCACGCGGTATCGCGGCGCAGCGGACGAGTCCAGTCAAACAGGTCCAGGCTGCGAAATCCGTCCTACGCTGTGACGCTTTGCGTCGCTGCGGGCGCGAGCAATTGCGCCTGCATCTGGATCAGGCGTTCGAGCATATTGCCGCCGGTCACGTTGGCGCCGCCGGCCGACGAGGTCGTCGCATCCGATCCCGATGTGCCGCTCGCCGCAGTCGTCATGCTGACCGTCGAGCCGTCCGCATAGGTGATCGACGTCGTACTCGTGCCGTTGGGGTTGGCCGTGGTCTTCGAGGTTGCGGAACCGCTTGCCCCCGACAATAGCGACAGCAGGTTTTGTCCCCCGCTCCCGCCGGCGCCCATATGGTGATGATGGTGCCCGCGCTGGCCCTGGCTCGCGTCGGACTGCGAGGTCGGGTCCGCGTCATTCACCGCATTGGCAAACTGCGACGTCAGCGCTTGTGGATCGGAGTTATCCGTTTGCAGCGCCAGCAGGGCCTGCAGGGTTTGCGGACCGAACTGCGTGTTTGCGCTTGATGAGCCTGGCGTGCTCGCGCTGGGCGAAGTCGGCGACGATGAATTGGCGCCCGAGTTTTGTGCGGCCGGATTCTGCTGGCCGAGCGAAGCCAACAATGAGGCGAGCGGGTCTGACTGTCCCTGCGCGCCATTCGTCGAGGCGCTCTGCGGCCACATCGACTGGAAAAGCGCGAACGGATTGCTGCTATTCGATCCGGTGACGGACAACGACATGCTACGTTCCTCGCAACGGCAAATGGAGGCGGCCGCAAGCTTCCCGGCGCTGCGATGCAAGACCGGGGCCGAACGATAAGCATCGGAAAACCATCGGGTTTTGCGTGGCTGCGGGGCGAAAGGCGGATCAAAAGCTGCCGCCCGGGCGTCGAACCGGGCAAAACTTGCCGCCCTCACCGCCCCCTGCGTTGCCGCTGCGCTACCGGCATGTTACGCGAACGGCACACTGAGGAGCGCGCCGTGCCACGCCCGCTGATTATCGCACCGTCGATCCTCTCCGCCGATTTCGCCAAGCTCGGCGAGGAGGTCCGCGCGGTCGACGCCGCCGGAGCCGACTGGATCCACGTCGACGTCATGGACGGCCATTTCGTGCCCAATATTTCGATCGGGCCGGAGGTGGTGAAGGCGATCCGGCCGCATACCAAGAAACCGCTCGACGTGCATCTGATGATCGCGCCGTGCGATCCGTATCTCGAAGCCTTCGCCAAGGCCGGCGCCGACCACATTACGGTTCATGTCGAGGCCGGTCCGCACATTCATCGCTCGCTGCAGGCGATCCGGGCGCTCGGCAAGAAGGCCGGCGTCACCATGAATCCCGGCACCCCCGAGGATACCGTCGCCAACGTTATCGACATCGTCGATCTGATCCTCATCATGTCGGTCAACCCGGGCTTCGGCGGACAGAAATTCATCGCCGGCGCCGTCGACAAGGTACGCAACCTGCGCGCCATGGCGGGCGGGCGACCGATCGATATCGAAATCGACGGCGGCATCACCCCGGAGACCGCGCCGGCAGCGGCGCGCGCCGGCGCCAACGCTTTCGTCGCCGGCTCGGCGGTGTTCAAGGATCGCACGCCAGAAACCTATCGGGCCAACATCGCGGCGATCCGCAACGCCGTGGCGTTGACGCGGGGGGAAGCGGCCTGATGGGCATCGTGGTCGACGGTCAATGGCGCGACGAGGAATTGCCGGCCGAAACCGGCAAGGCCGGCGAGTTTCAGCGGGCCAACAGCCGCTTTCGCGATTGGATCACGTCCGACGGCTCGTCCGGCTTCAAGGCCGAAGCCGCCCGCTATCACCTCTACGTCGCCCATGGCTGCCCGTGGGCGCATCGCACGCTGATCTATCGCGCGATCAAAAAGCTCACCGGCGCCATCACCGTCGCCTACGCGATACCGGGATTGAAACAGCAGGGCTGGATGTATGAGGACAACCCGGCGTTTCCGGATTGCGTGCCCGACCGCGTCAATGGCTTTCGCTATCTGCACGAGGCTTATACGGCGAGCGACCCGCACTACACCGGCAAGGTCACGGTCCCGACGCTGTGGGACACGAAAACCCGCCGCATCGTCAACAACGAGTCGTCCGAAATCATCCGCATGCTCAACAGCGAGTTCGGCGGTGTCGGCGCCGAACCGACCGACTATTATCCAGCCGCGTTGCGCGGCGAGATCGACCGCATCAACGACCTCGTCTACGCCAACGTCAACAACGGCGTGTACCGCTGCGGCTTCGCCCGCACGCAGGCGGCCTACGAAGCGTCCTACGACGCGCTGTTTGCCGCGCTCGATGAGCTGGAAGCCCGGCTCGGACGCCAGCGTTATCTGGTCGGCCGGCAGATCACCGAAGCGGACTGGCGGCTGTTTCCGACGCTGGTGCGGTTCGACGTCGCCTACTTTTCGCTATTCAAGTGCAATCGCAACCGGATCGCCGATTTCCCGAACCTGTCGAACTACATGCGCGAACTCTATCAGGTGCCGGGCGTCGCCGAGACGGTGAAGCCGCGCTACTACGTGATCAACTATTATTCGATCGCGCGCGCCAATCCGAACGGCATCATTCCCAAGGGCACGCCGGTCGATTATCTGCGGCCGCATGACCGCGCGCGGTTTGCGGCGTAGGCTCTGCGGGCATCGTTAAGCGTCATACCCAAATCTGCCGCCGGCAATAATATTTGCAGCGCTGGCTTGCCAGCGAGGGGCCTTGCCGCCTTGAATGACGGCATCTGCGGGGGCAGCATCATGGCGCTCTACGACGGCTTCATTTCCTACAGCCATACCAAGGACAAACCGATCGCGGCGGCGCTGCAGTCGGCAGTCCAGAAGCTTGGCAAGCCATGGTATGTGCGCCGGGCGCTGCGGCTATTCCGCGACGACACCAGCCTCTCCGCCACCCCGCATCTGTGGCCGACGATCGAGCAAGCGCTCGGACAGTCGCGGTATTTCTTGCTGCTCGCCTCGCCGGAAGCCGCCGCCTCCAAATGGGTCAACAAGGAGGTCACCTATTGGCTGGAGCACAATTCCGCCGAAACGCTACTCATCGGTCTGACCGACGGAGAGCTGTCCTGGGACGAAGCTGCCGGCGATTTTGCCTCGCGCGGCACCAATCCGCTGCCACCAGCGCTGGCGAAGGCGTTTCCGAGCGAGCCGAAATGGGTCGATCTGTGCTCTTACCGCGGGGGCGCGGACAAGCGCGACGCCAAGTTCACCGAGCTTGCCGCCGATTTCGCTGCCGCGATGCGCGGCGTTCCGAAGGAGGATTTGCTCTCCCAGGAGGTACGCCAGCAGCGTCGCGCGCTGCGGCTCGCCGTCGGCGCCGCTGCGGCGCTGTTCCTGCTGATGATCGCGGCGGCGGCGGCGGGTTTTTTGGCGTACCGCGCTCAACAGGAAGCACTACGCAATTTCATGCTCGCCAAGCAAGCCGCCGACAGTCTCGTGATCGATATCGCTCAGGGACTTCGGGAAGTCGAAGGCTTGCGAGCCGCGACAGTGCGCAAGATCCTCGGCACCGCTGAGGCAACCTTCAACCAAATATCATCGTCCGACCCCAATAACCCGACCATGCTGGCGAGCCGCACTCAGATGCTGGACACCTTCGGCGACACTTATCTGGCGCTCAATGATCTTGAAAGCGCCCTGAAGGCTTACCGCGAAAGCCTCGCCATATCCGAGCGACTGGCGAACGCCGATCCGCACAATGCGCGTTTGCTGCGAGGTCTCGCGACCGCGCAGGAGAAGATCGGGTACGTCTTGAGGGCGCAAGGCCATCTCGCGGAAGCCATCCAAATTTATCGCCAAGACCTTGCGACGATGCAGCGGGTGATCAAGGCCGACCCGAATAATCCGAACTGGCGGCGCGATCTCTCGATCTCGCAAGAGAAGATTGCCGGCGTCCTCTTCGAACAAGGCAAGCTGCCGGATGCCTTGCAGACCTATCGCGAGTGCGTGGCGATCATGGAAAGCCTCGCCCGATCCGATCCAGACAACATCGAATGGCAGCGTGACCTAGCTACCCTCAAGTCAGAAATCGCCGACATGTTCGAGGCGCAAGGTCATCTGGCCGACGCCCTGCAGGCGTTGCGCGACAGCGCCGCCATCATGGAGCG
This sequence comes from Xanthobacteraceae bacterium, assembly GCA_035546235.1. Taxonomy (GTDB): domain Bacteria; phylum Pseudomonadota; class Alphaproteobacteria; order Rhizobiales; family Xanthobacteraceae; genus BOG-931. Next base: position 9,770 of record DASZWK010000069.1, on the reverse strand, counting down.
CATAGCCAAGGCTCAGCCCGATAACACCGGCGTACAGCGCGGGCTCGCGCTCGCCGACAACGGGGTCGCCGATATCCTGTTGAAGCAGGGACACTTTGCGGACGCACTCACGTTCTATCGCAATGCCCTCGCTGTGGTCGATCGCCTTGCCAAGGCCGACCCGGGCAATGCCACATGGCAAGCCGATCTGCGCTTTTCCTTCTCAAAAATCGGCGCGGTTTTGATGGAACAGGGCAAGACGGCCGAAGCCCTGCAAACCTACCGCGACAGCTTGGCGATCGCCGCGCGCCTGGCAAAAGCCGACCCGGCGAATGCGGGATTGCAGCGCGACCTCTCGACCGCCTACCAGAATGTCGGCGACGCGCTGCTGGCGCTGGGCAAAATCGCGGAAGCCCTTCAATCCTATCGCGACGGACATGCGATCCGAGTGAGCCTTGCGGCGGCCGATCAGAGCAACAGCAGCCGGCAGCACGACATCGCGATTTCCGACAATCGGATTGCCGCTGCGTTGCAGACGCAAGGTGACCTGCCCGGGGCGCTGAAAGCCTATCGAGACGGGCTCGCAATCATATCGCGACTTGCGCAAACCGATCCCACCAATGCGAGTTGGCAAGCCGACGTTGCGTTTTTTCACAACAGGGTCGGAAGCGTGCTGGCCGCGCAAAAGGACTTCACCGAGGCGCTGCAAAATTTTCGCGCTGGGCTTGTGGTCCTCGATCACTTGACGACGATTGATCCGGGCAACGCAAGCTGGCAGCACGACCTTGCCGTCACCGACAGCCTGATCGCCGATGCGCTGCGGGCGCGGGGCGAAGCGGCGGACGCCCTGAAATCGTATCGCGACAGCCTGGCTGTTCTGCAACGTCTCGCCAAACTCAATCCCGCCGATGCCGGTTGGCAAGCCGACCTGGCGGCGACCTATCAGGCAATTGGCGACGTTCTCACCGCATCGCAAAATCCGCAGGACGCGCTCAAATCGTATCATGACGGGCTCGAAATCCTGCAAGCCCTCGCCAAGTCCGATCCCGGCAAAACCGAATGGCAACGCACTCTCGCAGCGGTCTACGAGAAAGTCGGGGACATTCTCAGCGCGCAGCAAAATCCGAAAGACGCGCTCAAATCGTATCGTGACAGTCTCGGCATCATGGAAGCCCTCGCCAAGTCCAATCCCCAAAACGCCGAGTGGCGGCGCGCGCTTTCGGTTGCCGACAACAAGGCCGGCCGCGCGGCGCTGGCACAAGGCGACGCGCCGGAGGCGTTACGCAGATTTCGGGACGGCCTGGCCGTGATCGAGGCATTAGCCGAGATTGATCCGGCCAACGCCGGCTGGCAGCGCGACGTCGCCGTCTCGTACAACCTCGTCGGCAATGTGCTGTTGACGCAGCGCGCGTTGCCCGAAGCGCTCAAGTCTTACCGCGCGGCGCTCACTATCGTGCAGCGTCTGGCCGCTAGCGAGCCTACCAATGCCCAATGGCAAAACGACCTGCAATTTTGCATCGGCAGAATTGGGATCGCCGCCTGGAGCGCGGTGCTGGCGCATGATTTGCCTATGGCGATGGACGCCGTCGATCAGGCCATCGCCCTCGCGCCCCAGGCGACATGGCTCTACGCGAGCCGGGCCCATGCGCTGATGCTCCTCGGTCGCGTCGAGGAGGCGCGCACGCTCTATCTCAAGTATCGCGGGGAGAAGAACGTGATGGCGGGCAAATCCTGGGAGACAATCGTGCTTGAGGGATTCGTCGCGCTGAGAAAGGCTGGCCTCACCAGTCCGCTGATGGATGAAATCGAACGGCAGTTCTCGTCAGCCGGGTGAATTAGGACCCCTCGTCGACTCCGGGATCGCAGCTTCAACCGCCCTGTGTCGCGCGGACTTGCTCGATTGCTGGCCGGAGCGGCGTCTGATACAGCCGGGCGCACGGCCGATCGAGGTCAAGGATGATTCCACGCTACAGCAGGCCCGAAATGGCGGCGATCTGGTCGCCCGAGACGCGCTTTCGCATCTGGTTCGAGATCGAAGCGTATGCCGCCGATGCCATGGCCGAACTCGGCATGATTCCGAAAGCGGCGGCGAAGAAGATCTGGGCCAAGGGCAAGAACGCCGAATTCGACATCGCGCGGATCGATGAGATCGAGCGCGAAACCAAACACGACGTTATTGCCTTCCTCACGCACCTTGCCGAAATCGTTGGCCCCGAAGCGCGTTTCGTGCATCAGGGCATGACGTCCTCGGACGTGCTCGACACCTGCCTCAACGTGCAGCTCGTTCGCGCCGCCGATCTTTTGCTCGCCGATGTCGACAAGCTCCTCGCCGCGCTGAAAAAGCGCGCCGAAGAACACAAATACACCCCGACCATCGGTCGCTCGCACGGCATCCACGCCGAGCCGACCACGTTCGGGCTCAAGCTCGCCGTCGCTTACGCCGAATTTTTTCGCGCGCGGCAAAGACTGGAAGCGGCTCGCAAGGAGGTCGCGACCTGCGCCATTTCCGGCGCGGTCGGCACATTCGCGCAGGTCGATCCGCGCGTCGAAGCCTACGTCGCAAAAAAGCTCGGGCTCGCAGTCGAACCGATCTCGACGCAGGTCATCCCCCGCGACCGCCACGCCATGTATTTCGCCACGCTCGGCGTGGTGGCCGCCTCGGTCGAACGGCTGGCGACCGAAATTCGCCATCTGCAGCGCACCGAAGTGCTCGAAGCCGAGGAATTTTTCTCGCCGGGTCAAAAAGGCTCCTCGGCGATGCCGCACAAGCGCAATCCGGTGCTGTCGGAAAATCTGGTCGGGCTGTCGCGCATGGTGCGCGCCTATGTGTCGCCGGCCATGGAAGACGTCGCGCTCTGGCACGAACGCGACATCTCGCATTCCTCGGTCGAGCGCATGATCGGCCCCGACGCGACCGTGACGCTCGATTTCGCGCTCGGCCGGCTCGTTGGCGTCATCGATCGGCTCGTCATCTACCCGGACAACATGCGCAAGAATCTCGACCGGCTCGGCGGTCTCGTTCACTCACAACGCGTGCTCTTGGCGCTGACGCAGAAGGGCGTGGCGCGCGAGGACGCCTATCGCCTTGTGCAGCGCAACGCGATGAAGGCGTGGGCCGGTGAAGGCGATTTCCTCGCGCTCCTTTCGGCGGACAAGGAGGTCGGCAAGCACCTTTCGGCAGCGGATCTGAAGGCCAATTTCGACCTCGACTTTCACTTCGCCCACGTCGACGCGATTTTCCGCCGCGTGTTTGGGCGATCATCCTGAGTTCGTCATTGCGAGCAAAGCGAAGCAATCCCGGGCGGCAAATACCGGCTCCTGGATTGCTTCGTCGCCCTGCGGGCTCCTCGCAATGACGACGCTGTGCAATCTTTGTTCAGGGATGCATGTCCTCGGTAAACCAGTCGGTGGGGAGACGCTGGCCCACCTTCTGCTTCTCCGCGGCGGCGAGGATGTGCTTGGCGACCGCGGCGAATTGGAGCCCGGTCCCGACCGGATTGAGAAAGACGACGCGCTCGTCGGCACTGGTGCGCCCCGGCACCCGGCCGCTGACCACATCGGCGAGGTCCGGCGTATCCGCGGCCAATGATTTCAGGAGATCGCGGACGTCGCCGTCGCCGCGCTTTTCGCCGAACAGCGTGTCGACAAAGTCGGTGTCGCGGAACGGCGCGTTGCCCTTGCCCGCCATGTAATTGATCGGATCGAGATCGTGGGTGTGCAGGATGATGCGATCCGCCTGCGTAAGGATTTCGCGGCCAAGCTCTTGCGCCTTGACGCAGGCGACGACGGCGCCGGGTTTGATCCATTCCGGCTCGACGACGCGATCGAGCGCATTCGTCGCGGTGACCACGACGTCGGCGCCGACCGCGGCCTGCTCGCGCGACTCCACCGCCTCGATTTCAAGGCCCTGCCCGCGCAGCCGCTGTGCCAGCGCATTGCGGTTATTGGGGTTCGGGCTCCATATCCGCATCTCACAATCCGGCATCGCGGCCGCAATCGCGATCGCCGCTCCTTCGGCCTGGGAGCCGCTGCCGTAGATGCCGACAGTGCGCGCGCCCGGCCGCGCCAGATGCCTGATGGCCACCGCCGTCGTGGCGCCGACGCGGCGGCGCTGCACCTCACCGTCGGGCATGATGCCGCGCAGTTCGCCCGTCAGCGTATCGAAGATGAACACCAGGCCGACCCACCGCCCGCCCTCGGCGGCCGGTATCTTCTCCTTGCGCAGATTGCCTTCACGCCTCGTCCAGGAAATCACGTCGGAATTGATGCGCAGCGCAACGACATGGTCCTTCGGCAGCATGCCGACCATCGACTTGAACACGCAGTATTGGTTTTCGCCGGGCGACTCGCCGTAGAGGTCGATCCGCGTCTGGTTCACGGCCCGGCCCAGGCCGTATTCGCGATAAGCGGTCTCGATGGCGTCGACATAGGCGGCGATCGGCATAAGCTCTCTCACCTGTTCGTTGGTGAGAACAATGACGGGCACTGGCGTTTCTCCTTATTTGATCGCTTCAGATTCACTCGCGCAGCAACACGCCAAGCTTGGCGATGATGGGCTTCGGCAGGTTGACGGTCTCGCTCACGATCGCGTCCATGTCTTCACCGGTTCCGGGATCGATCATGATATGCCGCTGCTTGCAGGCCGCGATAAAATCCGGGTCTTTGAGCATGTCGGCAAACGCCCTGCGCAGCGCGGCGAGCCGCTCCTTGGGGACACCGGGCGTGGTGATGATCGATCGCCCGATCTCTGCTGTACCGGCAAGTGCCCGCAGCACCGCCCGGCCGTCGTCGGTCAGGCCGAGTTCCGGCAAGGCCGGCACCTGCGGCAGGTAAGGACTGCGCTTGAGCGCGGCCTGATAAACAAACGTCGCCTTGCCCTGCAATATCCAGTCCGGATGACGCGCCAAGAGGAGCGGAATGCCGACCGCGCCGGCGATCTGCACTTCGCCGCGCTCCAACGCCAGCATCATTTCCGCAGCGCCCTTGTAGCCGCGCACCAGCTTGAACTTGGCGCCGCCAAACGCAGCTAACGATGCCGGCAGCAGCACCGCCGTCGACGCGCCGCCGGAAGAACCCACGGTAAATTCCCGTTTGCGCACATCGTCAAACGAGGTGATGCCGGCACTGGGCAGCGCCACACCGAGATCGATACTGCTGGTGAGGCGGCCGATGTAATGAAACTGCGTGACATCCAGGCCGCTGCCGGTGCCGGTCGCGGCATCGAGCGCGAGCGTCTGCGCCAGGCTGCCAAGTGCTGTCCCATCATGCGGCGCCACTTCGTTGAGGTATTTGGCGGCGAGAAAGCTGCCGGCGCCCGTCAAGTTTTCCGGCAGCAGCCGTGGATTACCGGGAATGTGCCGGCCGAGGAATTCCGCGGTTATCCGCGCATAGAGGTCATAGCCGCCGCCGACCCCATAGCCGATGATCATGCGCACCGTCTTGCCACGGTAGAAGTCGGCGATCGGATCAGCCCTGGCGGCATCAATCCGTGCAATGGCGAGCACAGCCAGCGTCATGACCGTCAAGACCAATCTGGCCACAGTGAAAGATCTTGTCACCGCCCCCTCCGACGCCTTCCGGCGAAAGCCGAAATCCTCATCAACGGTAATCGGATGCGGCGGTTTGCTCAAACGCCGTCTACGCAGACCTGATCGGTATTCGGGGGTGGCAGGTACGGCTCCGGATGATCTTGACCGCGCTCGCAATTCGGCCAATGGCCCACACAACCATAAGGCGCCGCGGCAGGCTACCGCATTGTTTGTTTGCCCGACTCACCGCGCCTGCGTAAATCTTGAGCGACGCCGAGGAGACAGCCATGGGCAGACTGGTGCGCAAGCCGCAAATCGCGGACGAGCAGATTTCCGATCTCGAGCGCGTGCTTCGTTCCGACCTCGATGGTATCGCAACCCCCAATGCCGAGCCGGGCGACGATTATCTGCTCCGGATGGTGAAATACATTCCGGGCGAGGTGCTCGCCTTCACCATGCTGGTCAACGCCATCCTCCAGCAGGCACTCCGAGCGGGCGGCGTTCACGCCACCATGGCGGGGATTCCGGTCAACCTGGTTGCGGTCGGCACACTCGTTGTCAGTTGTCTGATCCTGACGCCGCTGTTCTGCTGGTACGTGCGCCGGGACGGCGATGCCTGGATCGTCAACGCCATCGTTTCGACGATCGCGTTTCCGTTCTGGGCCTATTTGATGGGTGCGGTCGCCTTCGCCAATTATCAGGACGGCAATCTGGCCGCGATCCTGGTGCTGACCTTCACGGCGGTCAGCGGCGTAGTTTCGCCGCCGGCGCGCAGGCTGAGGCTGCGCGAAGAGCTGGGCGCCTTGCCGAAGGAAGGGCCTCGGCTGGTCGGCGCGCTGGCCGGCTGACGTTTCATCGCACCATCATCGACGGGCCACGCCGGCGATTTGCTCTGGCCACATTCATCGTGCATGTGTGTCGCGCATGGCGGCGTCTCCGACCATTGTGGTTTTTGATTCCGGCCTTGGTGGCCTGACTGTGTTCCGCGAGATTGCCGCGGCACGGCCCGATGCGGATTTTCTTTACGTCGCCGATGATGCGGGATTTCCTTATGGCGCGCTCCCGGAGCGTGCGCTGATTTCGCGCGTTGTCATGCTGATTGACGAACTGATCGCGGCACACCGGCCCGATCTCGTCGTCATCGCCTGCAACACCGCCTCGACCCTGGTGCTGCCGGCACTCCGGCAGAAATTCCAAGTCCCGTTTGTCGGCACCGTGCCGGCGATCAAGCCGGCCTGCGCCGCGTCGGTGACGCGGCACGTCTCCGTGCTCGGCACCGAGGGGACGGTAGCGCGCGAGTACACCCGTGCGCTCATCCATGATTACGCCGGCGACTGCCAGGTCACTCTGGTCGGATCAAAGAAACTCGCCGCTTACGCGGAAGATGACATTGCGGGCAGACCGGTCAGCGATGCCGTGCTGTGCGACGAGATCGCCCCCGCCTTCGTCGACGATGGCAGCCGGACCGACACCATCGTGCTTGCCTGCACCCACTACCCTCTCCTGCTCGACCGATTGCGCCGGGTTTCCCCCTGGCCGGTCAGCTTCATCGACCCAGCGCCGGCGATCGCGCGCCGAGTCGTCAATCTGCTTGGCACCTCCCAATCGGGGGCGCCGACCGGCACCGCGCGCGCAATTTTCACCTCCGGCCAGCCGCCCGCCGCTGTCCTGGCGCGTTTTGGGATTGGCGCCGAGACCGCGGCCGCCACAGAGGCAAATTAGCTCGGCCAACGCGCTGCCGACGTTCGCTGGACCGGCTGCCCACAATCGACCCAGCACGCCTTTTCCTTTCCGCCGCGCGGCGTTACGCTTTTGTCGCCGGCATGGCTTTTGGGGGAGCAGGCAAATGACCACCGCTGTCGCATCACCGCAAACACAGGCTTGGTACCTCAATCGCTGGAGCCAGCTTGTTCTCGGCATCATCGCCATGATGGCGATCTCCAGCCCGCAATATGTTTGGACGCTCTTTACCGGGCCGCTCAATCAGAAACTCGGCACCACGCTTGCCGAACTGCAATGGGCGTTTTCGCTGCTCATCATCCTGCAGACATGGTGTTCGCCGCTGCAGGCTTATCTGGTCGACCGCTTCGGGCCGCGGCTTCTGATTTCGGTCGGCGCGCTGATGTCGGGCGGCGGCTGGGTACTGTCGGCCTATGTCGGCAATGTCTGGGCGCTGTATTTCACCTATGGAGTGATCTGCGGTTTCGGCACCGGCATCATCTATGTCGGCATCATCGGCCTGATGGTGCGCTGGTTCCCGGATCGGCGCGGGCTCGCCACCGGACTTGCCGCCGCCGGCTATGGCTTCGGCGCCATCTTCACCAGTTTCCCGATCGACAGCATGATCAAAAGCTCCGGCTACGCCCACACGCTCGTGGTCTGGGGCGTCATCCAGGGCATCATCGGGATCATCGCCGCGCAGTGGCTGCGCATTCCGCCGGAGGGCTGGGTGCCCGCGGGTTATTCGCCGGCAGCCGCCTCGACGACGCAGACCAAGCGCAGCTTCACGCCGCGCGAGATGCTGCAAAGTCCGGTCTTCTGGCTGCTGTTTATCATGATGAGCATGATGTCGACTTCGGGCCTGATGGTCGTTTCCAATGTCGGGCCGTTCGCCAACGAGTACAAAGTCGCCCAGGTGCTGGTCTTGGGCATGGCGGCGCTGCCGCTGTCGCTGACGCTGTCGCGCCTGACCAACGGGCTGACACGGCCGTTCTTCGGCTGGGTGTCCGACCATATCGGCCGCGAGGCCACGATGGGCCTCGCCTTTTCGCTCGAATGCGCGGCGATCCTGGTGTTGTTCGCCTTCATCGACCAGCCGGCGCTGTTCGTCGTGCTGACAGGCCTGGTGTTCTTCGGCTGGGGTGAAATCTTCTCGCTGTTTCCCTCGACCCTGACCGACACGTTCGGCCCGAAATTCGCCGCCACCAATTACGGCTTTCTCTATATCGCGCAGGGCGTCGGCTCGATCCTGGGCGGGCCGGCGGCGGCCTATCTGCACCAGCGCACCGGGAGTTGGACCGCCGTGTTCGTCGTAGTGGCGATTCTGGACGCCGTGACTGCGCTATTGGCGATCACCGTGCTGCGCAGCATGCGGCAGAGACACTTCGCGCAGGGCTGAAGGCCATTGCCCTGACCGTTTGACATGCCGCGGCTTTCGCCCTAGAAACCGCGCACTTTGCGGGTCCGCGTGGGCCCGCAAAGTGTTTCGCGACCCGTGGTTTTGCTTGGCCGGCGCTTCGGCGCAAAACCTGTCGGTCCGACCGCTCCGAAAGAGATGGTCCGTGACAGAGGAGGGCGCGATCCTCAACGCTCGTTTTTCAAGAGGACGCGAATGACCAAGCGCCATCAGGCGAAGTACAAGATCGACCGGCGAATGGGCCAGAACATCTGGGGCCGGCCGAAATCACCGATCAACAAGCGCGAATACGGCCCCGGACAGCACGGCCAGCGCCGCAAGGGCAAGCTGTCGGACTATGGCGTGCAGCTGCGCGCCAAGCAGAAGCTCAAGGGCTATTACGCCAACATGTCGGAGCGGCACTTCCGCGGCATCTATGACGAGGCGCGGCGCCTCAAGGGCGACACCGGCGCCCACATGATCGGCCTGCTCGAACGCCGGCTCGACACCATCGTCTACCGGGCCAAATTCGTGCCGACTGTGTTCGCCGCGCGGCAGTTCGTCAGCCACGGCCACGTCAAGGTCAACGGCCGCCGCGTTACGGTATCGAGCTACCGGGTCAAGGTCGACGACCTGGTTGAGGTCAAGGACAAGTCGAAACAGATGGCGCTGGTGCTGGAAGCGACCGGGCTCGCCGAGCGCGACGTGCCCGACTATATCGAGGTCGATCACACCAAGATGACCGCCAAGCTGAGCCGCATCCCGACGATCGGTGACGTGCCCTACCCGGTGGTGATGGAACCGCACCTCGTGGTCGAGTACTACTCGCGCTGACGCGACGTCTCCGGTGGCGTCCGCGCAGGACGCGCGCGGCGTCGCCACGACAACATTATCGGCACTGACGACTATGCCTGCGTACCACGCAGGAGGTGGCTTGCCGCGCACGCGCTGGTCAATAACCGGCGCCAAATACGCTTCGGCGGCAACAGTTAGGAGGCCGCCGCGGCTTCCTTTACGGCGATACCCTTATCCTTGAAGAAGGATTGCAGTTCGCCAGCTTGGAACATCTCGCGAATAATATCGCAGCCGCCGACGAACTCGCCCTTCACGTAGAGCTGAGGGATGGTCGGCCAGTTGGAAAACGACTT
>DASZWK010000068.1:0-6371 GCA_035546235.1 Xanthobacteraceae bacterium | reverse complement strand
ATCCCGACAACCTATTCGGGCTCCGAGACGACATCGATCTTCGGCATCACCGACGGCGCGCGCAAAGTCACGGGTCGCGACGCTAAAGTGATGCCGCGCACGATCATCTACGATCCCGAGCTGACGCTCGGTCTGCCGGCCACAGTGAGCGCGGCGAGCGGCATGAACGCCATTGCCCACTGCGTCGAAAGCTTTTGGGCCGACGGCCGTACGCCGGTAACGCTGGCGTTGGCGAGCGAGGCGATGCGGCGGTTCGCCCAAAATCTCCCCGCGGTCGTGGCTAACGGCGCCGACCGCGATGCCCGCGGCGAATGTCTTATCGCCGCATGGCTGTCCGGCACGGTGCTGAGCGTCAGCAATGGACTGCAACACAAGTTCGCGCACGTGCTCGGCGGTCTCGGCCTGCCGCACGCTGAGGCGCATGCGGTCATCCTGCCGCATGTCACGCGCTTTAATCTTGCCGCCGCGCCGGAGGCCAAGGCGCGGCTTGCCGAGGCACTCGGCAGCGGCGATCCGACCGCCGCGGTCGCGGCCATGCTGAAGCAATTTCCCATTCCGCAGCGGCTGCGCGACATCGGCTTCGATGCAGGCAAAACCGATTTTGTCGCCGGTGAAATTGCCGCTCAGGCGATCAAATCACCGCGGCCCGTCTCGGTGGCTGAAGTCCGCGAACTTTTGCAAGCAGCATATTGATTTACATCGAAGGGTTTGCGCACAATGGCGGTTATCAAGGCTGGTGTAACGAAGCCGCGTCGTTCTCGTGACGGCTTGCTCCTTGCAGCCATCGTCGTGGCGGGGGCCGTTGTTCTCGGCTTAAGGCTTTTCGTCTTCCAGCCGTTCACCATTCCGTCGGGCTCGATGGTGCCGACGCTTGTTCCCGGCGATTACGTTGTGGTGTCCAAAATTTCCTATGGCTATGGCCGTTATTCCTTGCCGCTGGCGACGGCTGGCTTGTCGCGCCGAATTCCGGCGGGATGGCTGCCGCAACGTGGCGACGTCGTGGTGTTCCGCGTGTCTGGTAAGACCGCTGTCGATTACATCAAGCGGGTGGTGGGGCTTCCCGGCGACCGCATTCAGATGACGAACAATGTACTCAAGATCAACGGCGTCGCCGTTTCGCGCGAGCGCATCGGCGATGCCGCCATTGAGGGAAGCAGCCCGCGCGCAACTCGTTACCGAGAAACGCTGCCAAGCGGTGTGAGCTACACGACGCAGTCCCTCGGCGACAACGGCTTCTACGCGACCACGCAGGAATACACTGTGCCACCGGGCCACTATTTCGTGCTGGGCGATAACCGCGACAACTCGGTCGACAGCCGGATGCTCAATCAGATCGGCTATGTTCCTGCCGAAAGCTTGATTGGGCGCGCTGAGGTCATTCTATTTTCGGGGGCCGAGGGCGGCGCCCGCTGGGACCGGATTTTTCAGACGGTTCGCTGAATAGTGTCCGAATCTAACAATCACGTCCTCGAAGGGCGCGTTTGCCGTAGCCGTCGCTCCTCAAAACCGCGCGCGGTATTCCGCCGGCGTCGTGCCGACCTGGCGGGCGAAGGCGCGGCGCAGCCGTTCCTCCTGGCCGAAGCCGCATTCGGCAGCGATCCTTTTGATCGGAATATCGGTCTCTTCGAGGATGCGGCGGACCGCCTCGACGCGGATTCTCTCCACCATGCGCGCCGGCGTGATGCCCATGGTGCCGACATAGACCCGCGCGAAGGTGCGGGGACTCATGCCGGCCTGCTCGGCGAGGCGCTCGACGCGCAGATCGCCGGTCAGGTGCTCGGCAATCCAGCCGTGCAGCGGCGCGAAATGATTGGGCGCGTTGCCATCAGCGGCGGCGGCCTGCGCTTCGAGCGGTGCGGAGAACTGCGACTGGCCCCCGGGCCGGTTGAGAAAGACGACAAGCTGGCGGGCAACCCGCATCGCGATGCTGCGGCCGAGGTCGGCTTCGACCAGCGCCAGCGCCAGATCGATCCCGGCGGTGACGCCGGCGGAAGTCCATATTTTCCCATCGGTTACATAGATCGGATCGTGTTCAACGTGAATCTTCGGGTAGCACCCCTGCAGCCGCCCGCACGATTTCCAGTGCGTGGTGGCGCGGCGTCCATCGAGCAGGCCGGTTTCCGCCAGCAGAAACGCGCCGGTGCAGACCGATGCCACACGGCGCGCGCCGTCGGACTGATGCCGCACCCAGGCGACGGTGCGCTGGTCCTTGAGCGCCTCATGCACGCCGGGGCCGCCCGGAATAATCAGTGTATCGATCCGCGCCGTGCCGATGGCGCGGCCGGCAGGTTGCGTCACCAGCGGCAGACCTGACGAGGTGCAAACCGGCCCGCCGCCGCGCGATACCACAGCGATGCGATAGGGCGGGTCGCGGTCGCTCTCGGCGACGATCTCGTTGGCGCTGGCAAAGGTCTGCACCGGGCCGGACACGTCCAGGAGCTGCACACGTTCGAACGCCGGGACGACGATCAGTCGCTGCTTTGCTTTTGGGGGCCGCATCGTTGACCTCCGCGGTTTGGCAGAAAATAATGGGTATATTGACATTGCTGCCACACGCCGCCCGGGGTGACAAGGGCCGATCCTGAACTGGATCCCAGTGCCCCAATGCCAATGCCCAATCGTGACATTCTCGTACTGGCTGCCGGCCAGGCGCTGACCAGTACGGTGGTGTCGCTCTTGACCTCCGTATCGAGCCTGTCCGGGGCTTATCTCGCGCCGTCGCCGGCGCTCAGCACCGTGCCAGTGACCGCCTCGGTGCTCGGGACTCTCGTGATGATCTATCCGGCATCGGCGCTGATGGGACGTCTCGGCCGGCGCGGCGGCTTCATGTTCAAGGCCGGCATCGGCGTGTTTGGCGGCGCCGTGTGCGCGTTGGCGCTTATTGCCGCGAGCTTTTCGCTGCTGATCGCCGGCACGTTCCTCCTCGGTCTGTTCAGCGCATTCGGTCAATACTACCGCTTCGCCGCGATCGATGCGGCGCATAGCCCCGAAGAGCGGACATCGGCGGTCGGCATCGTCACCGGCGGAGGGGTGGTTGGCGGCGTGGCCGGACCGTTTCTCGGCGGTCATTTCGCGGGCGTCGCCGCGGTGCCTTATGTCGGTGCGTTCGTGGCGCTGAGCGTGGTGTGCGCCGGTCTGGCGGCGTCCCAGATTCTGCTGTCGGCGAATCTCGGCCGTGATGACGCCGCAGGCAAGACGCGTCCCGCCCCGAAAGATTTCACGCTCAACGGCGGCTTCCTCAAGGCGACCGCCATCTGCGCCATCGGTTTCGCGGTCATGACGCTGACCATGAACGCGGCGCCGCTGTCGCTGCAAATGTGCGGCTACTCGTTGCCGGTTTCGTCGACGGTGCTGCAGGTGCATTTCGCGCTGATGTATCTGCCGTCGCTGTTCAATCCAGCGCTGGTGCGCGTGATCGGGTTGCGCGGACTGGTGACGCTGGGGGCTGCGGCGAGCGGCCTCGGCTGCGTACTCACGGTACTGACCGAACAAACGCTGCCGTTTTACATAATTGAGCTTGGGCTATCGGGGATTGGCTGGAATTTTCTGTTCAACGGCGGCACGCTCTTGCTCACCAGCACCTACCCGGCGGCGCGCAAGACCAGGGCGCAGGGCTTGAATTCGCTGTTCGTCTATGGCGCAAACCTCGCGGCCTCGTTCTCTGCCGGCGCGCTGATGGCGTCTTTCGGCTGGCCGGTGGTCAATCTTGCCTGCCTGCCACTTCTTGCCGGTGCGTTGCTCGCATTGTGGCCTCGGCCAACACCACAAGTCGCGCTCTCAGCGGGCGCGACAGACAGGAGCTAGCGATGCTCGAACTGCGGCCCAACTGCGAGTGCTGCGGCAAGGACCTGCCGCCGGCTGCGACCGACGCAATGATCTGCACCTTCGAATGCACGTTCTGCTGCGATTGCGTCGACACGAGGCTCAAGGGCGTGTGCCCGAACTGCGGCGGTAATTTTGCGCCGCGTCCGATTCGGCCCGCAGAAAAACTTGCCGCTAATCCGCCGTCTACACAGCGAGTCTTCAATCCGGCCGCCTGCGGCGGCCCGGCACGACCTTAGCCCTCAAGATCGTTCATCAGACTGCCAAGATCGCTCGGCGGCGTAAAAGGTTCGCCCAAGCGGTTCTTAAGCCGCTTGAGGCAACCCCAGAGCACGGCCTGATTGCTGTTGACTACCGGCTTGCCGAGTTCGCGCTCGATCGCCTCGACCGCCTCGATCTGGGTCGTGTTGGTGCAGCTCAAAAAGACGCCGTCGGCCTCGGGCGTGTCGTTTTCGCGGGCGAGTTCGAGCCAGCGCTGCGGCGTGATCGCTTCGAAATCGGCCGCGGTATTGCACTTGAGCGCGACGTCCTTGATGACGGTGAAGCCGGCCGCACCCAAATAGGCGATGATATCGGCGTTCGACTGATAGGGGCTGAGTACGACCAGCTTTTTGAGCCCGAGCGCGCGCAAGGCGTCACTCACCAGGCTCGATGTCGACAGCGCCTCGATGCCCGTGGTCTTGCGAATGAGGCTGATGATGCGCGCCTCGCCGTCGGCGCCTTCCTTCATCGACGTGTGCGTGCAGTGAAACACGATAAGGTCGGGATGCGCATCGGCGAGGGTGCCTGCCGCATGTGCAATCTCGTCCGTTAATTCTGCAACCGTGCGGTTCGGCCCACCGGCGACCCGGCCGCGCGCCACATGGATGCCGAGGCCCTCCGGCGCGTAGTGATTGAATTGCGGCTCGGTCATGCGGTTGACCGAAGGAATGATCAGGCCGATGCGCGCACGCGGCTCGGCCAGCGCCCCAGCCGTGTGGCTCTTCTCCGAGATGGCATCCATGATGAAAACCTCCGGGTTCGCTTCCTTCACTGTGCCGTCATGCCGACGCGTTTGGCGAGCGCGCTCCAATGCGCCAATTCATTGCCGACAAAGGCCGTGGTACCGGCAAGGTCCAAGTCCTCGGACAATAATGCCTGTTGGACAAAATAGGCCTTAGCTTTCGGCAGTTGCAAGCTGCGGCGAACCTCATTGTTGAGCTTTTCGGCGATTGCGGGCGCCAGATTCTTTGGCGCCGTCAGCCAGAACCAGGTGGCGCCGGTGATTTCGGGAAAACCCTGCTCGGTAAAGGTCGCAATCCTGGGATAGGCCGGGTTGCGCGTCCGCGACGACATCGCGAGGCCTATGACTTTGCCGGCCTTGATCTGTTCGCCCGCGGTCAGCGGCACGGTCAGCGTCATATTGATGTGATTGCCGAGCACCTCCATCAAACCGGAATCGGGCGCTGGGACGTGCGTGATGTCAATGCCGGCTTTGCGCTTGAATTCTTCCAGCAGCATCTGGCCGAGGGAGCCGGGCCCCGGCGACGAAGACGTCAGCGGTGCGCTGCGCGCCTTGGCGAGCTTGATCAGGCCCGCGATGTCATGGACGCCAAGCGTGGGATTGGCGGCGAGCACGTAGCTGTCGCCCGCGACCATGGCGATGTGGGTGAAATCCTTCATCGGGTCGTAGCCGATATCCGGATGCAGTGTCGGGACGGTGATGTGAGGGCCGGAGCCCGCCATCATCAATGTGTAACCATCGGACGCGGAGCGCGCCGTGAAACTGGCCGCGATGCTGCCGCTATTCCCCTGCCGATACTCGACGAAGAAGCGCTGTTTGAGGGCGGTGGTAAGCCCCTCGGCGACCAGACGTGCGAGCTGATCGGCGCTACTGCCGGGCGCGAACCCGACAATGATTTTCACCGGATGGGACGGCCAGTCCTGCGCCGCCGCCGTTGTCGGCGGCGCAGTAGTCAGAAGCGTGGCGCCGGCCAGAACGGCAACGAGTACGTGGCGTCGGTGCATTTTCTTATCCTCCCGTTTCTTCGACGATAGCAGAAAGCTAGCCGCGGCGCTGATACTACCGCTTGGCGCGACTTACATCTTCGGCGAGTGCTTGCGCGAGTTGATCGCAGTGTGGCGCGGTGTCGAGAGCCATGACTGCATCGACGATGCGGTCGCGCTGGCTGGGCCCGAGCGCTTCGGTCAGCCGCGTGAATTTTTCTATGATCCCGCCGGCGTCCAGCCCGTCCGGCGATACGCCCGGCGGCCTTAAAACTTCGACCCGAAGGGTCTCGCCGCTGCGATCCTCCGCCTGCACGGCGCACGGATAAAATTCACCGCCGCGGCGTGCCAGTTCGGCGTTCGTGGTCATATCGAGGCGCTCCATCAGTGCGACGACTGCCGGGTCGTTCCAGCGCTCGCCGTCGAATTGGCCGAGCCCGAAGGTGCCGTCGATCAGCGCAACGGCGATGAGATACTGCAGCGAATGGTCGGCGGCTTCGCGCGATTGCGGCTTGATACGTCCGGGATCGGACATTTGCCGGCGCACGATCGGCAGGTCGGCG
>DASZWK010000067.1:0-3343 GCA_035546235.1 Xanthobacteraceae bacterium | reverse complement strand
CGAACGCTCACTGTGGCCGCCGGATTTTTCGCTCTGCATCATCACGGCGAGAATCTTTTCCGGAGCGAAATTGTCGCCGGTTTCGTCGAGCAGCGATTTGGGATCGGCTTTAAGGATGCGCGGGAAGAAGCGCCCCCGCATCTGCGCGCCGCACGCGTAACGGCCGGTCGAATTGAAAGCGAAGCCGCAAACCGGCTTGCCGCCCCGTTTGACGTCGGTCAGGACGGCGACCACCGACGTTGTCATCTCGGAGAAATTGAAGCTCGAATTGGCGAGCGTGGAATTGAGCGGGATCGCGGTCTCGCGGATATCGACGATGCGCATTGGAATTTCTCCGTCATTGTCATGCCCCGCGCAGGCGCGGCATCCAGTAATCGCCAAGTTCGCATTGTTGTTCAGCGATTACCGGATCGTCCGCCTTCGCGGACGATGACAGCGAAGGGATTATTACTGAATCTGCGGAATCTTGGCGTCGACGATGACCTTGTGCCAACGCGTCACTTCCTTCTTGAGGTAGGCCGAAAACTCCGCGGGCGAATTGGCGACGACATCGAAGCCCAGTTCCTTGCACTTGGCCTGCACGTCCGGCAGCGCCAGCGTCTTGACCATCTCGCGATTTAACAGAGCGATAACCTCCGGCGGCGTTCCGGCCGGCACGAAGATGCCTGCATGGTATCGGCTTCCTGATCGGCGGCCCAGCTTGGCCCGGCCGCCACAAGAGCGGCGCCGAAGGCGAGAACGCGAACCAAACGAGACATTGCAGCCATAATTCCCTCCCAGGACAATCCGGCGATGCTATCATTGCGTTCAACGGCCGCACAGTAAATCGCCGCGTGGCGCGTGAGGGAGGGGGCTATGTCCGATCCGGCATTTACAGTCACCGGTCAGGCTACCGTTCTCCATGTCAAAGACATGCCGGCGGCGCTGGCCTATTACCGCGACAAGCTCGGCTTCGCCGTGACGTTCAGCTGGGAAGAGCCGCCGCGCTATGTGTGCCTCTGTCTCGGCGATTGCGCCATCCATCTGAATTCGTATGTGCCGCCTGCCGGCCCGTCGCACATCGCCATTTTCTGCGAGGGTATCGACGCGCTATATGCTCAGCTCATCACGCGCGGCGTCGCTATCGTCGAACCGATCGGTGACCGGGACTACGGCATGCGCGATTTCGTCGTGACCGATCCGGACGGACACCGGCTCGTGTTCGGCCAAGGAATCTTCGAAGGAATTTCCGAACACTGACCATCAAGGGAACCATCATGCCTGCAAAGAAAGTGACGCGTGACGATCTTCGCCAAGCCGCGGAGAAATACAAGAACTGGGGCAAGTGGGGCCCGGACGACGAGATCGGTACGCTCAACTATACGAGCGCCGAGGACGTCATTGCGGCGGCGCGGCTCGTCAAAAAGGGCAAGGTGATCTCGCTGGCGCTCAATTTCGACAATAACGGTCCGCAGGGCGGCAAGACCAATTATCCGGTGCTCGGCCGCATCAATCCGCTGCACACCATGTTGCGCACCGGCACCGACGCCTATTCGGGCGTGCTCGACAAGCGCGGCATCCGTGCCGCCGACGACATGGTGGTGATCCCGTTGCAATGCGGCACGCAGTGGGACGGACTCGGCCACGTGTTCTACGAGAACAACATGTGGAACGGCTACGACTGCCGCGAAGTGTCGTCGTTCGGCGCGGCGAAATGCGGCATCGAGAAGACCAAGGCCAAGATGGTCGGCCGCGGCGTGTTTCTCGACGTGGCGCGCGCGCTCGGCAAGGAGTGCCTCGATGACGGCTACGGCATCACCTGTGACGATCTCGACCTGACGGCGAAGAAGCAGAAGGTCGAATTCAAGCGTGGCGATTACATCATCGTGCGCACCGGCCAGATGGAACGCTGTCTCAAAGCCGGCAGCTGGGATGGCTATCCGGGCGGCGACGCGCCGGGCTTCGCCTTCGAGACGCTGGAATTCGTCGCCAAGACCGAACTCGCGGCGCTCGCCTCAGACACCTGGGGCTGCGAAGTACGGCCCAACAACACCGAAGGCGGCATCAACCAGCCCTGGCACTGGATCACCATCCCGATCATGGGCATGACCATGGGCGAAATCTTTTATCTGAAAGACCTCGCCGAGGACTGCGCCGCCGACGGCACCTACGAATTCATGTTCGTCGCGCCGGCGATCCCGATCACCGGCGCGGTCGGCTCACCGACCAATCCGCTGGCGATCAAATGACGCAGAGTGTGATCCCGGACCGTGAGGCCTGATCCGGGAAGGTCACAGGGTGGGAGGCCAGCGGTGAACTGCATTTGCGATAAGGTCGCGGTGGCAATGGTGGGAGTCCTGCTCGCTTGCAGCAGCGCGCGCGCCGCGCCGCCGGCGGAGGCCGCGACCTGCGCCGCCTGCCACGGCGCCAACGGCATGGGCAACGCGAGCGCCGGCTTCCCGGCGCTGGCGGGACTGCCGGCGTCTTATCTCGCAGCGCAGATGACGGGTTTCCAGAAAGGCACGCGCACAAACCCGATCATGAGCGGCGTCGTTGCAAATCTCACGATCACGCAAGTCGGCTCGCTCGCCGCCTATTATGCGGCTTTGCCGGTGTCGCAGACGCCCGAGCCGACACCGCTGCCGGGGGGGTCTGGAGCTGTGCTTGCCATCGATGGGGACTGGAACCACAGCACCGCCGGCATTCCTGGGTGCGATTCCTGCCACGGCCCCTACGGGCTCGGGGTCGGCAGTGCGGTGCCGCGGCTTGCCGGGCAACCCAGCAGCTATCTCGTGGTCCAGCTTGAGGCCTGGCAGAAAGACAGCCGCAAGGGTGATCCGCAGGGCCTGATGAAACGTGTCGCCGACAAGCTGACTGCAGTTCAGATCAATGACGTTGCAGCTTACTACGCGACGCTTTCGCCGAACCCGCCGACCTTACCGAAGCCCGGCGCCACGGAGTTGCGCAAATGAGCTATTTTTCGCGCGCCGTCGTGACCTTGATCGCGGCGCTCAGTGCGTTCGGCGCGCTTGGCTCGCTCGCGCATGCGCAAGAGACCACCCCGAAGCCGATCCCGTTCACGCCGCCACCTGAAAGTGCGATGCCGAATGGCCCGCTCGGCGTTGCGGTGAGGCTCGGCGAGAATGTCTTCCGCTACACCACCACATATGCGAGCGGCGTCATCGGCGCCAAACTCAATTGCACCAACTGCCATCTCGGCGGCGGCTCGATTGCCAATTCGGGTCCGCTCTGGGCAGCTTATCCCGCCTATCCCGAGTATCGGGCGAAGAACAAGACCGTCAACGACTACGTCATGCGCCTGCAGGACTGCTTCCGCTTCAGTGAAAATGGAAAGGTGGTGCCT
>DASZWK010000066.1:0-4390 GCA_035546235.1 Xanthobacteraceae bacterium | reverse complement strand
AATTTCTCCAACACGCGCCGCCACAGCGGCAGCCGTACCGGCGGATCGAGCGCGCCCGCGGCCGGACGCAGCACCCAATAGGCGAACGCCATGCCGCCGACCCAGAACACGGCGGAAAGGAGGTGTAGCGCGAGCAGTGTGATCAGCATGGTGGTTCCTCACATCGTCATTCCGGGGCGGCCCGCAGGGCCGAGCCCGGAATCCATAACCCCAGCGAATGAGATTTGATACGGGGACCGGGATTATGGATTCCGGACTTGCCGCGGAGCTTGTCATCGGGCCGGCCACTTCGAGCCGGACCCGTTGGCGGCAATCCGGAATGACGATTACGCCGACAGCCGCTGCTCGGGCGCAACCAGCACGCCATCGACCGTCATCGGCTCGCCGTCAAGCGACACCGAGCAGTCGGCCATCGGGATATCAACGTGACACGGCGAATGGTTCGAGCCGCCGGCTTCGGCGTTCGGCCCGGTCGAGAACAGAAAATTGCCGGCGAACGAGCGAGCGTCCATGCCGTAGGATTGCACCTTATCGCGCAGTCCGAGCGCGCCCCAGTTGGCCTTCGGGTGCAGCCCCCAGCCGACATGGGCGATGCCGAACGCGGCCGGGTCGTTGTACGACTCAAGGTGCTTGCGCAGGTATTTTCCGTCGAAGCCGCCGTCGATGCGCGTGATCGTGCCGTCGCGGATGTCGAGCTCGATCTTCGACTGCACATAGAATTTGAACGGCAATAGAATGTCACCGGCATCGATGACGAGGCGGCCCGAGGACGCGCCTTCGTTTGGCCAAGTGGCGACAAAGCCGCTCGGCCAATGGTCCCAATGCCCGGGCTCGTCCGAATAGCCCCATTGCGCCAAGGTCGGAAACTGGCCGATCGGCATTTTTAGATCGGTGCCGGCTTTCGATGTCACCGTCATGGTCTTGGCCGCCTTCAGGCGCTTCTGCGCCGCCTGGACGCGGCGCTTGTCGTCGGGGCTCGGGATCATGCGGGCGAGCATGTCGGGCGGTTCGACCACCAGCAGCATGCGCACGCCCGCGGCAAGGATTTCAAGCTGCTCGGGCGAATGCAGCAGCCCCATCAGGTCGAGCACCATGTCGGCCTGCTTGAGCATGTCGACGACGAGGCGATGGCCGGTCAGCGGCGTGATGCCGACATCGGCGCGGTGGCCGAATGCCCCGCCGGCGTCGCCGGGCGGCACGTCGATCCGGCACACGCGCGCGCCCAGCGCCGTCGAGGCGCGCATCGCCATGTCGATATTGCCCGCCAGGCTCGTTTCGCCGGTGAGCACGGCGATGTTCTGCCCGGGCTTGACGCGGCACAGTTGCAGGACCTCGCGCCACATGGCGAGTTTTTGATCGTCGCTGACCGGCATGTTGACGCTCCTACTTCAGGAGGGATTTCCCTTGCCCATGGTCTGCCAGATCAGGCGGCAGATATCGGAATTGGGGTCGTCCAGCGCGGCCCGCATGGTGAAATGGTCGGTGTCCGGAATGATCGGCGCCACGAGATGCGGCATGGCCGGCCGCCAGGCGGCGGCAAGATCGTTGTGCTGACGGAGGTATTCGTCGCCTTCGCGCGCGCCCATTGTCAGCAGCAGCCGCGGTGAGGTGTCGCGCGGCTTGAGCCGTACCGGACTGAGCTCGACGACATCGCGTTCGCTTAGTCCGAGCTTGTCGTTGACGAAGCTGAGGCGCACCGGCTCAAGATCGTAGAGGCCGCTGAGGCTGGTGATGCCTTTGATGCGCCCCGGCACGATGTCCGGATCGGTCAAGAGGCTCACCGCAAGGTGTCCGCCGGCCGAATGCCCGATGGCGTAAATCTGATTCGGGTCGCCGCCGTATTCGCGGATATGCGCGTGCACCCAGGCGACCGCGGCGCGGCATTGGCGCACCTGTTCGTGCATGCGAACGCCAGGGATCAGCGTGTAATTGATGACGACATTGACGAAGCCGGCGCCGGTGAAACCGAGCGCAACATAGGAGCAGTCCTTCTTGTCGTTGCTGATCCAGTAGCCGCCGTGGATGTAGATCTGCACCGGCGCGAGGCCACTCGCCTGTTTCGGCCGGAAAATGTCCAGACGTTCTCCGGAAGCCTCGTCGTAGGGCACGTCGAGCGTGCAAGCCAGAGTGTCGCGCGCCCGCGCGCTCTGTTCGACCCAGCGAGCGCGCTGACCTTTCAGCCATTCTTCGCCGACCTTGAGCCCGTTGTCATATTGGCGGTCGAGCGCGGCGCGATCGTAGTTGCGAAAAATGACGGCACTCATCAGCGGTGTTCTCCGGGGCCCGTCACTATGCCCTATTCCTTCACGCTCTTCACCGGCGTCTCAGGCGTAAGCCCGCCGCGGCGGTGCGCGAAGGTCTCCTTGCCGGTCTCCTCCCATTTCCCGGTCACCGCTCGCTCCGCATAGGTGTCCCATACCGCGTCCCAGTCGCCCAGCGAGTAACCGTGCCATGGCGACTGCGGCTTGAGCTTGGGCAGGCCGAGCTCGTCCCAGATCGTGCGGGCGTGCTCCATGAATTCGCGCTTGGGCAGCGAGATCGGCGGATTGGTGTCTTTAAGCGTCGCGTCGATCAGCATGGTCGATTCTTCGTGGCCGCCGCCGTCGGACTTAGGCCCGTGCCCGGACGAGCGATAGGGCGAGATCTGCACGTCCTCGATCGGATTGGCGCGGTAGGCGAGCGACCAGAACACCGCGTCGGCATTGTGCGGATCGATGTCCTGGCTCACCGCGATGACGTATTTGCCGATGTCGGCTTGCAGGCTCGCGGCACCATGCAGCGCGCGCCAGACTTCCGTGCGCGGCACGCCGGGCGCTATTTGCAGGAACATGACCTTGCGCAGGTTGGTCAGCGCCTCGTGCATGACGACATTGCGCACGCCCTTGATGGCGAGCGAGTCGCGCAGATAGGCGAGATAGCGCGGCTCATAGGCGACGCGCTTCATCACGCTCGACTCGCTTGGCGTCACCTCGCTCAGGATCGAGGCCCAGACAGGCTTGCGCTTGCGCGTGATCGCGGTGACCTGCATCGACATGTTGAAGCCTTCGAGCGCAACGTGTCCGTGGCTCTCGCCGAACGGCCCTTCGGGCTCCAGCAGTTCGGGATCGATCAGACCCTCGATGATCACCTCGGCGTCGGCCGGCACGTGCAGATCGACCGTTGCGGCCTTGACGACGCGGATCGGCGCGCCGGCCAAACCGCCTGCCACCGCCATCTCGTCGCAATCGATCGGCAGCTTCTGCGGTCCGGTGAACATCACGACCGGCGCGCAGCCGATCACGATGGCGATCGGCATCGGCTTTTTCAGCTTGCGGTATTTCTGCCAGTGCAAATAGCTCCCGGCGCCGCCCGGCCGCGCCGCCATGCGCACGCCGAGCCGGTCGGTCGCCTTCAGCCCGGCGCGGTAGGTGCCCATGTTGCGGACGCCTGTTTCCGGGTCCTCGGTGATGCACACGGTGGCGGTGAGATAAGGCGCCGCGTCATAGCCAGGCGTCGATACCGGCACCGGCAGCGTTTTCAGCCCACCGTCCGGCTTTCGTAAGTCCTCGCCCTTGAGGATCGCTTCCTGGCAGGTCGCGGATTGCACCTCGACCGGCGCAATCGGATTGGCGATGGCGGCCATCCAGGCGTCGCCGATTTCTTCGACCGGCCGCCCCATGCCGATGGCGTAAATCCGCGCGGAGGCCGCCAGCGCGCCGATCGCGACCGGAGTGTCGTAGCGGCGGCCTTCGGAATCGACCACGTTGGTGAACAAAAAGGCGCGCCGCTCGTCTTCGGCGAGCCCGCCCTGAAACTGCCAGCGCACCAGCGGATGCAATTCGGTTTCTTTGTTGATGGGCCGATCGACGCGCGTCAGCAGGCCCGCGGCGTCGAGCCGCGCCAGGTGCTCCTGGAAATCGAGCGGCGGGCCGGAGCCTTGGTGTTTTGCGGTGCCGGTTGCGCTTTTGTCGAGCATGAGACGGCCTCTTTTTCTGGTCGCGACCGGCGCAGCCGGCCACGGCTTTGGCGATTATTTCTTGTTCTTCAGATGTTCGGCGATGATCGGGCGCGCCACGCGGAAACAATCGACGCCGGTCGGCGCGCCGCAGTAGATCGTGACCTGCGTCAGGGCGGCGCGGATTTCATTCGGCGTCAGGCCATTGTTGAGTGCGCCCCGCACATGGGTGGCGAACTCTTCCATCTTGCCAAGCGCCCCGATCATGCCGAGGTTGAGGATCGAACGCTCGCGGGGCTTCAAGGTGTCGTCGCCCCAAGTCTCGCCCCAGCAATATTCGGTCAGCAGGCGCTGAAAGTCGCGATTGAAATCGTCGACGTTTTGCAGCGCGCGATCCACATAGGCGTCGCCCAGCACCTGTTTGCGCTTGGCGAGGCCGGTATCGTAGCGTTTCTG
>DASZWK010000065.1:0-11578 GCA_035546235.1 Xanthobacteraceae bacterium | reverse complement strand
AACGTCGATCCCGGCACGATGTCGCCGTACCAGCACGGCGAGGTTTTCGTCACTGACGACGGCGCCGAAACCGATCTCGACCTCGGCCATTACGAGCGCTTTACCGGCCGGCCGGCGACCCGGATGGATAACATCACCACCGGGCGCATCTACCAGGAGATTCTGCTGAAAGAGCGGCGCGGCGACTATCTCGGCGCCACCATTCAGGTCATTCCGCACGTCACCAACGCCATCAAGGATTTCATCCGCGACGGCAACGAGGATTTCGATTTCGTGCTGTGCGAAATCGGCGGCACTGTCGGCGACATCGAGGGCCTGCCGTATTTCGAAGCGATCCGCCAGCTCGGCAACGATCTGCCGCGCCGTCACGCGGTCTATATCCATCTCACCCTGATGCCGTTCATCCCGAGCGCCGGCGAACTCAAAACCAAGCCGACCCAGCACTCGGTGCGCGAACTGCGCGCCATCGGCATCCAGCCCGATATTCTGCTTTGCCGCACCGACCGGCCGATCCCGGCGAGCGAGCGCAAGAAGCTCGCGCTGTTCTGCAATGTGCGTGAGAGCGCCGTGATCGAGGCGCGCGACGTCGACAATATCTACGCCGTGCCCGAGGCTTATCATGCCGGTGGGCTCGACGATGAAGTGCTGGCGGCGTTCGGCGTCGAAAATCCGCCGGCGCCCGATTTGAACACCTGGCATCTGATCAACGAGCGCATCCGCAATCCCGAAGGCGACGTCACCATCGCCATCGTCGGCAAATACACCGGGATGAAGGACGCCTATAAGTCGCTGATCGAGGCGCTGTCGCACGGCGGCATCGCCAACAAGGTGAAGGTCAATCTCGACTGGATCGAGAGCGAAGTCTTTGAGAACGAGGATCCGGCGCCGTTCCTCGAACATGTCGACGGCATTCTGGTGCCGGGCGGCTTCGGCCAGCGCGGCGCCGAGGGAAAAATCCGCGCCGCGCAGTTCGCGCGCGAGCGCCAGGTGCCGTATTTCGGCATCTGCTTCGGCATGCAGATGGCGGTGATCGAGGCGGCGCGAAACCTGTGCGGCATCGAAGCGGCGAACTCGACCGAATTCGGCGCGACGTCCGAGCCCGTCGTCGGCCTGATGACCGAATGGATGAAGGGCAACGAACTGCAGAAGCGCGGGATGGAAGGCGACCTCGGCGGCACCATGCGGCTCGGCGCCTACCCGGCGGTGCTCGGCCGCGGCTCACGCGTTGCCGATATCTATCACGCGACCGAAATCTCCGAGCGCCACCGCCACCGCTACGAGGTCAACACCGCCTACAAGGACCGTCTTGCTCAGCACGGCATGAGGTTTTCCGGCATGTCGCCCGATGGCCTCCTGCCGGAGATCATCGAATACGACGATCATCCGTGGTTTATCGGCGTGCAGTTTCATCCCGAGCTGAAATCGCGGCCGTTTGCGCCACACCCGCTGTTTTCCTCGTTCATCGGTGCCGCGGTGGAGCAGAGCCGCCTGGTATAATATCCCGTCATTCCGGGTTGCCACGGAGCGGCAACTCCGGAATCCATATTCACAAACCGTGGTTATGGATTCCGGGCTCCCGCTGCGCTCGGCTCCGGGATGACAAACAGCAGAGGAAACCCATGATCTACGAAATGCGCGTC
Source organism: Xanthobacteraceae bacterium (assembly GCA_035546235.1). Taxonomy (GTDB): domain Bacteria; phylum Pseudomonadota; class Alphaproteobacteria; order Rhizobiales; family Xanthobacteraceae; genus BOG-931. The sequence continues at coordinate 9,938 of DASZWK010000065.1, read as the reverse complement.
TATCGCTGTGTGCCTGGCCGGCTGCCGGCTTTGCTAAAGCGGTTCGAGAACGTCACGCTGAAGATTTGGGAGAAGCACGGCATCAAGCAGGCCGGATTCTGGACCACGCTCATTGGCGATTCCAACCAGGAGCTGACCTACCTGCTCGCCTGGGAATCGCTCGCCGACCGTGAGAAAAAATGGAACGCCTTCATGGCCGATCCGGAGTGGGTCAATGCCCGCGCCGCCAGCGAGAAGGACGGACCGATCCTGACCAACGCGACCAATCAGATCCTGCAGCCGACGGCCTTTTCCGCAGTCAAATAGGGGCGGTTGACCGGCCCAGTCGTGGGCTTCATGGTCGCCCGCGAGGAACCGGATGACTGCGAAGCCAAATTCAATCGTCGCTGTCGGCAAGACACGCTTCGGTAACGCTTTGCCTCTCGCGCTGATCGCTGGCCCGTGCGCGCTGGAAAGCCGCGCGCACGCCTTCGACATGGCGTCGGCGCTCAAGGAGATAACGGCGCGGCTGGGAATTGGCTTCGTCTACAAAACGTCGTTCGACAAGGCGAACCGCACCAGCGCGAAAAGCGCGCGCGGCATCGGGCTCGACCACGCGCTTTCGATCTTCGCGGAATTGCGGGAAAAACTGGCGATACCGCTGCTCACCGATGTACACGAGACCGATCAGTGTGCGCCGCTCGCCGAGGTCGTCGACATTTTGCAGATCCCGGCTTTCTTGTGCCGGCAGACCGATTTGCTCATCGCGGCGGCCAAGACCGGGCGAATCGTCAACGTCAAGAAGGGTCAGTTCCTGGCACCCTGGGACATGGTCAACGTGGTGGAGAAGATCACCAGCGCCGGCAATCGCAATGTGCTTGTCACCGAACGCGGCGTGTCGTTCGGCTACAACACGCTCGTCTCTGACATGCGCGCGCTGCCGATCTTGGCGGAAAAGACGGGCGCGCCCGTCATTTTTGACGCGACCCATTCGGTGCAGCAGCCGGGCGGGCAGGGTACCTCCTCGGGCGGCGAGCGGCAGTTCGTGCCGGTGCTGGCGCGTGCCGCGGTCGCGGTCGGCGTTGCCGGCGTGTTTATCGAGACTCATCAGGATCCAGAGCGGGCGCCGTCGGACGGCCCAAACATGATCCCGCTTAAGGACATGGAGCCGCTTCTCAAGCAGTTAATACAATTCGACGCGCTGGCGAAAAGCTGATCCTTGGTTTTCCGCCTCACCGTCCAGATCATCGCGAGCGTCCCATTCCCCCCGTCCTCAAGATCGTCAGCCTGGTGGTATTTGCTTCGACGCTGTTCTCGCGTGCGGTGGATCCCATTGTGCCCAAGATCGCCGCCGATCTCGGCATCGACGTGAAGACCGCGGCGCTGTTATCGAGCGCGTTTACCTTTCCCTACGCCTTCACCCAGCCGGTGCTCGGCACCATCGGCGATTTTTTCGGCAAGACGCGGCTCATGAATATCAGCCTCGCGGCTGTGGTGACGACGACGCTGATCGGGGCCTTCGCCAGCAATTTCCCGCTGCTCATCGGTCTGCGGATCGTCGCCGGCGTGTGCGCGGGCGGCATCTTTCCGGTCGGCGTGGCGATCATCGGCGATCTCGTCCCGGTGCACGCGCGGCAGCTTGCCATCGGCCGGTTGCTGGCAGTCGGGTTGACCGGCAACCTCATCGGCGCGGTGATTTCCGGCGTGATCGGCGATCTCCTAGGCTGGCGCGGCGTGTTCTTCTCAATCGGCGGCTTCGGTCTGATCGTCGCCGTGATGGCGTTCTTCGCGTTTCGCGGATTGACCGTGGCGAAGACCAAGCCCTTCAACCTCACAGCCGTCGCGGCGGGCTTTCAAAGCGTGTTCGCCGACCCCCGCGCCAAGGTCTGCTTCGGTTCGGTGTTCTTCGAAGGCATCGTCATCCACGGCATGTTTCCGTATGTGGCCCTGTTGCTATTAATGAGCGGCCAGACCCACTCGTCCTACGCGGGCCTGATCGTTGCCGGCTTCGGACTCGGCGGCATCATCTTTTCGCTGGCGCTGCCGTATCTGGTCGTGCACATGAGCGAGCGGCAGTTGATGCTCACGGGCGCGGCCGGCGCCGCGATTGCCTTTCTCCTGATCGCCCTGAATCTGCCGTGGTACTGGCAGGCTACCGTCTTCGTCCTGTTCGGGCTCGGCTTCTACATGCTGCACAACAACATCCAGGTCCACGTAACGGACCTGTCGCAGACCGCCCGCGGCACGGCGCTGTCGCTGCACTCCTCGGCGTTCTTCACTGGGCAGGCGATCGGTCCGATCTATTACGGCTATGCGTTCGGCCATTTTGGCGTCAGCGTGCCGCCGCTCATTGGCGCCGCCGTCATCATCGCCATTGGGCTCACGTGTGCCCGGCTGCTGCGGCATCGGCGGCAGAATCCGGCCCTTGCCGGCGGGCCATAAACCTCCCATCATACGGGCATTGGCCAGGGGTGCCGCGCGGCCAAGGCGCGGCTGAGATCAAACCCGTCGAACCTGTCTGGGTCATACCAGCGAAGGGAGCCGCACCTGACGGACCGTTCTTTACATCGAACCAATAAGCCGCGTGTCGCGATTATCGGGGCCGGCGTCGTGGGCCTTGGCATCGCCTGGCGGCTGGCCGGCCGCGCGGCGGTGACGGTGTTCGACCGCGGCGGCGCAGGATCGGGCGCAAGCCACGCCGCTGCCGGCATGCTGGCGGCGTGCTGCGAGGCCGAGCCCGGCGAGGAGAATCTGGTCGCACTTGGGCGTGAAAGCCAAGCGCGCTGGCCCGGCTTTGCCGAGGAACTGCAGCGTGCGAGCGGCATCGACGTCGAGCTGCGCCGTGAAGGCACGCTGGTGCTGGCGCTCACCGCAGACGATCAAGCCGAGATCGGGCATCGTCTGGAGTTCCAGAAACAACTCGATCTGCCGCTGGAGTGGCTGTCGGCTGCGGCGACGCGCGCCCGTGAGCCGCATCTGGCTGGCAAAATCGCCGGCGCACTGTTCTCTCCGCAGGATCATCAGGTCGATAACCGCAAGCTGGCGCAGGCGCTGCATGCCGCCGCAAAGGCCGCGGGCGTGACCATTCACGAACATCGGCCGGTGAAGGAGATTTCCGTTCAGGGAGCTCATGCAAGGGGCGTGGTGCTGGAAGACGGCGCGATATTCGCGGCCGACATCGTCGTGCTCGCGGCCGGTGCCTGGTCACGCCGCATCGGCGGACTGCCGCCCGACCGGCGGCCGCCGGTGCGTCCGGTCAAAGGACAGATGCTGGCGCTCAAGATGGACGCCGCGGCGCCGCTCATCAATCACGTGCTGTGGGCGCCCGGCGCTTACCTGGTGCCACGCCGCGATGGCCGGTTGATTGTTGGCGGCACCGTCGAGGAAAAGGGCTTTGATGACACCGTCACGGCGGGCGGCATGTTGGCGCTGCTCGACGCTGCGTGGCGCGCGGTGCCTGCGGTTGAGGAATTGCCGATCGCCGAGATCTGGGTCGGCCACCGTCCGGGCAGCCGCGACGACGCTCCGATCCTCGGCCGTGGACCGCTGGAGGGCTTATTCTATGCCACCGGCCACCATCGCAATGGCATTCTGCTGACGCCGGTGACAGCCGACGCAATGGCGCGGCTTATTCTTGACGACGTGCTCGATCCGGCGATCCGGCCGTTCGGGCTTGAGCGCTTCCTGCCGGCGCGGGCCGCAGAGTAAGGAAGAACGGCATGAGCGAAGCCGTCATCCGCATCAATGGCGAAAGCGAACCGTTCGCTGCCACAACGATCGAAGCGCTGCTGGCGGAGAAAGCGGTTGATACCGGCCAGCGCGGCGTCGCGGTGGCACTCAACGGCGCCGTCGTGCCGCGTGCGGCTTGGCGCGACACGCCGCTTAAGCCGGGCGACAGCGTCGAAATCGTTCGCGCGCGGCAGGGGGGATGAAGGAGCCACCAATGTCCGATCCGCTTGTTATCGCCGGTCACCAGTTCGGTTCGCGGCTGTTTCTCGGCAGCGCCGGCTATCCCAACCGCAAGATCATGCTCGATGCCATCGCGGCGAGCGGCAGCCAGATGGTCACAGCCTCGATCCGCCGTATCAGCCTTGCCGGTGATGACGAGAGCATGGTCGACCTGTTGGCCGGGCGCGTGAAATTCCTGCCGAACACCGCGGGATGCCAAACCGCCAAGGACGCCGTGCTTACCGCGGAACTCGCCCGCGAAGCGCTCGACACCAACTGGATCAAGCTCGAAGTCATCGGCGACCGTGAGCTGCTTTATCCCGACGTCGAAGAATTGGTGCGGGCCACGCAAATGCTGGTGGCGAAGGGCTTTATCGTGCTGCCCTATTGCACCGAGGATCCGGTGACCTGCCGCAAGCTTGCCGATGCCGGCGCCGCGGCGGTGATGCCGCTCGGCTCGCCGATCGGTTCGGGCCTCGGTATCTCCAATCCGCATCTGATCGAGCTTGTTTGTGCGCGCTCGCCGGTGCCGGTGGTGCTCGATGCCGGCATCGGCACCGCGTCCGACGCCACGCTCGCCATGGAGCTTGGCTGCGCCGCGGTCCTGATCAATAGCGCCGTGTCGAAAGCGCGCGATCCGGTGTTGATGGCAAAAAGCATGCGCGCTGCCGTCGAGGCGGGCAGAATGTCGCGGCTTGCCGGGCGCATCGCCAAGCGCATGCACGCCGAACCGTCGAGCCCGCAACTGGGTTTGGTGGGAACGTAGCGGCCGCGCGTTTCGCCACGCCCGCGCGGTTCCAGCCGACTTTACAATTGGACTGACGCGGTTACAGCTTACCGTTTTGGACCTTCGTTCGTAGCTGTTAAATTTGTTCGATCATCAATTTTTGGACACAGGAGTATGCTGGGCTCGATTCGGGAGCGTGAGGAGGGGACAATGCGGCACCTGTCCGTATGGGTGGTCGAGTTCATCAAACTCATCGGCCGACGGCGGCTGCATCCCCTCGTGACCCCATGTCCCATCTGCAAGCAGATCGTTCGTCTGCACGTCGATAAAGCCGGCCGCCGGCACGTTTACGGCCACGCACGCGAACTCTACGAGGGCTCCCGGCTGTCCGTGCATTATGCCGCTGAGGCCAAGTGCGTCGGCTCGGGCGCGATCAAGGCGTTCGATCCGCACCCCAACGAGCATCTGCGCTTCAAGCTGCCCAATTCACTGCTGGACGAGTAGAGCAGGGCCTATCCGCTCTCAGTGACGGAGCGCCGCTCCGTTGCCGCCCGTTGTGCCGTTTGCGACAGGGCGGCCCTGGCGCAGATTTTGCGCGAATAGCCGCAGCGCGTCCTCAACTTCGTTAGCGCGCTGGGCGGTGCCGGGCACGACGCTGGGCGCCCGTCGCACAAGTGTCGGCATCGGCGGCGGGCCGGCGATCGGCTCCACCAACCGGGGCTCCTGCCGCGCCAGCTTGATGACGCGCCTTCGACTCAATGCATGTTCGACGATCCGGCGCAGCAGCATTCCGGCGATCAGCAGGACGATCAGCCCACCGATAACCAGCAGCACAGATACTCGGCCTGGCGGATTCGCGGCGGTTGGCTTGTCGGCGTCGGCTTTCTCGCCGGCGGCGTCGTTGTCAGATTTCGTGGCAGTCGGCGTTTGGTCCGTTGCACTTGAGGCTGGACCCGCCGCGGCAGGCGAATCGTCCGCGCTTGGTGCCTGTGGCGCGGCCGAGGGGCCGGATACGGCGGCTTGCGGACTCCCATCGGGCGGCGGGGGGAACGGGGACCCCGCGATACCGGCGGTCTGCGGCATGGGCGGCGGGTCGGGCCAAGCGACGTCGCTTGCAGCACCCGGCGCTGCGGTCGGAGCCGGCATCGCCGTCGCCGCCGTGGTGATCGGCTGATGTTCGCCGCGAGGATCTGCGGCCGGCACGGGAATCCGGGCGATGGGCGAGGTCGCACGCCTGGGCGCTGCGGAAGCAGGTGGGGCTGCCCGCTCCGGAACTGGCGGCGCCACGGTTGGCGCTAACGCAACAGGAGCCGCGGATTCTTCCGGAGCCGCAGCGCCATCCGCATCGGGATTAGCCGCATCGCCCTGCTCGGAGACTGCACGCGATGGCGCCGTTTGAACCGGCGGTGCCGTAGCGGCCCGCGTGTACCAGCATTTCTGGTGGGTTCCTTGATCGGTCTTGTAGTACCAATGGGTGCCGGCGGGTGCCGGGCCATGGGGAGCGGCAAGGCAGGTCGCATCCTGCGCACGCGCCGAACCGGCGCTTACGGCAGCGCCGGCCAGCACGGCGAACGCCGTTGCGGCTAACAGATGCGACCCGGCTTTTGCCACCATGAGGTCCCCACCCCGTTGGAATGGCGCGTGAAGCTTTCCCGCCGAATTCGGCGGGAATACGTCAATAGCCCCCAACCCCCTGAAATTATGCGAGGATATCGCGCACCAACGGGATTACCTTACCTCCATAAAGTTCGATGCTGTGCATCAGTTTAGCGTGCGGCAGCGTGCCTTGGCTATATTTCATATCGAACCGAGCAATGCCGAGCACTTTGGCGGTCGCTGCGATCTTGCGGGCCACCGTTTCAGGCGCGCCGACGTGCAGCGCACCGCCACCGGCTTCAAAATCGAACGCGGCGCGCGTCACCGGCGGCCAGCCCCGCTCGGCGCCGATGCGGTCGCGGGACGCCTTGTAGTGCGGCCACAGTTCCTCTCGCGCCTGCTCGTCGGTATCCGCCACGTAGCCGTGCGCGTGCAGACCGACCGGCCGGGGTGGGCGGCCGAACTGCTGGCAGGCGCGGTGGTAGAGGTCGACATAGGACAGAAAGCGCTTCGGATCGCCGCCGATAATCGCAAGCATCAGCGGAAAATCGTAGCGGGCGGCGCGAACGACCGATTCCGGACTGCCACCGACGCCTATCCAGGCTTTCAGCGAGCCGTTTTCGAGCGGCGGGAACACCTGTTGGTCGGTAAGGGAAGGGCGCGTCTGACCGCTCCACGTGACCCTGTCGTTACGAATCAACGCAGCGAACAGATCGAGTTTCTCCTCGAATAATTGTTCGTATTGCGATAGCTCGAACCCGAACAGAGGAAACGACTCGGTGAATGAACCGCGCCCGATTCGGACTTCGGCGCGTCCGCTTGATGCGGCATTGAGCGAGGAGAAACGCTCAAACACCCGGACCGGATCGTCGGTCGACAGCACTGTCACCGCCGATCCAAGCAAAATCCGCTTGGTGCGGCCGGCGATGGCCCCAAGCACCACTTCGGGTGCGGAGATGGCGAAGTCCGGCCGATGGTGCTCGCCGACGCCGAATGCCTCGATGCCGAGTTCGTCGGCGAGCGCAGCCTCCTCAATGACATCGCGCAACACCTGCGCCGGTGACAACGGGCTGCCGTCGGCGCCGACGGTGATGTCGCCGAACGTATCGAGCCCGAATTCGAGCGTCGTTGCCATGCGTCAGAAACCCATCTCGTGGAGCGGATTTGACATTCGCTACCCACTTGGTCGCGAACTCGGTTAGCGAATGTCAAATCCAAAAAGCTCCACTAGCACTTATAGTTGCCAGTGGTCCTTTGATTCTAACATTCGAATGAGAGCCTGCCAGAGTGGGATGCGAATATTAGAGTCGAACCACTAGGCCGCGGCGATGAGCGCCACGGTAGCCCCGGTCGTGCCGCCGGCCGCCATGTCGGGACAGGTGCTGATCGCCGCCAACAGCCGCATCTCGGCGCGCAACGTCACGTATGCGCCAGGCGGCTTGGGTCGGATATGCGAGTGCTCGAGCTCGCCGGTGTCGGCGTGAATGATCATGTGCTGAAAAATGTTGAAGGGGCTCGGCACGTCTTCGACTGCGATGCCATAGGGCGCCAGCACGCCGCCGAGATTTTCGGTGCAGCCGCGCGGCGGCATCTCGGACAGCGGACGCCCGTAGGTTTTTTCCCAAATTCCTTTTGCGGCTGCCAGCTCGTGCCGCTTCCGGCTGCACATGCCTTCCTGCAGGTCATGATGGCCTTCGAACGTGTCCTCGATGATAGTCATCATGGTGTTGTTGAGCTTGGAGATCAGTTGGTCGCCGGTCGAGATGAAAACCTTGCGCTGATTGGCCTTGGTTCGCGCCTGATCGAAGCGCTCTCGCAGATTATCTCGGTTGAAGCAGACGAAATCGATGATGGTCTGCGAGGTGATGCGCACGCATTGCCCGGCTTCCATGTCGAAGGCATAGCCGGTATTGCGCTCCATGTGCCGTTCCCACAGCGTCTTGTCGGGCATCTTTCTCTTTCCTGAAATGTAGCCGCATTTGCATTTGCAGCGATGACGATCGGCCGTTATTCGGCGATGGCCTTGGACGCCTTGGCGATCACGTCGGGTGGGATCGCATAGAGCTTATCCAATAGCTCACTGACTTCGCGACCGTTCATCGGCGCGATGTCCATTTTCTCCTTGGCGGCCTCGGCAACGAGCGCCGGGTCCTTCAAGGTTTCGTCGAAGGCTTTGCCGAGCGCCGCCTTGCGGTCCGCCGGAATACCCGGCGGCGCGGCGAACGGCCGGCCGATCTGCTGTGGCGCGAAATTGATGTAGAGAATTTGCTTTTTCTGCGGATCGTCGATCAGATCGAGCGCCAGCGGCACATCTTGCAATTCGGGATCTTTTTGCAGCGCCGCCTGCACCAGCAGATTCACGCTCTTGTTCTTGATCCAGTCGGGGTGCGCGACCTTGAGCGTGCCCCACGACAGGCCACAGATGCCATCGACCTCACCGCGCTCCATGGCCAATGTGATGTCGTTGGTGCCCGGATAGCCGGAGACGAGTTTGATCTTGGCGCCGAAGATATTCTTGTAGAGGTGGGCATAGATATCGGAGTCGGCAGCAGCGAACTGGCCGCCCATGACCACCGGCATGGTCAGCATGTCGTGGAAGGTTTTGACCTTCGATTTGGCGCCGGTGAGACACAGGCTCGTGTCGCTCGACATGCTGCCGATCCAGGAGAATTTCCGGCCGTCGAAATGCGCATCCTGCGGCGTCACCAGCGGCATCGTCGGAATGCTGCGCGAGAAGGTGCCGATCATCGAGCCGTCTTTGGGCGCGGCGGAGAACAGGTAATTGGCGGCGCGCAGGCCGCCGGCGCCCGGCATGTTTTGTGGCACCACATTGGGGTTGCCTGGAATGTGCCGGCCGAGATAGTGGGCGAGAAGCCGCGCATACAGATCGTAGCCGCCGCCGACGCTGTAGGAGATCAGCACGGTGAGGGTGCGGCCACGATAAAAGTCCTCGACGCCATTGGCCGCCGCAAACCGTGTGAGGGCGAGCGAGAGCGCAGCGGCGACCGGCAAGCATGCCATCGTCCGGCGCGCGCGATGAGCGAATTGGTGCATCCGTCTAGTATCCCCGTGGGCCCGGCCGGTTCCGATCAAAGGATAGCAATGTTGCGCAATCGGATCATCCGAACAAGCAGGCCCCTGCCTTGCGGGCCGTTCCAGGTCGTGCGGTTGCGCAGGCACAACCTAGTGGTCCGATTCTAACATTCGCATCCCGTTTCGGCGCCCCATCATGCGAATGTTAAATCCGCTCCACTAGCCCGCCGGAATGCGGTGGTCCGACAAACGATTTCTTTACTGTGTTCTATGTTGCGGCGGCTCATGACGGAACATCGACGGGGCCGATTCCATTGGCGTCTTGGTGCCGGGCTGGGCCAACCTTGAGGGAATCCCCCCATGTCATCCCGAAGCATGTCATCCCGAAGCAAGTCATCTCGAAGCATGTCATCTCGAACCATCATCGCCGCAGCCGCCGCGCTCGTCTTGGGCGTGGCGTCACTCTCCACTGACGCTCTGGCGTTTCGTGGAGGCGCCCGCGGCGTCGGTCACGTCGGTCATTACGGCAACCGCGGCCGTTATGGCTATCACGGAGGCTACGCGTATCGGCGCGGATGGCGCCCCGGTGTGGGCGTAGGGGCTGCAGCGGTCGGCGCCGCCGCCCTCGGTGCGGCGGCCGCAGGCTCCTACTACA
>DASZWK010000064.1:0-2017 GCA_035546235.1 Xanthobacteraceae bacterium | reverse complement strand
TGGGCGTCTATCCATCTCACCGTTTGGTAGGGAGATCGCGCAAATAGGTGACAGAGACGTCCACAGAAGATTCTGCCGTGATAGCAGACATCCAAATTGGCAATTCGGGACTGGAGACTAACCGCTGAAATTCGCGATCTGGCGACAGATGAGCGCCGAGTTTCGACCACGGAGACCGCCGCGGGTTTCGCAAATTGGCGGGAACGGCGGACTTTTTCCCGCAAGCCGGAAACGGCCCGCAGAGACCGAACTGGTTGGCTGGGGCGGGAGGATTCGAACCTCCGAATGGCGGAATCAAAATCCGCTGCCTTACCACTTGGCTACGCCCCAAAACGCGACTGGAATCCTTGCTGGCGGCGGCAAGATAGCGACGCCCGTCTGACGGATCAATGTTCGTGGTGCCGGCGCGCGCCTTATAATAATGTATGCGGCAAGAGTCGATGCGGAACGCCAACAGGCCGTTCGGCGGCGCATCCGACAGGAAGCACCATGTCCGATCAAGTCCTCGTCGCCGACGACGGCGCTGTGCGCATCATCCGGTTGAACCGGCCGGAGAAGAAGAACGCGCTGACCCAGCCGATGTATGAAATCATGACGCGGTCGCTCACCGAGGCGGCGGGAAATGACGCCATCCGCGCCATCGTGCTGGCCGGCGCGCCCGGCGCGTTCTGCGCCGGGGCCGACATCGGAGAATTTCTCGAATCCGCGCAGAGCGGCGGCTTGCGGCCGAAGACCGTCGCGTTTCTCCATGCCCTGGCGCGCAATCCGAAGCCGCTCGTCGCCGCCGTTGGCGGCCTCGCCGTCGGTATCGGCACCACCATGTTGCTGCATTTCGATTATGTCGTTGCCGGCAGCAACGCGACCTTCGTTACACCGTTCTCGCGGCTCGGTCTGATCCCCGAAGCCGGATCGAGCCTGCTGGCGCCGATGCGTATGGGCCATGCGCGGGCCTTTGCGATGTTGGGCATGGGCCGCCCGCTGTCGGCCGCAGACGCCAAGGATGCCGGCATCGTCAACGAGGTGGTCGATCCCGCGGCCGTCGATGAGACGGCGCTCAAGGCTGCGCGAGACATCGCCGCGCTGCCGTCCGGCGCCATCGCGGTGTCGCGGCAACTTATTCGCGGCGAACTTGACGATGTGGTCGCGCGGATCGATACCGAAATCGAACTGTTTCGCAAACGTTTGCAATCCGATGAAGCGCGCGCCGCGTTCGCGGCCTTTCTGTCGCGCAAGAAGTGAGGGGCAATGGGCCTTGCCGGAAAGACGCTTTTCATCACCGGCGCATCGCGCGGCATCGGACTTGCGATAGCGCTGCGCGCCGCGCGCGACGGCGCCAATATCGCCATCGCGGCAAAGACCGCGACGCCCAATCCGAAATTGTCCGGCACCATTTATACGGCTGCCGAGGAGATCGAGCGCGCCGGCGGCAAGGCGCTGCCGCTCGTCGTCGACGTGCGCGACGAGGCGACGGTGAAAGGTGCGCTCGATCAGACGGCGCAAAAATTCGGCGGTATCGACATCGTGGTCAACAACGCCAGCGCTATTTCGCTCACGACCGTCGCCGACACCGATATGAAGCGCTTCGACCTGATGCACCAGATCAACGCGCGCGGCACCTTCCTCGTTTCCAAATGGGCCATCCCCTATCTGGAAAAAGCGGCCAATCCGCACATTCTGATGATCTCGCCGCCGCTCGACATGAAGGAAAAGTGGTTCGCGCCGCACACCGCCTACTCGATGGCCAAATTCGGCATGAGCCTCGTCGTGCTCGGGCTCGCCGGCGAGCTGCGCGACAAAGGCGTCGCGGTCAATGCGCTGTGGCCGCGCACCATCATTGCTACGGCTGCGATCAAGAATCTGCTCGGTGGCGAGGAAAGGATGCAGCAGGCGCGCAAGCCGGATATCATGGCGGATGCGGCCTATGCGATTTTCAACACGCAGGCGCGCGAACTCACCGGACGCTTTCTGATCGACGACACTTTTCTGTTCGAACGCGGCGTCACCGATTTCGAACATT
>DASZWK010000063.1:0-1752 GCA_035546235.1 Xanthobacteraceae bacterium | reverse complement strand
CCAGCGCCGCGGACGCGGCCAAGATCAAGAGTCCGCTGCTCGCGCACTACGGCGCGCTCGACACACGCATCACCTCGGGCTGGCCGGCCTTCGATGCCGAACTCACGGCCGCACATGTGGTTCACGAAGGCTATGTCTATGCGGGTGCCAACCACGGCTTCCACAACGACACGACGCCGCGCTACGACGAAGCCGCCGCCAAGCTCGCCTGGCAACGCACCTTGGCGTGGTTCCAGAAATATCTGATGAGCTGACAGGCGCCGCACTGCGCGGCATCGGCTTGATGGCGGCCCATTTGCTTGCCTCTCGATGTCGACTTCAGGTCCGCTTTCGGGGGCGAGCAGATATGATCCGTCCTGCAAAATCGGCCAGGTCGGTCGGAACTGGACCCAAAAGCGACGTGCGCGACGCCCGTTTGTTGCTGGGCAAAATGCGTGTCGGTGTGAGCCGCGCCCCCGGCAACCTTAGCACCTTCCCTAAGAAAGAACGGAGGAATCGCTAAGCCAAAATTGAGATGCCCTGAAAGACAGACCTCGCCATCTCTGCCATGACGGCGACGCTGAACAACGCGAGGAGAAGGGCATGCATTCGCTGCGATCGGCTGCTCCGGGAAATGCGATGAGACATCCGATCACGGCTACTTTGACTGCCATCGCATGCTTGGGAATTGCCCTTCCCGGAGCTGGTGCTCAAACAGCCAGGGACCTGGTCGGGACATGGGCTCTCGAATCCGATACCACCACCACTCCGGATGGTCGCACAATTCAGCCATTTGGCCCGCAGCCAAGCGGAATTGCGATATTCGACAGCTCCGGTCGCTTCGCGATTGTCAATTCGCGCCCCGATCTTCCGAAATTCGCGTCAAACAATCGGATGCGCGGCACGGCGGCAGAAAATGAAGCGATTGTGCACGGGAGCTTTGCTTTCTTTGGCACCTACTCGGTGGCCAACGGTGTGATTGTCCAGCATATCGAAGGAGGGACTTGGCCGGCCTGGAACGGAACCGATCAGAAACGAACTATCAGTTCTTTCACGGCTAATGAACAGACGTGGACCACTGTTCCATCCTTCGGCGGGCGAAGTGAACTTCATTGGAAACGGATGAAATAACTGCTCAACGCACGATACGCCAAGCAATCCTCGAACTCATCGCTCGGCCACCACCGCAACGATGCCCGCACACTGCCGGAAATGGATTTGCAAACAGCAGCAGCGTAAGCAAATCTGCCAACGTAGTGCTACACCGCCGACCTTCGGTCCGGCGTCGGCGTGAAGAACACGAACAGATTCGCGATCACGATCGTGCCGGCAAGAAAATAGAACACGACGTTAAGGCCGTAGTGGTCGGCCAGCACGCCGCCCGACACTGGGCCGATAGCGGCGCCGAGCGCCTGACTGCCGAACAGAATGCCGATGGCCGTTCCGCCCTGGCTCGACGGCGTCGAGTCGAGTAGCCACGCCTGCAGCACGGAGCGCACGGCGAACAGAAAGAAGCCGAGGAAGGCGACGAGGATGACGAACAGACTGGAGCGGCCGGCAAACGCCATGCCGAGCAGCACCACCATGGTCATGGCCATGCTGCTGACGATGATGCGCTGGCGCCCCATGCGATCGGAGAAATGTCCGGCGATCGGCGTCATCAGGAAGCCGGCGGCCTGCAAGGAGAACATGCAGACGCCGATCCATTTCGGCGGATAGCCCATCTGCCGCGCCAGATAGAGCGGCAGAAACGTCAACAGCGCGCTCTGCGTC
>DASZWK010000062.1:0-9230 GCA_035546235.1 Xanthobacteraceae bacterium | reverse complement strand
TAAAAAAGGCCGAAATCGATTCGCCGCAATTTGTACTCCCACCAAAATAATCAACACTGCCGCAAATATAATCGAGCCGATCAGATAGCCAAATCCTAGTTGCATTGTCATTGCATTGCCGCCGACCTCGCCAAGGGTCGTCGCCAATATCTTGATGATCCAGAAGCCGAAGGTGACCTCAGGGACCTTACTGAGAGCGTAGTCTGACGTATCCGTCATGGTTTCTTTTGTGCCTTTGAAAGGAGGAACATCGACAGCCTCGGAGCAAACGTCCCACACCAAAGCTCTGCAGTGCGGCAATATAGTGCTTTGTCCTGCGCGGCAACGCGCCGCGGGCGAGGCCGCTTCGGGTCGTTAGCGCCGGTTTCGCCGAGTCGGCAGAATGTCCGCTTGTCTCTCCCGATAGCGTGCACAATTGCCGCCATCGAAACAAATTGGGAGAGCGAAGCGTGAGCCGGATGGTCAGCGCGGGTCCGGCTCCGCCGCTATCTCTTCGCCTTCGCTGCGGCGTAGCGCGCCTGCGCCTCGTCGATCGCGGTTTGCGCCTGCGCGCGGTGCTCGTCCTTGATCGGCGCGTTGCGATCGTAGCTCGCTTGCCGCAGCAGGTTGCTGCGGTTGAGTTTTGGCCGCACGTCCTCGGCGATCAGTTGCAGGCTCCGTTGCGTTGCCTGCCAGTTGGCCCAGTCTTGCGCGAACACCAGCACGCCGCCGAAGCCACCGGTGATCTCCAGCATGTGCTCGATTTTTTCGATCGCATCGTCGGGCGTGCCGATGATGGCGCGCTCGTTGTCGACCATCCATTGCGCCGGATCGGCAAGCCCGCGCGGCGGCGGGTTCGGCGCCGGCACGATGTCGTTGGCGTAGCCGATCCATTTCTCGATGCCGTAGGCGACGTCCTTGCGCGCCTGCTCGCGGCTTTCCGCGAGATGAATTTGCAGCGCAAATTGCCAGCGCGAACGATCGGCGACATGGCCGTGCCGGGCGCAGGTGTCCTGGTAGATTTTCCAGTTCTCGGCGTGATGTTTGAGCGAAGCGTCGTCGACGCCCGAGAGCACCAGGAGGCTCGCGCCGTGCCGGCCCGCCGCAATCGCGCCCGCCGGCGAGCGGATTGCCGCGACCGCGAGCTCCATGGTCGGCTTGGAATAGCAGCCGACCGACAGGCGCGCTTCGTTCAGCTCGAACCAGGCGGTTTTTTTGGTCACGGTCTCGCCGCGCAGCAGGGCGACGATGCAATCGAGCGCCTCGTCCATGCGCGGGCGCGCATCGACCGGCGCAATGCCGAACATCCTGGCGTCGGACGGCAGCGCGCCCGGTCCGGCGCCAAACATGACGCGGCCGCGCGTCATGTGATCGAGCTGCGCCATGGTTTCCGCCACCACGAACGGGTGGTGATAGGGCAGCGACTTCACGCCGGTGCCAAGCCGGATGTGCTTCGTTCGCTCCGCCGCCGCCGCAATGAACACTTCGGGCGAAGCGATGATCTCGAAACCGCCGGAATGGTGCTCGCCGATCCAGGCCTCGTCGAAGCCGAGCCGATCGAGCAGGGTCACAAGCTGCAGGTCGCGTTCGATCGCGTAGGTCGGATCGAGGCTCGTGGCATGGAACGGCCCCATGAACATGCCGAAGCGCAACGCGCGGCGGGAGGGTGCGGCAGTTTCCGCGTTACTCATGCGTCCATCCTTCGCGGGTGCCGGCAGCCGCTACTCCGTCGGCGCGAGCTTGGCCTCGCTTGCCACCTTGCCCCACAGCGTGCGCTCGTCGGCAAAGAATTTCGCGGCGTCGGCGCGGCTCGTTGGCGAAAGGTCCATGCCGAGCGCCTTGGTTCTGTCGATGAACGCCGCTTCCTTCATGCAGTCGACCACGTCGCGGTTGATCTTGTCGGCGAGCGCGTCGGGCATGTTCGGCGGCGCGACCAGGCCGAAGAACGTCACGGCGCGATAGCCGGCGACGCCGGCTTCCGCGAGCGTCGGCACATCGGGCAGTCCCGCGACGCGCTCGGTCGAGCCGACGGCGACGATCTTTTCCTTGCCGGCTTTGTGCAGCGGCAGCGCGGTCGCCAGCATGTCGAACATCATGTTGACGTTGCCGCCAAGCACGTCGGCGATCGCGGGGCTCAGGCCCTTATAGGGCACTTGCAGCAGTTTCACCCTGGCGAGCATTTCGAACTCGATGGTGGCGAACTGGCCGAGCGAACCGATGCCGGGCGTTGCCGAGGTGAGCGCGCCCGGCTTGGCCTTGGCGTCGGCGATCACCTGCGCGATGTCCGACGCGGCGAAATGCGGGCTCACCACCAGCACGTAGGGCGAGGTCGCCACCACGGCGAGCGGCGTCCATTTCGCCACGTCGTAGGGCATCGTCTTATACATAAAGACATTGGTGGCGAGCGGGCCGGGCGAGGCGAACAACAGCGTGTAGCCGTCCGGCGCCGCGCGATAGACCTGCTCGGCACCGACATTGCCGCCGGCGCCGCCGACATTCTCGACGATCACCGACTGCTTCCATTTCTCGCCGAGCCGCTGCGCCAAGACGCGCGCCAGCAGATCGGTGCCGCCGCCGGGCGGGTAGGGCACGATCATCTTCACGGTGCGCGTCGGGAAGGCGGTCTCGGCGTGGCCTAACCCCGGTGCGCTCAGAAGCGCGAACACCGCTATGAGCAGCCCGATCGCTCGCCGTAAACCTCGCATGATCGTCTCCCGGATTGGCGTTGTCTTCCGCATGGCGACTCAAGCACCGATCCCGTTTCCTGTCATCATCCGCGAAGGCGGATGATCCAGTAAACGCGATGGCGTCGGTGTCGCATCGCCCTGGGTTGCTCCGACGGACCGATCCCATTTCCTGTCATCATCCGCGAAGGCGGATGATCCAGTAAACGCGATGGCGTCGGTGTCGCATCGCCCTAGGTTGCACCGAATACTGGATGGTCCGCCCGCGCGGACCATGACAGGCGTGCGAGACTGTGCCGCCCCTCGTCGCGGCGCTGCTGACAAGAGAGCGCCGCGGATGTAGACAGAAGGAATACCGGCGGAGGATCTTGCGTGCTCGCCCGCGACGAGAAAATCGAGACGACGGCGGCGGCCGATTACGTTGCCCGCGCCCGCGCGCTGGTGCCGGCGATCGAGACTGCGGCCGATCGCATCGAGGCCGAACGGCGGATCGTGCCGGATATCGTTGCGGCTTTGCACGAGGCCGGCATCTTTCACATGCTGCTGGCGCCATCGCTTGGCGGGGGCGGCGCCGACATCGTGGCGTTCAACGAGGTGATCCAGACCATCGCCGCGGCGGACGCCAGCACGGCGTGGTGCGTCGGCCAGCAGGTCGCCTCGACGCAGGCCGCCGGCTATCTCGATCCGAAAATCGCGCGTGAGATTTTCAGTCCGCCGCACGGCGCGGTGGCCTGGGGTCCGCCGGCCGGCGCCAAGGCGGTGGTCACCGACGGCGGCTACAAGGTTACCGGACGCTGGCGGTTTGCCAGCGGCAGCGGCCACTGCCCGTGGATCGGCGGCCACTCGGCGGTGATCGAGCGCGACGGCAAGCCGCGGCTCGACGACAAGGGCCGGCCGGTCATGCGCACCATGCTGTTCCGCAAGGAGCAAGCCAAGTGGACCGACATCTGGCACACCGTCGGTCTGCGCGGGACCGGCAGCAACCAGTATGAAGTCAACGATCTGTTCGTACCGGACGCCTACTCGACGTGGCGCGACGAACAGGCCGATCGCACCAATGACGGACCGCTCTATGACATCCCGCTGCTGACGCTCTACGGCATCGGCTTTTCCGGCGTCGGTCTCGGCCTCGCCCGCGGCAGCCTCGACGCCTTCATGGCGCTCGCCAACAGCAAGACCGGCCGCGCCGGCCGCGGCGTCATGCGCGACAATCCGGTGATCCAGTCCGATGTCGCCAAGGTCGCGGGCGGGCTGCACGCGGCGCGCGCGTTCCTGCGCGAGATGCTGGAGGAAATCTGGCAGGCGGTGAACAAGGACGGCGCCACGCTCGACCAGCGCGCGCGGCTGCGGCTTGCCATCACGGGCGCGCTCGACCAGTCGGTGCAGGTCGTTGATTTTGCCTACACGGCAGCCGCCACCAGCGCGATCTTCACCGGCAGTCCGTTCGAGCGCCGCTTTCGCGACATGCACACCGTCACCGCGCAGGGTCAGGCCCATATGTCGAATTTCGAATCCGCCGGCCAGGCGCTGTTCGGTATCGAGCCGATGCAGAGATTGTGATTGTTCAATGATCATGGGCCGAAGGACGCAAAATTTTTCCCGTCATCCTGAGGTGCTCGGCGCGAAGCGACGAGCCTCGAAGGACGACGGCCCCGGCGTCCGGGCCGTGCATCCTTCGAGGCGCCCTTTCGGGCGCACCTCAGGATGACGGAATCCACGAAAATGCTGCGCAAGGAGGACGCCTCGCTGCTGTCCGGCCGCGGGCGCTATGCCGACGACCTGCCGGTGCCCGTCGGCACCTTGCACGCTCATGTCATCCGCTCGCCGCACGCGCATGCCGACATCGCGCGCATCGACGCACAGGCGGCGCTCGCCCATGACGGCGTCTGGGCGGTCATCACCGGCGAGGATGTGCGAAAGCTGTCCGATCCGTTTCTGACGGCCGTGAAGGTCGCGGCGCCGCAATGGGCGCTCGCGATCGAGCGGGTGCGCTATGTCGGCGAGCCGGTCGCGGTCGTCGTGGCGGAGAGCCGCTACATCGCCGAGGATGCCGCCGAACTGGTCGAGATCGACTATGCGCCGCTTCCCGCCGCGATCGATCCGGAAGCCGCGTGCGAGAGTTCGGCGCCGCTGGTGCATGCCGAAGCCAAGACCAACGAAGTCTCGGTGCGCGAATTTTCCTACGGCGACACCAAGGCGGCGTTTGCTGAGCCCGACCGCGTCATCGCCATGACGACGACGTTTCCGCGGCTGTCGTTCACGCCTATCGAGTGCTACGTCGTCGTCGCCCAGCACAATGCCGCCGAGAACAGTTACGACGTGCTGGCGAATTTCCAGGGACCGTTCTCGATCCACCCGGTGATGGCGCGCTCGCTGCGCGTGTCGGGCCCGAAAATGCGGCTGCGCATCCCGCCGGATTCCGGCGGCAGCTTCGGCATCAAGCTGTCGGTCTTTCCCTATGTCGTGCTGATGGCGCTGGCCGCGAAAATTACCGGCCGCCCGGTGAAGTGGGTCGAGGACCGTATCGAGCACCTGGTCGCCGCGAGCTGCGGCCCGAACCGCGTCACCAAGCTCGAGGCGGCTGTGGCCAACGACGGCCGCATCCTCGGGCTTCGTCTCGACCAGCTCGAGGATTACGGCGCATTTTTGCGCGCGCCGATGCCGGGCCCGCTCTATCGCATGCAAGGCTCGGTGACGGGCGCCTACGACATCGCCAATGTCGACGTGAAAAATCGCGTTGTGCTCACCAACAAGATGCCGTCGAGCCTCATTCGCGGCTTTGGCGGGCCGCAGCTTTATATGGCGCTGGAGCGGCTGATGCAGCACATCGCCGTTGAGCTCCATCTTGACCCGCTCGACGTCATCAAGCGCAATCTCATTCCGGCACAGAAATTCCCGTATCGCACCGCGGCCGGGGCGCTCTACGATTCCGGCGATTATTTACGCGCGCTGGAAATTGCCGTCGGGCAGGGCAGGCTTGATGAATTGAAACGCCGCCGCGACGCGGCGCGCGCGCAGGGCCGCATCTACGGCATCGGCTTTTCGGCCATCGTCGAGCCGGCGATGTCGAACATGGGTTATCTTTCCACGGTGATGACCGCGTCAGCGCGCGATCGCGCCGGGCCGAAGAACGGCGCGGTGTCGATGGCGACCGTGAACATCGATCCGCTCGGCGCCGTCACGGTTACCGCCGATGTCACCGTGCAGGGGCAGAGCCACGAGACCGTGCTGGCGCAGATCGTCTCCACCGAACTGGGGCTTTCGCCCGACGACGTCGAGGTGGTCCTCGAACTCGACACCGCGAAGGACCAGTGGTCGATCGCCGCCGGCACCTATTCGAGCCGTTTTGCGTCCGGCACTGCGGTCGCCGCTCACATGGCCGCGGTGCAGATGCGTGACAAGCTCAAAGGCATCGGCGCCAAGCAGCTCAACGTGCTGCCCGACGATGTCGAATTGGCCGGCGGCAAAATCCGCAGCCGCTCCAATCCCGACAATGCGCTGCCGTTCGGCCGTGTCGCCGGCACCTCGCACTGGTCGCCGGTGATGCTGCCCGAAGCGATGGCGCCGGCGTTGTCCGAAACCGGCGTTTGGTCGCCGCCCGAGCTTGAGCCGCCGACCCATGACGACCGCATCAACACGTCGTTCACCTACGGCTTCGTGTTCGACATGTGCGGCGTCGAGATCGATCCGGTGACGTATCAGGTGCGCGTCGACCGCTATGTGTCGATGCACGACGCCGGCCGTATCCTCAACGAGACGATCGCCGACGGCCAGATCCGCGGCGCGTTCGCGCAGGGCGTGGCGGCCGCGCTGTACGAGGAGTTTTCCTACAGCGAGGAGGGTGCGTTTCTCTCCGGCACGTTTGCCGACTATCTGGTGCCGACGGTGAGCGAAATCCCCGGCGTCGAAATCCTGCATTTTGAATCGCCGTCGCCGTTCACCCCGCTTGGCGCCAAGGGACTGGCGGAAGGCAATTGCATGAGTACGCCGGTCTGCATCGCCAACGCCGTCGCCGATGCGCTCGGCGTCGCTGACGTGACCTTGCCGGCCACGCCGCGCCGTATCCATGCGCTGATGGAAGCGGGCAAAAAAACATGAAGCCGCGCCCGTTCGAATACATTCGGCCCGATACGGTCGACGAAGTGCTGGACTTGCTCGCCGAATACGGCGATGACGCGCGGATTCTCGCCGGCGGCCAGTCGCTCATTCCAATGCTCAATCTGCGGCTGATCGAAGCGAACGTGCTGATCGACATATCGCGGCTTCCTGCGCTCGGCCACATCGCCGACCGCGGCGATGCGATCGAGATCGGCGCGGCGGTGACGCAGAACACGCTGATGAACTGGCCGCAGCTCGAACAGAAGCTGCCGCTGCTCGCAGCGGCGCTGCCGTTTGTCGGCCACTTTCAGACCCGCAACAGGGGCACCGTCTGCGGCTCGATCGCGCACGCCGATCCGAGTTCGGAACTGCCGCTGTCGCTCGCGCTGCTCGTCGGCGCGGTGGTGCTGCGCTCGAAAAAGGATGGCGAGCGCGTGGTCGCGGCGGAAGCGTTTCAGCAGGACATGCTGAGCACGGCGCGCGGCGTCGAGGAATTGATCACGGCCGTGCGCTTCCCCGTCATCGAGGGCAAAGGCGTGGCGTTCAACGAGGTCGCGCGCCGCCATGGCGACTTTGCCATGATCGCAGTCGCCGCGATTGCCGACAGCCGGGGCGCCACGCAGGTCGGGGTAGGGGGCATGGCGGGACGGCCGATCGTCCGCCCCATCGCTTTCACGAGCGCCCCGATACTGTCTGAGCAGATCAAAGCCTGGGCCAACGACCTCGAAGGCTACGAGGACCTGCACGCCAGCGCGGCGATGCGGCGCGATATCTTCAAAAACCTCGCGCCGCGCGTGATCGAGGAGGCCATCCGATGCGCCGCCTGAAACGCGATCAGAAGGTGCGCGTCGCGCTGACGCTCAACGGCCGCAAGCTCTCGGCCGAGGCCGAGCCGCGCATGCTGCTGACCGATTTCCTCCGCCATGCACTCGGCGCCACCGGCACCCATGTCGGCTGCGAGCACGGCGTCTGCGGCTCCTGCACGGTGCTGATCGACGGCGTGGCGCAGCGCGCGTGCCTGACGCTCGCCGTGCAGGCCGAAGGCCGCGACGTACGCACCGTGGAATCGCTTGCCGCGCCCGACGGCACGCTCAACGCACTGCAAGCCGCATTCCGCAACAATCACGCCCTGCAATGCGGCTTCTGCACGCCCGGCATATTAATGTCGTTCACCGATTTCCTGGCGCGCAACCCGCACCCGACCGAGGCCGAAATCCGCGACGTGCTGTCCGGACACCTGTGCCGCTGCACCGGCTACGCCAACATCGTCGAGGCGATCAAAGAAGTCGCCGGAGTCGGAGCTAGCGGGGCTTCCGATCCGTCATCCTGAGGTGGCCGCGAAGCGGCCCTCGGAGGACGACGGCGCGGGCGCCTCGGCCGGCATCCTTCGAGGCTCGCTGCGCTCGCACCTCAGGATGACGGAACGGGGGCGGGAGATGACGCTTGGGCCGCCGCTTGCTATTCCTGAGACAAGATCACCGACTCCGCGGGTCCTGCCATGAAAGACATCATCGACAAGCTCGAAGCGCGGCGCGAGGCGGCGCGGGCCGGCGGCGGCAAGGCGCGCATCGAGGCGCAGCATAAGCGCGGCAAGCTGACCGCGCGGGAGCGCGTCGAGCTCCTGATGGACAAGAATTCGTTCGAAGAACTCGACATGTTCGTCGAGCACCGCAGTAGCGACTTCGGCATGGAGAAGCAGAAAATCGCGGGCGACGGCGTCGTCACAGGCTACGGCACCGTGAACGGCCGCACCGTGTTCGTGTTCGCCAAGGATTTCACCGTGTTCGGCGGCTCGCTGTCGGAGACGCACGCGCAGAAGATCGTCAAGATCCAGGACATGGCGATGCGCGCGCGCGCGCCGATCATCGGCCTGTTTGACGCCGGCGGCGCGCGTATCCAGGAAGGCGTCGCCTCGCTTGGCGGCTACGGCGAGGTGTTCAAGCGCAACGTCATTGCTTCGGGCGTCATCCCGCAGATTTCGGTGATCATGGGCCCGTGCGCCGGCGGCGATGTCTACTCGCCGGCCATGACCGATTTCATCTTCATGGTGCGCGACACGAGCTACATGTTCGTCACCGGGCCCGACGTGGTCAAAACCGTGACCAACGAGATCGTCACCGCCGAAGAACTTGGCGGCGCTTCCGTACACGCGACCAAAAGCTCGATCGCCGACGGCGCCTACGACAACGATGTCGAGTGCCTCCTGCAAATGCGCCGGCTCCTGGACTTTCTGCCGGCGAGTTTTTCCGCGGGCGTGCCGGAATGGCCGTCACTCGACAAGCCCGAACGCGAGGAGCCCTCGCTCGATACGCTGGTGCCCGACAATCCCAACAAGCCTTACGACATCAAGGAACTGATCCTCAAAGTCGTGGACGAGGGCGATTTCTTCGAACTGTCGGAAACCTACGCGCGCAACATCGTCATCGGCTTCGGCCGCATCTCAGGCCGCACCGTGGGCTTCGTCGCCAA
>DASZWK010000061.1:0-23210 GCA_035546235.1 Xanthobacteraceae bacterium | reverse complement strand
GCGTCCGGAACGGCGATCAGGGATCAAATTCGGCAACCAAAAGCCGCGCGGGCCGCGGTTCCGGCAGCCGCTCAGAGCAGACGGCGATTACGGGTTGCCAGGGTGCGTTTGGTCTCTGGATGCCGGGTGCAAGAGGTACCGATCGCTTGGCTGATAGTCAGGCACCGGCTTCTGAAAGCACTTCAGGGCGCCCAGCCAAAGTTCCACCTTGTCCAAATCGTCGTGGAGCCGCTCCAACGATAGGATGAGATTGACATAGATCGTGTCTTCCACCGGTTCCGCCATCGCCCTTTGCCTCGCTCCTGCGAGTGCGCGTTTCTCGTGGAGGTTAAGGGGCGGCTCGCACTCTTGTTCCCTGATTGCCAATGCCGATAGCTGCGATGCAGAAGGCTCATCCGGAGGAGATTTTTGAATCTTTGCGGCCGGAACTCAGTTTCGTGCGCCAAATGGCGTCAGCCGGCCGGAAACGACCTCGATGAATTTGGCATCGCCAGAAATTTCGGCGAACAGCGCCGGGTCGGCGCCCGTCATCCAGACCTGGGCGCCGAGCGCCGCAAGCTCAGTCTGCAATGCGGCCCGCCGCGACGGGTCGAGATGCGCCACCACTTCGTCGAGCAACAACACCGGTGCGAAACCGGTCATCTCGGTAATGAGCCGAGCGTGCGCGAGCACCAAGCCGATCAACAGCGCTTTCTGCTCGCCGGTCGAGGCATCGGCGGCGGCTATTCCCTTGGCGGCGTAAGTCACGGCGAGATCGGTCAGATGCGGGCCGTCGAGCGTGCGTGCGGCAGCGGCGTCGCGGGCGCGATTGTCACGCAATACGGCGCGGTAACGCTCCTCGATTTCGCCGGCGGGATGCCCAGGGATGAGCTTCTCCATCCAGCCGTCGAGCGCAATCTCGACCGGCGGAAAGGCCGAGTCCTTGCGGCTTCGCAGCACCGCATCGAGCCGACGTACCGTTTCAACCCGTAGTCCCGCGACCGCAACCGCAAGCTCCGCGGTCTCGTGCTCCACGGCGGCGAGCCAATGCGCGTCGGGGTGGGCATCCTCCAGGAGCCGATTGCGCGAGCGCAGTGCCCGCTCAAGCGCATTGATGCGGCTGCCGTGTTCGGCGTCGACCGCCAGCGCCATGCGATCGAGGAAGCGCCGGCGTTCCGACGGAGCGCCCGCAAACAGGCCGTCCATCGCGGGAGTGAGCCAGATCGCGCGCAGATGATCGGCGAACGCCGCGGCCGATGGCGCGGGCTCGCGGTCGATGCGGAATTTGCGCAGCAATGCGGTGTCCTCGCCGAGCGGCCGCTCAATGCCGGTGCCGAGCGTCGCCAGTCCGAGCGCGCCCTCGATCTCGGCAGAGACCGCCCAGGAGCCGTCGCCTTCGGCAAACGCGACCTCGTCGAGCGTGGCGCGGCGCAGCCCGCGTCCGGGCGCCAGAAAGGAAATCGCCTCGATCAGATTGGTTTTGCCGGCGCCGTTCGGCCCGACCAGCACCATCGTCCTTGCACCGGCCTCGAGCGAGGCGGCGTGATAGTTGCGGAAATTGGTCAGCGAGAGGCGAAGAACACGGGCGCTTGTCATGACATGTCATCATCCGCGAAGGCGGATGATCCAGTATGCGATGCGCTGGAGCAATAATCGCAGCCGCCCGAGTGTACTGGATGCTCCGCCTTCGCGGAGCATGACAGGCCGAGATTAAACCCGCATCGGCATCAGCACGTAGAGCGCGCCCTTTGACTCTTTGTCGGCGATGAGCGTCGGCGAACCGGGGTCGGCGAGTTTGAGCACCGCGGCTTCGCTCTCGATCTGGGCGGCGATATCGAGCAGATAGCGCGAGTTGAAGCCGATATCGATCGGATCGGACTCGTATTCGACTTCAAGCTCCTCACTGGCGCTGCCTGAGTCCGGATTGGTCACGGACAACGAGAGTTTGCCGCCGGTGACCGACAACTTGACGGCGCGGCCGCGCTCGCTCGACACCGTCGAGACGCGGTCGACCGCAGCTTCGAATTCCTTCTTGTCGACCACCAGTTCCTTGTCGTTGCCGACCGGAATAACGCGTGCATAATCGGGGAACGTACCGTCGATCAGTTTCGACGTGAGCACCACGTTGCCGACCGTGAATCGGATCTTTCCGGGCGACAGTTCGATCAGAACCTCGGCGTCGTTGGCTTCCAGAAGCCGTTGCACCTCGCCGACCGTCTTGCGCGGCACGATGATGCCCGGCATGCCCTCGGCGCCCTTCGGCAGATCGAGCTCCATCTGGGCAAGGCGATGGCCGTCGGTCGCCACCGCTCGCAAGGTGTGCGCTTTGGCGGCGCCGGCTGCATGCAGATAGATGCCGTTGAGGTAGTAGCGGGTCTCTTCGGTCGAGATGGCGAACTGGGTCTTGTCGATCAGCCGCTTGAGCTCGCCGGCCTTGAGGGTGAATTTGTGCGTCATCTCGCCGGGCGCGAGATCCGGAAAATCGCTTTCCGGCAAGGTCTGCAGCGTGAAACGCGAGCGGCCGGCGCGGATGGCGAGCGCGGCGCGCTCGCCGGAGGATTCCAGCACGACC
This sequence comes from Xanthobacteraceae bacterium, assembly GCA_035546235.1. Lineage (GTDB taxonomy): Bacteria > Pseudomonadota > Alphaproteobacteria > Rhizobiales > Xanthobacteraceae > BOG-931. The sequence goes on along the minus strand of DASZWK010000061.1, from coordinate 20,659 downwards.
TGAGCGCCTTCCGGTAGCTTGCGGACGATGTCGAAGAACATGTGCGCCGGAACCGTGGTCGAACCCGCCGGACCGACCTCGGCGGCGATCGTGTCGGTTACTTCGACATCGAGGTCGGTCGCCTTCAGGCTGAGCTTGTCGCGATCGGCGCGAATGAGCACGTTGGCCAGGATCGGAATGGTGTTGCGGCGCTCGACCACGCGATGCACGTGACCCAGTGACTTCAGCAATTCGGACCGCTCAACAGTGACTTTCATCGCGCAACCCGTCCGCTCCAGCAGGATGACTTCGTTCGCAATGTCATCCCGCCGGAGCTTGTTTAAGGGGGCATGATCTTATCCGAAAACCGGTATCCACTTTTCGGGATCATGCTCAAACGTAGTGACGAAAGTGGCGCGGATGGCCCGTTTCGGCAAGCCCAAGCCGGCCTCATTCCCTGTTTTCCCTGGATTTAAACAGGTCTTTCGTACCGTTCGGAGGCTCAGCGGACGCCCACAGAAGCCTGGTAGCGGAACCCTAGTCCTGCAGCTGGCGCTTGAGCCCCTCGATCTCCTCGGCAAAGGCGGCGTCGTTGCCGGTCAGCGCTTCGATCTTGCGCACGGCGTGCAGGACGGTGGTGTGATCGCGGCCGCCGAATCTGCGTCCGATCTCCGGCAGTGAGCGAAGGGTGAGGATCTTGGACAGATACATCGCCACCTGCCGCGGGCGCACCACATTGGCGGTGCGCCGCGACGACAACAGATCCGACCTGCTGACGTTGTACTGCCGCGCGACGATGCGTTGAATGTCCTCGATACGCACGCGCTTCGGCTCGGCCGGGCGGATCAGGTCGCGCATTTCGCGCTCGGCCATTTCCAGGGTGACCGGTTGTCCGGTCAGCTTGCTGTGCGCCAGGAGCCGGTTGACGGCGCCTTCCAGGTCGCGGCCGTTATGCGTCACCGACTTGGCGATGAACGACAGCACCGGCGTCGGCACTTCGAAGCCGGGATGATAATGGCGCGCTGCGGCGACGCGGCTCTTGAGGATTTCAAGGCGCAATTCCTCGCCGAGCGAGCCGATTTCGACGACAAGGCCGCCGGCAAGCCGCGAGCGCACGCGGTCGTCGAGGCTTTCCAGGTCCGCGGGCGGCCGGTCGCTGGCGATCACCACCTGCCGTCCGGCGTCGATGAGCGCATTGATGGTGTGACAAAATTCGTGCTGGGTCGAACGGCCCTGCAGGAATTGCAGGTCATCGATCACCAGCACGTCAATGGCGCGCAGCGCCTCCTTGAAGGCGAGCGTGGTCTGGCTCTTGAGCGCCGAGACGAAGCCATACATGAAACGCTCGGCGGTGAGATACAGCACTTTGCGGTCGCCGCTGTTGCCGGCCCAGGTGATGGCCTGCAGCAAGTGTGTCTTGCCGAGTCCGACGCCGGCGTGGATGTAGAGCGGATTGAACATCAGCGCGTCGCCGCGCCGGCTGATCGCGATCTGCTTGGCCGCGGCGTGCGCGAGCGTGTTCGAGCGGCCGACGATGAAACTCTCGAAGGTGAGACGCGGATCGAGCGGCGAGCCGCCAAGCGCATCGTGTACCGACAGATACGGCACACTTGGGCGCGGCTCGCCATTCATCAGCGGCGCTTCGCGCGCCTCGCGCGGCAGGACCTGCGGCTCGGCAAGCTTCACCTTTGCGGCCGGCAGGCGAACAGTGGCGGAGCGGACGCTCAATTCCAGCCGCGTGATGTCGGGAAGTTCGACCTGCCACTGTGCCAAAACGCGGTCGGCATAATGGGACTGGATCCATTTGCGCAGGAAGCGCGTCGGCACTGAAAGCCGCACCGCATTGTTGTCGACTGCTTCGAACTCCATGCGGCCGAACCAGCTGGTGAAAACGTCCTCGCCCAGTTCGACGCGCAAATGTTGTTTGATGCGCTGCCAAAGGTCCTGATTGGGGGTCATGTCGGTGTGCTGCATTTGTTGGAGCATGGGTTAATTCCACAGTGAGGCGAGGGCGCAATTCGCCCTGCCCGTTACCGGGGGACGCAACGCACTGACTAAACGGATGGTGTGAAGCGGAAAGCCGAAGGCCGAAGCGGGCGGACGGCGGAAAGCGGGCGCGTTATCCGCTGGGTCGCGCCGTCACGCCGCCAACGTGATGCAGCGCCGCGTGCCGCACGGGCACCGACGAACAGTCAGGGCAGGCTATTGTGGTCGTTAGTTCGAGAACAAGCATTGCCGTTAGCATTGCCCCACCTCTCCATCGATCCCAGTTTCGATGGTCCCGAATGACGTTTCCCGAAGGCGCGGTTGGCTGTCAGCCTTTTATGCGCCGACAGGCCATTGCCACGTCTGCATTTCCTCCCGTTGCGAAAGTCCCTGGTTCTGCGTGGACACGCGAACAAGGATGACGCAGGATCGTCCGGCATTTAAGACAGACATGCCCGTCTCATTCCCCGATGAGTCACGTTGCACACCGAACTGTGAGGACTTTCGAAAACCGAAAGCGTGCAGGAACGTTAACCATCGCGCGGGGCCGCCGCAACGGCGAAAATTCTTCTGAAACTGGACTTGTTAGCTCCGTGGCGCCGAGGCGGCCTCGAGCAGTTGACGCAAAATATTGACGTTACAAGTAAATTACACTGCGGTAACGGTCTCGTGTCATCTGCAAGACGATTCAGAATCAAATAAATCGGGGCCTGCCGCATCGGCCGCTGACTCAAAGCCCAACCGCGGGCGTGCCTGCTAACCCATTCTTCCAGCAAACATTCTTTTGTACATCTGGGGAACCCACCCGTCTGCCGAAATGCGAAAAGTGGGCGTCAAATCGCACAAAAACGCGCTCGCGGCGCCGCACTGGCGGCAAAAACGGGCTTTCAGCGCGTCAAAGGGCCGACGGAGCGAGCATGTGGTGCAATTTTAAGGACGTGTTGCAAGGACGCAACAAACCGGGTGCCCCCCGGCGAAGCTCCCCGTCAAGGCGTCCGGCTCGATGAAGTGTGGGGTGCGGTGGTGCGCAACGGCGGCGAAGGCCAGCCGGATAATGCCAGAGCTTGTCGGTGGCCGGCCTGCAAGGAGCGAGCTTGCTTGAGCTCACTTACTTGAGCTCACTTACTTGAGCTTACTTACTTGAGCTTACTTGCCGAGCTTGGCGATGCTGTGCGCGAGCCGGGAGACTTTACGGCGCGCGGCGTTGCGATGGACGACGCCTTTCTGCGCTCCGCGGATGATGGCGGGCTCGGCCTCGGCCATGGCGGCAACTGCCGCGGTGCGGTCGCCCGAGGCAATCGCCTCCTCGACCTTGCGGACGGCGCCTCGCACCCGCGAACGGCGCCCCTTATTGATGACGGTGCGGCGCGCAATCTGCCGCGCGGCCTTCTTGGCGGATTTCGTATTGGCCATATTGATTCGAACTTCTGCTTTGGCGGTTCTGTTTTGGGTGCGAAAATAATGGCTGCGGCAGGCGACCTACCGTCCGGCCATTTGCCGCGCTTATAGGGACGGAGCGCCGGGCAGTCAACGCCGCTTGGTTTGGCTGACCGCTCAGGCAACTATAATGGGCCGGCCCGGCCCTAGGCGACGCGCTTGGCGCGAACCGCGTCGTAGCCGGCGACGACGGCTGTGCAGTCGCCGGCCGGAAAGCCAGCCAACGGCGGTGCCACGCGGGCCCATTGCGGCTCGTTATGGATGTGGCCGAGCAGCGCCTTGACGCCCGGTACCAGCGCCTTGCCGTCGAACAGCTTGCGGATGGCCACGGCTTCGGCGAGCGCCACGGTATCGCCCGAACGATAGGCGCGGGCGCACAGATCCGCATTGAGGTTGGCGGTGGCCGAAATGCAGCCGGCGAAGGGTCCGCCGGACCGGGCCTGCGGCAGCGCTGCCTCGGTGGAAGGGAAGACTGCGAAGCGCGGATCGATGGCGGCCGCGGCGCGGGCAAAATCCATGTCGCCTGAGGAATCCTTCAAACCGACGATGCGCTCGCCGAAGGTATCGAGCAGACGGCGGATCAGGGCGACATGCCACGGCAGGCCGGACTGCGCGGGATAATGGTAGAGATAGATCGGGATCGGGTGCGACGCGGTGGCGGCGACGATCGCATCCATATAGGCGACGAGCCCGTCGTCCGGCACGCCTTTATAATAGAACGGCGGCAGCACCAGTGCGCCGGCAAAGCCGAGTTCGGCGGCGTGGCGGGTGAGCGCAATAGCGTCCGCGGTTGCGGCGGCGCCGGTCCCCACCATCATGCGATCGAGCGGCAGACCGCTCGCCGCATAGGCGCCCATCACCCGCTTGCGCTGATCGAGCGAGAACGAGGTCGCCTCGCCGGTGGTGCCGAGCACGTTCAGTCCGTCGCAGCCGTTGCCAAGCAGGAAGCGCGCCAGCGCCACCGAGCGCGTGCTGTCCGGTTCGCCGTTGTCGCCGACCGCGGTGGCGACCGCCGCAATCACGCCTTGCAGGGTTTTGCCGGTCGTTTTGCCAGTCATAAAGAGTGCCCTCGTCTGGTTTCTCCCTAGCACTGCACGCTCGATTGCGCGAGGCGAAATCGGGTGAGTACCGCCTGCTGGTCCGTGCAGTGCAGGTCCGCGCTTGACGGGGTGGCCCGGCCACGGAAATTTGCCGATACCTGAACGAAACGCAACGGTAAGGGGAGATAGCGATGGCCGATCTGCGCTTGAGTTTTGCCTGCGGACCTTATGACCGGACGCAGGCGCTGCGCGACGGCGCGATCAAGCCGGAAGGCGTTGAGCTGACTTATGTGACCTTGCAGCCGGCCGAGATCTTCTGGCGCATGCTGCAATATAAGGAGTTCGACGCCTCCGAAATGTCGCTGTCGAACTATGCGACGCTGGTCGGCAGCGGACAGGCGCCGTTCATCGCCATCCCGGTATTCCCGTCGCGGGTTTTTCGCCACGGCTATTTCTTCGTGAATACGCAAAAGGGCATTTCGAGTCCGGCCGATCTGAAGGGCAAGCGCGGCGGCGTGCCGGAATACAGCATGACGGCCGCGGTCTATATGCGCGGGCTGTTGCAGCACGAATACGGCGTCAAGCCGAGCGATGTCGCCTGGGTGCAGGGCCGCGCGGATCGGCTCGGTCACAAGCTGCCGCCGGACGTGCGGCTCACGCAGGCGCCCGCCGGCGCCGAGCTGGGCGACCTGCTCGAACGCGGCGAGATCGATTTTCTGATGACCGCCAACAACCCGCTGTCGTTCCGCCGCGGCGCACCGAACGTGAGGCGGCTGTTTCCGAATTATCGCGAGCTCGAGCAGGATTATTATCGCCGCACCAAGATCTATCCAATCATGCACACCGTGGTGATCCGCCGCGACGTCTACGAGCGCGATCCGTGGGTGGCGATGAGCCTCTACAAGGCGCTGTGCCGCGCCAAGGACCATGCACTGCATCTCGTCAGCGAAACGGGTTCGCCGAAAGCCTCATTCGCCTGGTTGCAGCCCTTGATCGAAGAAGAACAGGCGATCATCGGCAAGGACTGGTATCCGTACGGCATCGAGGCAAACCGGCCGTCGATCGAGGCGCTGCTGCAATATTCGCACGAACATGGATTGACGCCGCGCCGGCTCAAGATCGAGGAATTGTTTGCGCCGAGCACAATGCGCGACATCCCGCTGAGCGAGGGTCAGCAGGTGTGAGGCGGCGGCTGATAGCCGCTCGCGAACGGGCGATCTGCAGTTTCGATGATGCACCGGGTCGCTGGGTATCATCTGCTCTGGCCACTATTTGCTATTGACGATGGCCGCCGCACGCGCTGCTACTAGGCCGCCGGCTAGGCGCGGTTCGTAATTTCTTAAAATTCAACGAATAGCGACCGCGGCGGCATCGCTTCAGGGGCACAACATGGCGCTCAGATACAATCTGATCGACCTTATTCCCAAAGGCGACAGTGGCGAGAGCAATCAAGACTCCGAACCAAGCGTAACGATCAATCCGGCTAATCCGTCGCAGCTTATCGCCGGCGCGTTCGCCGCAACAGGCTCCACCTACTACAAGAGCACGAACGGTGGCGTAGCCTGGGTCCGCTTCGGCACGCTGCCATCCGACGACAAGTCGCTGGCGTGGAAGGCGGACGGATCGGCTGTGTTGACGGTATCCATGGTGGATACGACGACGCCCAATACGTTCTCCACCTACTCGAGCAATACCACCAACAGCAACTTTGGCGCGGCAATCAACGTCTTTTCCGGCAGCGATCTGGACCAGCCGTGGATCGCGACGGGACCGGACGACCGTGTTTATGTGACCTACAACGATCTCAACAAGTCTGGTGCCGATGCGGGCGGCAGCGGAAATGGCGAGACGGCGAGTATCCTTGTCTCCACCGATGGCGGAAACGACTACACTTCGGTGACACTCGATCGAGTTGGAACGACGTATCAGGACGATCCGTCGGTACGCGTAGCCGTCAACGGCAACACCGTTTATGGAGTTTTTGTACGCTGGAACAGCTCGGTCGAAAGCGATTCAAATGGTGATCGCTATGCCTCGCAGGTCGTCGTCGTACGTTCCGATAATGCCGGCGCGGACGGATTCACCGCGCTTGGTGCGGGCGGCAACGGTGTGCAAGTCGCGACCCCGATCGATGTGTTCACCGACAGTGGGGGCTCGTCGCTTAGTGTCGGGGAAGAGCGAATTGCCGCCGAAGTGGCAATCACGGTCGATGCCAACGATCCGAACCACGTGCTGGTCGCCTATCAGGATGCGCCGGGGGCGGATGGCTCGGGACAGGTGCAATTGGTGCTGGCCGAATCGACCGACGGCGGCGTGACGTGGAGCACCAAATTCACCACCGCGTCGTCGCTCAGATCCGGCCAGCCGGCTATAGCTGTCCTCGCCGACGGCGCCATCGGCTTTCTCTACGACAGCTATGATCCGAACACGGACGAGCTGTCGCAGCATTTCCTGACCACGACCAACGACTTTGCAACGACAGACGATGCGACTCTCGCCACCGAGAGCAACAATGATCCGGCGAGCCAATACGATCCGTATCTCGGCGACTTCTTCAATCTCACCAGCCTGGGCAACACGTTTTACGGGACTTTTTGCGCGTCGAATGCCGACAACGGAACCGATGCGCAGTTTGCCAATCTTAAATTGCAACGCGACTTCACCGGCACGACAGGCACGGGCAGCTTTCAGCTTACCGACCAAAATGGAAATTCCGTTCCGTTCTCGATCGACCCGTATGTGTTCACCTGCACGCTGCAACCGCCGGTCATCGCCGGGCTTTCGGGAGCGGCCTTCACCCTATTCTCCTCGCCGGTCAGGCTTTCGGCCGGGCTGAGCCTCGCTGACGCGGGCAGCACAACGCTGGCGTCGGCGACAGTTCAGGTGACCGGCGGCACTTTTTCGGACGACGGCGATGTGCTGGCCGCCGATACGAGCGGGACCGCGATCAGCGCAAGCTACGACAGCGCGACCGAGACGCTGACTCTGATGGGCGCCGATACGGTCGCGAACTACCAGACCGTATTGGATGGCGTAACGTTCTCCTCGACGAATGCCGATCCGACTGACGCGGGCAACGACGATAGCCGCACGATCAGGTGGAACGTGAACGACGGCTCGTTCTCAAGCTCGGCCCAGACGTCGATGGTCACGTTGACGCCCAACCCTGCACTACCCGGCGGCAGCACGGCCGACATGATCATGAGCCGAAGCTCGACCGGCGATTACGAGATTTACGACATCGGGCAAAACACGATCCTGGGTGCTTATCAGCTGACGGCCGTTGCGGCGCCCTGGCAAGAGGTCGGGTTGGGCGGGTTCAACGACAGCGACACCACCGACATGGTACTGCGCAATGCCGGCACCGGGGCATTCGAGATCGACGACGTGAGCGACAACAGCGTGACCGGCACTGCGCCGCTGGGACAAGTCGGCGTCGAGTGGCAGGTCGCCGGCTTTGGCGATTTCAGTTCGCGCGCCGGCGAAACCGACATGCTGATGCGCCAGACCGCGACGGGAGCGTTCGAAGTCTACGACATCGCCAACAACGTCATCACGTTCGCGGCCGGCATGGGACAGGTCGGGCCGGAGTGGACGATCGCCGGCTTCGGAGATTTCTCGGACAATGCGAATGAAACCGACATGCTGATGCGCAACAGCGTGACGGGAGCATTCGAAGTCTATGATATCGCCGACAACGCCATCACTTTCGCAGCCGGCATGGGGCAGGTAGGTCTGGAATGGACGGTCGCGGGCTTCGGCGATTTTTCCGGCAATGCCAACGAAACCGACATGCTGATGCGCAACAGCGCGACGGGAGTTTTCGAACTCTACGACATCGCAAACAATACCATAACGTTCGCGGGTGGCGTAGGGCAGGTCGGTCTGGAATGGACGGTCGCGGGCTTCGGCAATTTGTCGGGCAATCGCAACGAGACCGACATGCTGATGCGCAACAGCAACAGCGGTGCATTCGAATACTACGACATCACCGGCAACAGGATCGCAGGCGCCGGTCCGATGGGAGAGGTCGGATTGGAATGGCAGGTGGACGGTCTCGCGGCTGACGCGCCGCCGAATTCGAGCGCCGCCTTCTCGACCGCGCAGCTAACCCATGCCGCGGCGGCCTTTGGTTCGGCGTCAAACGCGCTCAGCGGCTTACCGGCTGCTTCCACGGTCGCCGATGCCCTGCCGCAGAACCTGCTGGGATCGCCCCTCGCGTGATCCGCAGTCGCTACTTGGTCACCATGGGCCGCGCCGCGGCATAGGAGTCAGCGCGACTTGGTGACGATCGGCGGTGGTGAAGAAGCTTCCGGCGCTTTCGGTGACAGCACGAAGGTGAGCCAGATGTTGTAGCCGTCCGGCCTGTTGGCGTTATCGAATTCCCCGTAGCCCTTCAGATTCAAATAGCCCTGCATGTCGCCTACAGGGAACAGGTAGCCGACTTGCGGCCCGACGCCAATGACGCGGGATTCGAACGGGCACAGGATTGGTGCGCAGCCGTTATCTGGGGTGAGCTGATCGTAGAAATATCCGACGAGGCCGACTTGCAATTGTTTGGTCAGGAATTGCGATGCTCCCCAATCCAAATGGGCATCGATACCGCTCGTGTAATTCGTGGATGTATTTTTGAAGTTGCCCGTCAAGCCCAGCACGGCGGAAAATTCATGTCCGGTCTTTGGATCGAAATAGGTGTAGCCGACGCCGCCGTCGATGGCGCCATGCCCGATGCCGATATTCGCCAGATTGCTGGAACTATAGTCGCCGACTGGAATGTCGCCGGTAAGATAGACCATGTAATTGTTGACGCCGGAATTCCAACGGTCCGCGAACATAGGCACCAGATCGCCAATCCCCGTTGTCGTCTGGTTAAGGCCGATCGTTCTGGTGAAGGGTATCGGTCCTAGCGTGCCGGATATGGTTCCGTTCAATCCAGTGTCGTTGCTGCCGTAGGCCATCAGCAGAGTGGCGGACGCCTGGCCGCCGAGGAACGGTGTCGCAAACACATAGGAGGGCGCGAATAATCCAATGTCCGCCCTGGCGCTGACACTGGCGTTGACGCTGGCGTTGAGCGTCGGGTTGAATTGCCCGATCGTGATTTCCCTGGATACCGCGGCGTTGCCGCTTGCCGACACGTTTGTGTAATAATTGATCGCTGTGAACGCCCATCCAGGCTGTTGCGGAGTGGCGGCAAGGCTGCCGAATAATCCAGGAATCCAAAAGCTGACGCCGTTTTCGTCGGCGAAGGAGTGCGTTGGCGCGGCGATTGTGACAGCGACGGCGAGCGTGACGGCAACAAGGGGCGAGACGAGCGGCCATACAAGACACATTGGGCCGGATAATCGCCGGGACAATTCAACGGCGATGCGGCGCGCGGCGCGGCAATTCGATCGCATGGTGGCCCCCCGATGGTATCTGGCTCGCTCTCTCCCTGAAGAACGTCATTGCAGCAGCGGCAGCCTAGGCGAGTCGGTCGATTCGACCAATACTTTCGCCGCTACGGCGAAGCGAACAGCGCCGACTGTGACATGCTTGCAGCATCAGAATCATAAGAGTCTGAATTGATTGAATTTGGCGGCCGATTCCCTGTTTCAAATGAAGGGATAAAGGCTTGATGCAGTGCACAAAGTTCCATCACGAAATCGTTATGGGCGTATCCCCCCGATGATGATGAGCGTGCGGCGCACGGCTTTCCTCAACGCCGCCAATGCGATCTTCAGTACCGCCAGGGTCGCGGCGCGAAGATAAGCAGAGATAGTTCTCGATTTTTGCAACGATCGATTTGTCTTTTCGAACGAAGCTCGCCGCGACGGTCGTGAGGGGCGGGACTCGTTCGGGGCGAGTACCTAATGGGCGACGTTGCAGTTGCGGACGGCGCGCAGCGGTCGGAGGGTGCTACCCATCCGAACATGATCTGGATTCCCGGCGGCACGTTCCGCATGGGATCAGACAGGCATTATCCCGAAGAGGCCCCCGTTCATCGCGCCAGTGTCAGCGGCTTTTGGATCGACCGCACGCCTGTCACAAACCGCCAGTTCAAGGAATTCGTCCGCGTCACCGGCTACGTCACCTTCGCGGAGCTGCCGCCCGATCCAAAAAATTATCCCGGCGCGCTGCCGCACATGCTGTATGCGGGCTCGCTGGTGTTCACGCCGCCGGGTTTCCCGGTCGATCTGAAAAACTGGGGCGTGTGGTGGCGATTTCTGAAAGGGGCGAACTGGCGACACCCGTACGGCCCGAAGAGCAACATCAACGCGCTCGATAATCATCCGGTGGTGCACGTCGCCCATGCGGACGCGCTCGCCTATGCACACTGGGCCGGCAAGGAGCTGCCGACCGAGGCCGAATGGGAATTCGCCGCGCGCGGCGGACTCGACGGCGCCGAGTTCGCCTGGGGCGATGAGTTCAAGCCCGGCGGGCAGCACCGCGCCAACACCTGGCAGGGCAATTTCCCTAACGAAAATCTTTGTGAGGACGGCTTCGAGCGCACCTCGCCGGTGATGGCGTTCCCGCCCAACGCCTACGGCGTCTACGACATGATCGGCAACGTCTGGGAATGGACCGCCGACTGGTGGTCGCAAAAGCACGAAGCAGACGCGCCGAAGGCGTGCTGCGTTCCAGAGAACCCCCGAGGCGGCGGCGAAGAAGGCAGCTTCGACCCGTGCCAGCCGAGAATCAAAATTCCCCGCAAGGTCATCAAGGGCGGCTCGCATCTATGCGCGCCGAATTACTGCCGCCGCTATCGCCCGGCCGCGCGCCATGCGGAAGCGGTGGATACATCGACGAGCCACGTCGGCTTTCGCTGCGTGGTCAGAGCAGGGAGCGAAAAATGTTCAATGCCAAAAATGGAGACGCATCGAAGCTGAAGAGCGGTGCCGTCAATCGGCGTAATATGCTGCTTGCCGGCACCACCCTAACCGTGGCCGCGACACTAGGCACGGCTGCGGGCGTGCAGAAAGCCGTTGCGCAAGCGCAGCAATCTTCGCCATCAGGCAAGCCGAACATTCTCGTCATCATGGGTGACGATGTCGGCTGGTTTAACATCGGCGCCTATCATCAAGGCATCATGTCCGGCAAGACGCCGAACCTCGACAAGCTTGCGGCCGGGGGCATGCGTTTCACGGATTATTACGCGGAAGCGAGCTGCACCGCGGGTCGGGCCAATTTCATTACCGGGCAAATCCCGCTGCGCACCGGCCTGACCACGGTCGGCCAGGCCGGCGCGGATGTCGGCATGCCAGAACAATCGGTGACAACAGCCCTCTTATTGAAGTCGATGGGTTACGCCACCGGGCAATTCGGCAAGAACCATCTCGGCGACATGAACAAGTATCTGCCGACGGTGCACGGCTTCGACGAATTCTTCGGTTACCTCTATCACCTCGATGCCATGTCCGATCCGTACTGGTTCGATTACCCGCAAGACTGGATCGACAAATACGGACCGCGCAACCTGGTGCACTCCTATGCGGCCGACGTCGACGATCCGACGGAGCAGCCACGCTGGGGCAAGGTCGGAAAGCAGCGCATCGTTGACGAGGGTCCGCTGAAGCCGTTCAAGGATATGAGCGCGGATCACCAGATGTGGCAGAAGGGCCGCGACGCCAAATACGACATGGAAACGTTTGACGAAGTCCTTGTCGAACAAAGCAAGGGCTTCATGGACCGCGCCAAACAGGCCGGCAAGCCGTTTTTCATCTGGCACAATACCACGCGCATGCACGTCTTCACCTACCTGCAGCAGAAGTATCAGGCGAAGATGAACTACGAGACCAACTACGGCATCGAAGAAGCCGGCATGGCGCAGATGGACGACGATATCGGCGACCTACTCAAGCACCTCGACGACATCGGCGTTGCAGACAACACCATCGTGATTTTTACCACGGATAATGGCGCCGAGGTGTTCACTTGGCCCGACGGCGGCATGACGCCGTTCCGCGCCACTAAAGGCACGGTGTATGAAGGCGGTTTCCGGGTGCCATGCATCGCCCGCTGGCCGGGCAAAATCAAACCGGGTTCGGTGGAGAATGGCATCTTCTCCGGCCTCGACTGGCTGCCGACGCTGGTCGCGGCGGCGGGAAATCCGAACATCGTCCAGGAACTCCTGCAGGGCGTGAAGATCGGGGATCGGACCTACAAGAACCATTTGGACGGGTACAACCAGATGGATCTGTTGACTGGCAAGGGACCTTCGGCCCGCCACGAGATCTTTTACTTCGGCGAGTCGCAGCTTGGAGCCATCCGCATCGACGACTTCAAGTTTCAGTTCTACCAACAGCCCTTCGGCTGGCCCGGTGAGAAGGTCACAACCGACATGCCAGTCATCGTCAACCTGCGTCAGGACCCGTTCGAGCGGACGCCGTCGATCCGCGGCGAAACGACCAACGACCTCGGTGGCGGCTACATGAACGACTTCATGGCGCGTGAGTTCTGGCGGTTTGTCCAGGTGCAGCAGACCGTTGCCGCGGCCGCGCAGTCTTTCATCGCCTTTCCGCCGATGCAGCAGGCCGCCTCCTTCAACCTCGCTCAGGTCAAGGAGAGGATCGAGCAGATGATGAAGAGCCACGAAGGGCAATAGGCGGACTTTGAACATGGCGGGTGCCCGCAGATGGGCACCCGCCTATTTTTCTTGCAGCAGACTGCAAAAACGCTGACGAAGGCAATAACTGACGCCGAGCCGGGCTCTGGGCTTCCACTTGCATCGCAGCGAGGAGGAATAAGCCATGTCGACTAACACGGGGGTCTTGGCTGCCCTCGGCATCGGGTTGGCCGTGCTGTTTGGCTATGCAGGCGCGCCGAGAGCACAGTCAAACCCGGTGATTGCCATCGACATTGCGCTGGAGCCGGACGCAACAATGATCCAGCATGCGCAGGCGGACAATGCCCGCTTGCTGAAAGCCTTGCCAAAGGGCTTTGCTCTGGACGCAACGCACCATCCGCATGTCTCGATGTTGCAGCAGTTTGTCCGCACGGCCGACCTCGAAAAGGTCTACGCTGCAACCGACAAGGTGTTCGCCACCGAGAAACTGACTAGCTGGAAATTGAAAGCATACAAGTACTACTACATCCCCTCGCCGCCGATCGGTCTTGCGGGCATCGTCATCGAACCGACAGAAGATCTGCATAGGCTGCAACAGAAAATAATCGACGCGGTTGCACCTTTCACGGTGAAAACTGGGACCCCTGCGGCGTTCATGAGCACCGAGAATGGCCATGACATCCAAAAGTCCTTGATCGAATACGTGGCCAATTTTGAGAAGATCGCAGCCGGTAAAAACTTCAATCCGCACGTCACCATTGGTGTTGGCCCCGTACCCTACCTGAAGAAGATGCTCGCTGAACCGTTCGCGGCGTTTACGTTCGCGCCAGCGGGAGCGTCGGTTTACCAGCTCGGCAGTTTTGGTACCGCTCGCAAGGAACTCAGGGCACTGGTCGTGACGCCCTAACGTGGCTTTCGGAGAGGACAAAAAATCGGGACGTCCGCGCCTATAACGTCCGGGTGATCCGCTTACTGAAGTAGTTTTGTGGCGCTCGCTCGCGTGGAAGAGGAGCCAATTATGTCACTGAAGACCTTTTTCCCGGGGCCCAACCGTCGTACGCTGCTCTCGGCTTTGGCGCTGTTTCCAGCGTTTCCCGGAGCGCTCCTTCCCATCTCCGCATCAGCGCAAACAGCAGCCACGAGCGGCCCACTTTTTTCATGGAATGACGGCGCGGCAAAGAAAGCGATTACCGAATTTGTTTCCCGTGTCACCCGGCAAGGCGGACCGGATTTCGTACCGCCCGATGAACGCATCGCCACGTTCGACAACGACGGGACCTTGTGGGTCGAACATCCGATGTACACCCAGCTGGCCTTTGCATTCGATCGCGTGAAGGCCATGGCGCCAATGCATCCGGAATGGAAGGATAAGCAGCCTTTCAAGGCCGTGCTTGAAGGGGATATGAAAACCCTTGGCGCAGCAGGCGAGCACGGCATGGCCGAACTGATGATGGCGACCCACGCCGGCATGACGACCGAAGAATTCCAGAAGATCGTCACGGATTGGTTCGCAACCGCGCGCCACCCGAGATGGAAGCGCCCCTACACCGAGCTCTCGTACCAGCCGATGATCGAGCTGCTCGCCTATCTGCGCACCAACGGATTCAAGACCTACATCGTCTCGGGCGGCGGCGTCGAGTTCATGCGGCCGTGGACCGAGCGGGTCTATGGCGTGCCGCCGGAGCAGGTCGTTGGCTCGTCGATCAAGACCAAGTTCCAGATGCGCGACGGCCAGCCGGAGCTTTTCCGTTTGGCGGAGGTGAATTTCATCGACGACGGACCCGGCAAGCCGGTCGGCATCAACGAATTCGTCGGCCGCCGCCCGATCGCGGCCTTCGGCAACTCCGATGGCGATCTGCAAATGCTGCAATGGACCACAATGGCGGGAGGCGCACGCCTTGGCGTTCTTGTCCATCACACCGACGCGCAGCGCGAATATGCCTACGACCGGGACACATCCTTCGGCCGTCTCGACAAGGCATTGGATGCCGCCACGCTGAACCACTGGGTCGTGGTCGACATGAAAAACGATTGGAAGCGCATTTTTGCGTTTGAGTAGCGCGTCTGCCGGCTGTGCGGCGGCGGTATGAAATAGAGCAAGTTTTCGCGAGCTTCACAGAGGCGAGTCACGCAGGGTTTTGATGCATCGTCAGAAACAAGGAGCGCGACATGTCCAAGTCCAGGAATGGAGACGGCTCAAATCTGAAAAGCGGCGCACTCAACCGCCGCAATGTCCTGCTCGCGGGCAGCAGCCTTGCCGCGGCGTCGGCGATCGCATCCGCCGGCCGCGTCGACGTTGCGCAGGCGCAGTCGCCAGCCGCACCTGCGGCGGTGCGAGCCGCGGTCACCGAGCAGGAGGCGCGCGCCATCGGCGTCGACGCGTCTCTCTATTTCTATCCATTAATCACAATGGATATTACGCGCAGGGTCTCGATCAACGTCGAACCCGGCAAAAAGCCGGGGCTCGGTCCGGCCAACATGTTCAACAGCTTCGCTGCGTTCCCCACGGCGGATTTCAAGACCGTCGTTCGTCCGAATTTCGATACGCTCTATTCCTCGGCTTGGCTCGACATGACCGCAGAGCCGGTGATCGTGTCCACGCCCGATACCGGCGGCCGCTATTACCTGCTGCCGATGCTCGACATGTGGACCGACGTCTTCGCCTCGCCCGGGTGGCGGACCACCGGCACCAAGGCAGGCAATTTCCTCATCGCTCCGAGCCGCTGGACCGGCAGGGTCCCGTCAGGAATGACAAGGATCGATGCACCGACGCGTCACGTGTGGATCATCGGGCGGACAAAGACCGATGGTCCGCCGGACTACGACGCAGTTCACAAGCTACAGGCGGGTTACAAGATCACGCCGCTGTCGCGGTGGGGCAAGCCGGCGCAGCCGGTTGCGGCGCACATCGACCCGGCGGTGGACATGACAACGCCGCCAAAGACTCAGGTCGACACGATGCCCGCCGCCAAGTTCTTTGCCTATGCGGCCGAACTGCTCAAGGTCAACCCGCCGCACATCACCGACCAGCCAATCATCGCGCGATTGAAAAGGATCGGCCTCGAACCGGGCAGGAGTTTTGATCTGGATAAGGCCGAGCCGACCGTTCGCAAGGCCTTGGCAAGCGCGCCCGGCGAAGCGCAACAATTGGTGACATGGAAATTCCCGACAATCGCGCGCGTCGTGAACGGCTGGTCGATGAACACCGATACGATGGGCGTCTATGGCAATTACTATTTGAAGCGCGCTATTGTTGCTCAGGTGGGCCTCGGCGCGAACCTGCCTGAAGATGCCATCTACCCCGTTAATTTGGCCGACGAAGCCGGCAAATCTCTCGACGGGTCGAACAGATATACGCTGCATTTCGACAAGGGAGCTGCGCCGCCGGCGGACGCCTTCTGGTCGGTGACACTCTATGACAGCGAGGGCTATCAGGTCGCGAACGCGCTCAATCGATTCGCGGTGAGCAGCTGGATGCCGTTCAAGACCAACGCCGACGGCTCGCTCGATCTGTATTTTCAGAACAAAAGCCCGGGTGCCGACAAGGAAGCCAACTGGCTCCCAGCCCCGACAGGCCCGTTCAATCTGACCATGCGCCTCTATGCGCCGAAATCGGAGGCGCTGACCGGCAAGTGGAATCCTCCGCCGGTGACGCGCGTGCAGTTGCCCAGCGCCGGCTGAGCTGACCAGCAGGTTTTGGTCGTCGCCAGCCCGTGCCGGTACCGCTAGGCGAACGTCAGCTGAGCGCTGTTTTTCGCGCCGAGCTTGCGGCCATAGGTCTTGCGTTTGTGCTTGGCGGCGGCCGCTTTGCCGGCTGAACCGGCGCCGTTATGCAGCATGGCAACGAGCTCCGATTTGGCCGGGTATTTGGCGCGGCCGACGAGCAGCAAGGGCGGAGATGCGGCCGCTTCGCGAATCTGCCGCCGGGCGATCTCGATGTACGCCTTGTTGATATCGATGCCGATGAAGCGCCGGCCCATGCTTTTCGCCACCGCGCAGGTCGTGCCGGTGCCGGCGAACGGATCGAGCACGATATCGCCGGGAAACTTGTTCGCCGCGCCGTAGGAGTAAAGCCGCATCAGGCGGCCGGGCAGTTTTTGCGGGAACGGCGCCGGGTGGCTGCCGCCACGTTTTACATCTTCGGGATACATGAACCAGACCTGCTGGGTAAGATCGAGCCATTCGGTCCGGCTCAGCGCATTGGCTTCCTTCACCTCGCGCGGAAATTTCGGCGGCTTGCCGGGCTTCACATAGACATTGATGAATTCGATGGTGTTGTTCTCGATCAGATTACCCGGATACGGGTAGCTGCCGAACATCATCTTGGACGTCTGTTTCTGCCAGACGAACAGCGCGTAGCGCGCAAGATCGGTGTCTTCGAGCAGCTTGTGCTCGATGTCGAAAGCGATGTTCTTCAGATGCCGCGTCTGCTGCCTGATTAACGCCTGTGGAATCGGCATGAGCGGCGCGTTGATGCAGAGCTTGCCATTCGGCCGCAGCACCCTGGCGCATTGCATCCAGACGGTTTGCAGGTCGGCGAGGTAGTCGTCGTATGACGTCCAGGAATTCTTGCCGCCCGCGTATTCCACTGCGGTCCAATAGGGCGGCGAAGTAATGATGAGATCAATGCTGCCCGGCGGCAATTCGGCCATGACGGTTGCGGCGTGGCCGACGACGAGCCGGTCCAGATAGGCGTCAAGGCGTGAGACGTTCTGCGGTTTCGGCGCGGTCATTCCATCGGCCGGGCGAATCGGGCGTCGCAGCCTGAACTTAGGCGCGCTCCCGGGTCGCGGACCAGCCGCGCCGTCGCCTTATCCCCGTTGTCCGTTAGTCGGGCTAGCGCCGTTGCGGTGCGGCCGCGGCGTCTTGCTTTCGACGCCGAAATCCTTCGACCGCGCCCCGGCTGGCGCGCTCACAAAGCCCTCCGACGTAAGCCCGCGCCTGAACAGCTCGCGCACTGTCGCGGCCCTGCTGGGCATGCGTTTAGCAAAGCGAAAATTGTCGATCAGGGTCAATTCTTCGGCCGACAGCATGATTTGCAGCCGTTCGCCGCGCGTCCTCTCAACCATGGTTATCCCGCCTGTGACTGGTCGATTATGTTAGTATAAGTAGTCATTAATGCTATAACCGTCAAGAGTGCTTTTAGCTTGTTGACAGGCTTCAACGTTCTGCACGCTGATGATGTTCATAATCGTCATGGTGGCCAAACAGCAAAATGCCCTGGAGCCTAAAAAAGCATAGATTGGTAATTTGCAGTAAGTAATTGAGACAATTGACAATTCCTGCCCAAAGCGCTCAATATTGGGTGTCAAATACGGGCGGTCGCGGTGCCGGCTGACTGGATTTTCGATGGGCACGATTATTCAATTTATGAGGGTACAGAACGCATTCGACCCCGAGGCCACGAGCGCGATGTCGGCCGCCTTCGAGGAGGTCTGTCACGCGCTCAAACTGGCCGCCGGCGATACACATGGCCGCGAGGTCATAGCGTCGGAAATCATTGAACTTGCCCGCCGCGGCGAAAAAGACCCCGCGAGACTTCGAGACCTGATCTTGCGCGATGATGGCACCGCCCAACGGCCGATCCGGCCTTAAGCCTCCAGTTCCCGCAGTTTGAAGCGCTGCAGCTTGCCGGTCGCGGTTCGCGGCAGGTCGAGGCGGATGTCGATCCAACGCGGATATTTCCACGGCCCGGCGCAGTGCTTCACATGCGCGCGTAAGGTTTCGATCAGCCGGTCGTCGGCGGCCACGCCATTGCGCAGAACGATGAAGGCCTTCGGCTTGACGAGGCCGTCGGCGTCCTGTTTGCCGATGACGGCGGCTTCCAGCACCGCTTCGTGAGACGCGAGCGCGGCCTCGACCTCGAGCGGCGACACCCACATGCCGCTGACCTTGAACATGTCGTCGGTGCGGCCGCAGCAATGGAAAAAGCCCGCGGCATCGCAGAAATATTTGTCGCCCGTGAACGTCCATTCGCCCGCGAAGGTGCGCCGGCTCTTGTGTCGCTGATTCCAGTAGCCTTCGGCGGCGGTCGGTCCGCGGACCACGAGTTCGCCAATCTCATTCGTCGCGACCTCACGGCCGTTCTCGTCGACAATTTTCAGCTCGTAACCGGGCACTGCCTTGCCGGTGGTCCCGTAGCACACCGCGCCCGGCTGGTTGCTCAGGAAGGTCTGGAACATCTCGGTCGAGCCGATGCCGTCAAACACCTCGACGCCGGAAGCATCGCGCCAGCGCTCGCCGAGATTTTGCGGCAGCGCTTCGCCGGCCGAAACGCACAACCGGAGGCGGTCGGAACCGGCGCCGCGCCGCATCTGCTTGTGCGCCAGCAGGGAGGCGAACAGGGTCGGCACGCCGTAAAACACGGTTGGCTGGTGGCGGCGGATGACATCGAACACCGCCTCCGGCGTCGGCCGGTGTGGCAGCAGCACCGCGGTGGCGCCAACCGACATCGGAAACGCCATGGCGTTGCCCATGCCGTAGGAAAAGAACAGCTTCGCTGCCGAAAACACCACGTCGTCTTCGCGGATGCCGATGATGTGCCGGCCCATCAAGTGCGCCGCCGCCATCGGCGTCGTGTGGACGTGCTTGACCGCCTTGGGATCGCCGGTCGAACCGGAGGTGTACATCCAGAACGCCACTTCGTCAGACTGGGTCGGGGCGACAAACACATCGCGCCGGCCGCGCCCAACGAGATCGGCGAAATCGTAGACTTCGCGGCCGGCGAAGACGGCTTTGTCTGCGGCTTTGGCGTCGACGAGAATGATCGTGCGCAGCTGCGGCAGCCGATCGAGGATGGGAATGAGCGTCTTCGCCAGCGATGCCGCAATGACGATCGCCTTGGTGCGGCTATCGCCAAGAACGTAGGCGTATTGCTCCGCGGTGAGCAGCGTGTTGAGCGGCAGCGCCACGATGCCGGCGCGCACGGCGCCCCAGAACGCCACCGGAAAATCCACCGTGTCATAGAGCAGGATGCCGAGCCGCTCCTCCGGCCGCACGCCGATATTGTGCAGCGCCGATCCGAACGCACAGGTGCGCGCTTGCAGTTCGCCGTAGGTCAGGGAGCGCTCGTCGTCGACGAAGGCGATTTTTTCGGCGAGGCCGCGCGCGACCTGCGCGTCCACCAGATCCGTCACGGCATTGTACGGCCGGCGTTGTAGGAACTCTTCCAGCATGGGCAAGGAAGAACGATGGCGTTTCCGGAGGTTTCTCTGCTCGACAGTTCTAGTCGATTGGGCCTAATCTGACACACTCTGAAACGTGCCGGCAAAGCGAAAATGCAGCCGCGGCGCTGTTTGGCTTATTTCCCTGAAACATCCCGGCGCTGCCCGCCGAAGTCCCGTGAGGCCGCGCGACCTGAGCCAATGTGTTGCCATGAGCCGGACTAGCGCCATTGCCCGCGCCGAGGCGTATTTCGACGGCGGCGGGTTCTTAAACGATCTGACCCGGCGGGTTGCCATTCCGAGTTCGAGCCAGGAGCCGGAGCGCGCCGGTGCGCTGCGAAGCTATTTGCTCGACGAGATCGTACCCGCGCTGACAAGGCTCGGCTTTACCTGCCGGCTCCTCGACAACCCGTCCGGGCCGCCCGTGCTGGCGGCGGAGCGGCTGGAAAATCCGCACCTCGTGACTGCGCTGATCTACGGCCACGGCGATACCATCCGCGGACTCGACGATC
>DASZWK010000060.1:0-9950 GCA_035546235.1 Xanthobacteraceae bacterium | reverse complement strand
AAGTATAGTTCTATCAATAACTTATAGGCGAATGAGTATTACCGCGCAAGAATAAAAAGTCATTGTGCAGTATAAAGGAATTAGAATAATTCGAATGCACGTATTTGGGCTAGTTTATACTCGTTCCAAATCATCCAATATCCTTGCTTGCTTCATAGTTGGTGGCCCTCGCGAATCTGCCGAAGTGCCGCTGTCGGCGATCGGGCTGGGCCGAACACGCGCCGATCCATGCGCCGGAATTGTCCACATGCGATGAGGCTCGTTCGCGCTCACCCGCTACCTTGCCAAGGAATGATACAGCGCATTGGGGGACTTGCGCGGGTATGCACTTTTATTGACATCATCATACCCGCGGCACAGAC
This sequence comes from Xanthobacteraceae bacterium, assembly GCA_035546235.1. GTDB lineage: Bacteria > Pseudomonadota > Alphaproteobacteria > Rhizobiales > Xanthobacteraceae > BOG-931. Next base: position 9,588 of record DASZWK010000060.1, on the reverse strand, counting down.
TGCAGCGGCGCTAAAGGACGGTGATCTCGACCGGAAACGGTTTCGCACGCGCGGCTTTGGGGGTGTTCATGGCGCTGCGGGAATTCGCGGCGGCGATCATTCTGTTGTGTCTTGCATGTTCGGACGCCTGGTCCCAACCCACGCCCGAACCGCAGTTGCAACAAGGGTCGGCCAACAGTCCATCGAGCACCGCCGTCCCTCTGCCGGCAATCCAGGTCACTGCACCCAAACACGCAAAGCGGACACCCAAACGGAAGCAAGCGCCTCGCCGGGCCTCGCCGGCACAACCGACAACGCCGGTATCCACGACGGCAAGCTCAGCCACAAACGTGGCGGGCGGCGCTGCTGCGCCGCCGACGATGGCGAACCAGATGACGATATCCGGGCGCGAGCTTAGCGAACGCGCGGTGACGCAGCCCGGCCAGATTCTTGAGGCCGCGCCCGGCCTCGCGGTGATCTCACATGCCGATGGCGGCAAGGCCAATCAGTATTACCTGCGCGGCTACAATCTCGACCACGGAACAGATTTCGCGGTGTTCGTCGATGACATGCCTATCAACCTACCGACGCACGCTCACGGCCAGGGCTATGCCGATCTGAATTGGCTGATGCCTGAAACAATCAATAGCCTCAACATCCGCAAGGGTCCCTATTTCGCCGACGTGGGCGACTTCGCCAATGCCGGCTCGCTGTTTCTCAATCTGCGGGACAGTGTCGACAAGACCATAGCGTCGGTGACGGCGGGCAGCTTCGACTACGAACGATATTTCGCGATGGGATCGGCCAAGCTTGGTGGCGGCTCATTGCTCTACGCCGGGGAGTCGAATTTTTATAACGGTCCCTGGGACACGCCCGATCACATGCACAAGTATTCGGGCCTGTTGCGCTACAGCCAAGGAACCGCGACCGACGGCTTCTCCGCCACCGCGATGGCCTATTCCAACACGTGGACGACGACCGAACAGGAACCGCTGCGCGCAATTCAGTCTGGCCTGATCGGACTTTACGGCGAAATCGATCCGACTGACGGTGGTGATACCAGCCGCTATTCGCTGTCGGCGCGGATGGCTCAGTCCGATGACTCGGGTTCCTGGAAGGCCAACGCTTATGTCGTCAAGTACGAGATGGACCTGTTCAACGACTTTACGTGGTTTCTGACCAATCCAATCGCCGGTGACCAGTTTCAGCAGCACGATGACCGCGTCTATGGCGGCGGCGGGATTTCCCGGACATTCAATGGGTCGTTGTTCGGGCGCCCCACGGAAACGGTTGTTGGATTTCAGACCCGTTTCGACAATATCAACCTCGCGTTGAACAATACAGTCGCGCAGCAATTCTTGTCGGCAACCCTCTTGGACCACGTGAATGAAGCCAACGCCGGCATCTATGCCGAACACACGGTCCATTGGACGAGCTGGCTGGCCACGACGCTCGGCTGGCGCGGCGACTACTACAACGCCTCCGTCAATTCGATCCTGCAACCGGCCAATTCAGGAAAAGATAGCGCCGCGATCGGCAGTCCGAAACTGCGGATCGTGTTCGGCCCTTTCTACAAGACCGAATTCTTCATCGGCGCCGGCATGGGCTATCACAGCAACGACGCCCGCAGCACGGTCATTACCGAAGTGCCTGGCGATCCGACGACGCCGGAAAACGCTTCTCCATTCCTGGTTCGCTCCCGCGGTGCGGAAATTGGCATTCGAACGAAAATGCTGCCCGGCCTCGACAGTTCGGTGAGCCTTTTCACCCTCCATCAGGATTCGGAGCTGTTCTTTGATGGCGATACCGGCGAGACCGTTGCGGGGCTGCCAAGCCAGCGCACGGGTATCGAATTCACCAACGATTATCGTCTGGCGAACTGGCTGCACATCGATGCCGATCTGGCGCTCACGCGCGCCCGATTTATCGGCTTCGACTATGCGCAAGAGACGACCTATGAGTCACTTGCCGGCTATCCGCAGTCGCAGATCGGCAATGCGCCGGGCAACTATATCTACAACGCACCCTGGATGGTGGCTTCGGCCGGAATCACGGTCGGGGATAAGACCGGCTGGTTCGGCGATTTGCGCTGGCGCTACATCAGTTCGCGCCCGCTGACCGAGGACGGCGCGTTCTGGTCCCCGCCATTGAGTGTCTTCAATGGTCAGGTCGGTTATCGCTTCGACAACGGCTGGCGCATTCAGCTCGATGGTCTCAACCTCCTCAATTCACAAGCGCCCCAGGCCGAGTACGCCTATGGCTCGCTGCTCAAGACTGACAGCCTGTTTGTGATGTGCAATTCTCCGGCACCCCCGCCGAAAGCGGTCTGTCAGAACGGCGTCATGGATTATGCGCTGCATCCGATCGAGCCGCTGGCGGTAAGGCTGACGGTGGCCGCGACGTTCTGAGGTTTCGGGCGTTCGCGAAATCGTCACAATGTGTTCCGCGCGCAACGGCTCAGGCAAATCGCTCTGCTGCCGCTCAAACAGCGATCCACGGCACCGCAGCATGCTATCTTTGGCCCAAGGGGGCCGCCAATGAGGCATTTGCTCACGATCTGTGTTTGGCTGTTGGCGCTCGGTGACTTTGCGGCGTATCCGAAAGCGGCCCGGGCCGCCGACATCCCACTGCCGACCAAGGCACCGCCTCAAGCCCCGGCCTACGATTGGACCGGCTTTTATGTCGGCGTTCATTATGGCTATGCAGCCGGATCATCCCGCTGGTCGGCAATACAGACCGGCGCGGTAGCGCCGCCGCTTTCCGGCTCGCTCGACATGTTCAACGCTTTCGATGCGTTCGCCGGAACGGGCAGTTACTTTCACGGCTTGCAGGCCGGCTACAACTACATGCTGCCGTCGCGCATCGTCGTCGGTGCCGAGGCTGATGTCTCGTTTCCGAGCTTGCTGGGCGGTAGTTCGACGTTCTCGTCGCCATCCAGCGGAACGGCCTCCTACCAGGATCTGGTTGAATTCTCCGGAACGTTGCGCGCTCGGATCGGCTACGCGGCCGGCAAGTGGCTGTTCTACGCGACAGGGGGCTTGGCCTATAGCTACGATCAACTGACCCGCATGCAATTGTCCGGCATGCCGGCAGGCGGCACGGCGTTGCCGGGCACGGTCGACAATCGTTTCATGGTACCGCGTTTCGGCGCGGCGGCCGGCGGCGGCATCGAGCTCGCGCTGACGCCCAAATGGATGGCGCGAGTAGAGTTTCTTTATGCCGATTATGGCTCGCACAACGTCGCATTTCCCGATGCCGCCGAGACCATCAGGTCGAACCTTAATGTTGAAATGCTTCGCGCCGGCCTCGATTACAAGCTAGGCCAGAACGGCATCGATGCCGATTTGTTTGAGAAGGGCCCCGCGCCGCTCGATCTCGGCTGGTTCGCCGTCCATGGGGAAACCACCTTCATCGAGCAATACGTTCCGCCCTTCCACGCGCCGTACCGAGGCGCTAACAGCCTCATTCCCAATCAGGGCCGGGAAGCCGGCGATCTGTCGCTGAGTGCGGGTTTCAAGCTCTGGCAAGGCGCCGAATTCTGGATTGATCCTGAAATCGATCAAGGCTTTGGGGTGAGCAATACTGAGGGCGTCGCCGGCTATGTCAATGGCGCAGCCGCAAAGGTCGGCGCCTCGGTTCCTTATGCGCGCGTGCCTCGCTATTTCGTGCGGCAAACCGTCGACCTCGGCGGCAAGAGCGACAAGGTTGAAGGCGCAGCCAATCAATTTGCCGGCTCGCAGACGGAGAACAGGCTCGTCTTCACCGTCGGCAAGTACGCCGCTACGGACGTCTTCGACAAGAACAAATACGCCACCGATCCTCGCAACGACTTTATGAACTGGGCGCTGGTCGATACCGGGACGTTCGATTATGCGGCGGATGCGTGGGGATATAGCTACGGCGCCGCGGCCGAGTGGTATCAGGGCGACTGGACGGTGCGCGGCGGGCTGTTCGACCTTTCCATCGTTCCCAATAGTCCCGTGCTGGATTCAAGCTTCGATCAATTTCAATGGCTCGGCGAAATCGAACGCCGCTACCAGTTGTGGGGCCATCCCGGCAAGATTGCCGTCACCGGGTTTTTGAGCCGCGGCCGCATGGGCACGTTCGCCGATGCAATTGCGCTGGCGCAAATGACCGGCGGCATCCCCTCAACGGCGGCCGTCCGCCAATATCGCAGCCGACCTGGTCTCTCCGCGAACGTCGAGCAGGAAATCACCTCGGACCTTGGCTTATTCGCCCGCGTCGGGTGGGCTGATGGCAGCGTCGAACCCTACGAATATGCAGACATCGATCGCACTGTGGCGGCCGGACTGCAGCTCAAGGGCACACAGTGGGGCCGGAAGGACGACACAGTCGGCATCGCTGGCATCATCAATGCCATTTCCAAGGAGCACGAAGCTTATCTCAACGCCGGTGGGCTCGGCATCCTCGTGGGCGACGGCATGCTGCCAAATCCTGGCCCCGAGCAGATCATTGAGGCGTACTACAGTTACGCGCTGTCGGCGGCAACGCATATCACGGCCGACTATCAGTTCATCGTCAATCCGGCCTACAACACCGATCGCGGCCCGGCCAGTGTGATTGGCGGGCGGTTCCACTGGCAGTTCTGATGCGGAAGAACAGCCCTCGCGGCCGAGCCCGTTGCTTCCCGCTTTGCCACGTTGTATTGTTGGAGTGGGTTTCACGAACGGCCAGTGATCCGAATGGGCCTGTTCCGCGCATATCGAAAATTCGGCGGCCGATTGGCGCTGATTGCGCTTGCGTTACAGTTTTATCTTTCCTTCGCCCACATTCACCCCGACGACATTTACGGCCCGGTCGGCCGGTCGTTGTTCGCAGCCGAGACTGTCAATCTGCCTGCGGCCGAATCGTTTAGGTCCATCCCCGCCGGCCAGCCGTGGTACAGCGGCGACGCGCTGTGCCCTATCTGCGAGACGATTTACTTCCTCAGCATTTCGGCAGCTCCCGACACGCCGCAAATTCTGCCGCTTTCGTTTATTGTGCGGCGGGCTGAACATTCGGCCATCCGCGCTGCCTTTATCGTGGCACCACGGCGCGCCCCTTTCCAATCTCGCGCCCCGCCAACCCTGTAGCTCCCGCCGCAGGGCACGAGCGTTCGCCTAAGCGCGTCAGTTGGGCGAACAGCGTCTGCTGCTCTTCGACATTTCAGTTCGGCTGACAAGTCGAGAATCGTCATGATGCGCGCGCATTTGGCGCTTGCGCACCCGATTTGGATACAAGACGGGAGAATTACATGCGTGGATTGCTCCTGTTGGTGTTTCTAGTGGGCGTCATCTACTGCCCCATGAATCACGATCAGGTCCTTTCGGTCGGAGAATGGGCCATGACATCGTTTCATCGATGAACTCCATCGTTGCGGGGCACCGCACATTTTTGTTTGAATCGTCGTAGGCTGTCCGTCAGGGGTGTCATGCGCTGGTTCAGGTCATGCAGAAAGTTCGGCGGCCGGTTGGCTCTGTTCGCGCTGGCGATGCAGTTCTATCTGTCGTTTGCTCACATTCATCCTGACGATATCTATGGGCCGGTTGGCGGGTCGTTGTCCGTCGCTGAAGCGGTCAATTTGCCTGCGCCGGAGTCGCTCAAGTCCATTCCGGTGGGTCAGCCTTGGTACAGCGGCGACGCGCTGTGCCCGATTTGCGAGACTATCTATTTTCTCAGCAATTCCTTCACGCCTGATGCTCCGGCAGTCCTGCCGCTGACATTCTCGTCTCGGCCTGCCGAGCACGCGGTCGCGCCTGCGGCATTTGTAGTCGCACGGCGGCGCGCCCCCTTCCAGTGCCGCGCCCCACCCACCGCCTGACCCTTCGCGATCGTTGCTGAAATCCGTGGCGTTACCGTGCGTTCGCACATCGGCCGCCACGAGAGCGCCCGCGGTTGCCTGACAATAAAGCTCCTCCGCTCGCGACAGCACGACCGCACTCTTTGCGGCGCTATGGCGAATTCCGTTCAGAATAATGGGTGGGGACAATGTCTAGTCACGTTCATCGTTTGAGTTTCACGTCTCGCGCGGCACTACTCGCCGGTTGCGCGCTTTTGGGGCTAACCGGTTTTGGCGCCTCTCTGAGAGCGCAGGTGGCGCTTCCCGAGCTTAAAGTCACCAGCGCAAAGCCCAAGCCGAAACCACGTACCGCGCGGCGCCGCGCACCGGCGCCGGCCGTCGCCGCGCGGGCAACGCCAATGTCCCCAGCCACGCCGGTCAATGCGGCGACCGCGAAGAACAACGCATTCGATACCGCGCGCAGCAACCTTTTCACTACGGCCGGCACGACGTCGGACACGCTCAGCCACGACAGCATCCAGGCGCTGCCCCAAGGCACCAATGCACCGGTCGAGAAAATTCTGCTGCAGGCTCCCGGCGTGTCGCAGGATTCGGCGGCAAGCGGTGCGATCCATGTCCGCAACGATCACGCCAACGTGCAATTCCGCATCAACGGCGTCATGTTGCCCGACGGTGTCACCGGCTTCGGCAGCATTCTCGACCCAAGCCTGATCGGCAGCATGTCGCTGATCACCGGCGCGCTGCCGGCGGAATTCGGCATGCGCACTGTGGGCCTCGTCGACATCACCACGCGCAACGACATTTTCAACAATTCCGGCAGCGTCAGCCTTTACGGCGGCAGCCGCGGCACCTTCCACCCGAGCTTCGAGTATGGCGGCACCTTCGGCAACACCTGCCCTGCGACGACGCCGGCCGGCACCAACACTTCCGCGCCGCTCACCACGAAAGCGGTACCGTCGTCGGCCGACTGCTTTCCCGGCGTGCAGTACCTGTTCACCGGCCGCTATCTGCAAACCACGGAGGGCATCGAAAACCCGATCACCAGCCTCAACGCCATTCACGACTTTTCCCAGCAGGCCAAAGGCTTCGCCTACCTGTCGACCTTCGTCGACCCGATAACGCGCCTGAGCCTCATCGCCGGCACGTCCACCAGCTGGTTCCAGATTCCCAACGTCCCCGGCCAGCCCGTCGGCTTGAACGGCAATCCGCCCGTGACCAGCGCATTCGGAATCACGAATTTCAACTCGGCGGCGCTCAACGAAAATCAGTACGAGAATACGCAGTTCGGTGTGCTGGCACTGCAGCGGTCGGCCAATGGCTTTGACGGGCAATTATCTTATTTCACGCGCTATAACTTCCTGCATTTCATGCCGGACCAAGTCGGCGACCTCTTGATCAACGGCATTGCCTCCGACATCACGCGTGAATCCTACAGCAACGGCATTCAGGGTGACGCTTCCTACGTCATCAACGACGCACATACGCTCCGCACCGGCTTCACCGTCAGCGGCGAACAAAGCGCGGTCGGCAACCAATCGCTGGTCGAGCCGGTCGACCCGATGGGCAACCCGATCGACGCGCCGTTTACGGTCACCGACAACGTTTCAAAGCTCGGCTGGCTCGCCGGCGTCTACGTCCAGGACGAGTGGAAGCTCACCAACAACCTCAAGCTCGATTACGGCCTGCGTTTCGACCAGATGTGGCAATACGTGAACGCCAATCAGCTCAGCCCGCGCGCCAGCCTGACCTACAAGCCCTTTGAATTCACCACCTTCCATATCGGCTACGCGCGGTACTTCACGCCGCCGGTGCTGGTCGAGGCGGCGCCCGCCAACATCGCGGTGTTCGCGAACACGACCGGCGCTCCAGCGAGCGGCGGCACCGATCCGGTGCTCCCCGAGCGATCGCATTATTTCGATGCCGGTGTCGATCAGAAAATTCCGTTCGGCTGCGCTTTAACTGCCGCGCCCGACTGCAGCATGCTCGAACTCGGCGTCGACGCTTACTACAAGATCGCGCGCGACCTGCTCGATAACGGCACCTTCGGTCAGGCCCTGGTGCTCAGCGCCTTCAATTATGCGCAGGGTATCAGCGAGGGCATCGAGTTCAGCGCCAAGTACCACAGCGGCAATTTCCAGGCCTACGGCAATCTCGCCGTCGGCCAGGAGAAGGCCACCAATGTCGTGTCAAACCAGTATCTGTTCGACAACGCTGCGCCGCTCGCCGATCTCGGCGGTTTGACCGAACTGCAATATATCGACTCGCACTGGATCTATACCGACCACAATCAGTTCGTGACCGGCTCAGCCGGAGTGTCCTACCTCTGGTACGGCACCCGCTACTCGGCCGACATGATCTACGGTTCAGGCCTGCGCACCGGCGACGCCAATACTGGCAGTGAATCGCCCTACGCGCAGTTCAACGTCGGCGCCTCACACGAATTCGCCATGCCCGACGGAAAGCCCCTCACTGTACGCCTCGACGTCGTCAACCTGTTCGACACGATCTACCAGATCAGAAGCGGTACCGGGATCGGCGTGTTCGCGCCGCAATACGGTCCGCGCCGCGGCTATTTCGTCGGCGTAAGCAAAAAGATCTGAGCAAGCCGGGCAGCGTGGCGGCAAACGAAGGAGAGACCAATCCAATGACGGTATCACCGCGCAAGCTCGTTCGACGACATGTGCAATTGCCAGCGCGTGCGCCAGCGCCAGCACGTATGGGCAGATCGCTCGCTGTCGAGGATCGGCTGCGGGCCGCGCGTACGGCGCGATCAGAACGCTTGACGATATCGCGCAAGCACAATAAGGCACAACATACTGAAAAGGCGGTAGTTTTTCATTATTCCAAAGTAAAACAAGGCGCCTTTTTGCAATCACGCTGGGGTGGCAGCAGCTTGCTTGAGGCGGGCGCGGACGGCGGCGACGGAAAGGTAAGTGGGAATTCGGAAATGCGAACTGATCGAAAGACGCGAACATCCAGAAAAATCGGCGTGTATTCGCGTGGTCGCCGGCTCGCCCTCGCGTCCCTGAGCGCGCTGTTCGTCGCCGCATCGCTTGTGCACTCGGTCCACGCACAGGCGCCTGCTGCGCAATCTCCTGCCGCGCAAGTTCCTGGCACGCAGATTCCTTCTGCGCCGGTTCCTGCCACATCAACGCCGACTCAACCTCCGCCGACCGCCGCGGCTCCTGCCCCCCAATCGCCATCGCCGCAAACTCAAGCTCCCGCAGCGCCGTCGGAGGCCGCACCTCCGGCGCGCGCGGCCGAGCCGAGCGTCACGCCAGCTCCGCCCGCCGGCGGCTCCTCGATCGGCGGCGATCTGTTGCCGCGACAGCTCTCCTACACCCGCATGTTTTTGGACGCCGACTGGGTCGTCAAAGCGGTGATGATCGGACTCGCATTCGCGTCGCTCGTGAGTTGGACGGTGTGGCTCGCCAAGACCTGGGAACTGGCAAGGGGGCGCCGCGAGGTGCGCCGCGGCGTGCGCACTCTGCTTGAGTCACCGACCCTCGCACGCGCACATGATCAGTTGCACGACGGCGGCACCCCGGTGTCGCAACTCATGCAAGCCGCGGCGCAGGAAATCAGACTGTCCACCGGCGTGCGCGGCGACGGCCTGAAGGAGCGCATCTCCTGGCAGCTCGAGCGGCTCGAAATGGGGTTCAGCCGCCGCATGGCGCGCGGGACTGGCGTGCTGGCCACCATCGGCTCGACCGCGCCGTTTGTCGGACTGTTCGGCACCGTCTGGGGCATCATGAACAGCTTCATCGGCATTTCCAACGCACACACCACCAATCTCGCGGTGGTGGCGC
>DASZWK010000059.1:0-4983 GCA_035546235.1 Xanthobacteraceae bacterium | reverse complement strand
CCAGCGCCGGCACGACGGGAGGGAGGACATCATGCGAGCAGGTGCCTGTGCGGGTTTCATTGCCGCGTTTGCAGCGGCGTGCGTGTTGCCGTCTGCCGGCGCGTTCGCGCAGGATGCCTACGCGGTCGGCGTGACTGCGGCAATGACCGGACCGGCCGCCGCCACCCAGGCGCCCGTCATTGAAATGCTGCGCATCTATGTCGACCGCCTCAACGCCAAGGGTGGCATCAACGGCCATCAGGTCAAGCTTCTGATCGAGGACGATCAGGCCGAGCCGTCGAAGGCGGCCGCCAACGCCACCAAGCTCATCCGTCAGGACAACGTGATCCTGATGATCAATTCGAGCCTGTCTTCCACCTACGGCCCGGTCATCGCCGAATCCAAGCGCGCCGGCGTGCCGCTGTGGTTCGCCGGCGCGGTGTGCCCGAAGGAAGCGCATCCGCCGAAGCCGGCGCCGCTGATGTTCTGTTCGACCGGATTCGATTTCTCGGTCGACATTCCGGTCGCGATCCGCTCGATCAAGGAAATGGCGAAGGGCGACGTAAAGCTCGCTCTGGTCGGCATCCCGGTGCCGATTTCGCGCATTGGCGTCGATAACGCCGCGAAGCTTGCCGACTCGCTCGGCCTGAAGACCGTGGATAAGGAATTCATCCCGCCCGCCACCGCCGACTACACGCCGTTTGCCACCAAGATCAAAGGCGCGGGCGCCAACTGGGGCTACGCCTATGCGCCGTGGCCGGCCGAGGCCAAGACCTTCGAGGCGCTGCGCCGGCTCGGCTGGAGCGGCGAATATCTCGCCTACGGCCACATTCAGGCCGAGGACGAACTCAAGCGCATCGCCGACCCGGGCCTCGAAGTGCTTACCGCCAATGCCATGTTCCGGGACGATCTGCCGATCCAAAAAGAAATCCGCGAGGTCGCGGCCGCGGGCAAATATACCTACCCCGCAACCTATGCGACCGAAGGCTGGTTGTCCGGACGCATCCTTGAACAGGTGCTCACCAAGGCCGGCTGGCCGGCCAGCGCCGACAAGGTCACCGGCGCGATGAACGCGCTGAACCTCGATACCCAGGGACTGCGCGGCGGGCCGCTGGTCTGGACCCCGACCAATCATTTCCGCACCGTGCAGTATTATCGATTCTATCGCTACGATCCGGCCACCAAAGGCGTGGCGCGTGTGCGCGATTGGCTCGCAGTCAACGTCGTCGACTGATTGTCTCGGGGCGGTGCCGGACTTTTAACGCCGCCCCTCCCCCTCCAAAGCAAAAGCTGCCATCGCATGTCGTTGCAGCTCATCGCCAATGTCTTCGTGCTCGCGGCCATCTATGCGCTGGTCAGCACCGGCTATGTGCTGATCTACCGCGTCAGCCGCGTGCTCAACCTGGCACATGGCGAGCTGATGATGATTGGCGCGTATTTTCTGGTCGCGACCTCGGGCTTGTTCAGCGGGAATCCGATCTTGGCGATTGCGGTCGCGGCTCTGTGCGGCCTTGCCATGGGCGCGGTTGTCTATGCGGTGCTGATGCGCTGGATGACCGGCGAGGCCGTGCTCGCCGCGGTGCTGATCACCATCGCGCTCGGCATTCTGTTGCGCGGCCTCGCCGTGCTGATCTGGACCACGCAGCAATTCTATCCCGGCGCCACGCTCGGCTGGCACAATCCGTCGATACGCCTCGCGCCGGGCGTGCATGTTTCCGCCGCGAGCATCGCCATCGTCATCGTCACCGCGCTGGTCTATCTCGGCCTGTTCGGATTTCTGCAATTCACGCGCTGGGGCGTGCGGATGCGGGCCGCCGGACAAAATCCACTGCTGGCCGAGCAGCGTGGCATCCGGCTGCACGGCGTCTACGCGTTTGCCTGGGCACTTTCGACCTTCACCGCGTCGCTCGCCGGCATGCTGCTCGCGCTCGATTCCGGGGTCGAATCAACGATGGCGACCATCGGACTGAAAGCCTTTCCGGCCGCATTGGTGGGCGGACTCGACAGCCCGATCGGCGCCGTGATCGGCGCGCTGATTGTGGCCGCGGCCGAGATTGCCGCCATCCAGTACGTCAATCCGCTGTTATCCGACGTGGTGCCGTTCGTCGTCCTGCTGATCGTGCTGGCGATCCGGCCTTGGGGCCTGTTCGGCAGCCGCGAACAACTCGACCGGGTCTGAAGTCGTGCGCATTTGGATCGCCTTATCTGCATTGTCTCGGCCGGGCTTGTCCCGCCATCCACGTCTTTGCGGCGACTGGCCCCTCAAGACGTGGATGCCCGTAACAAGTGCGGGCATGACGAATTAATGTGCTGCGGTACCAAATGAGCGATCCAAGCCGCCTCGCGCAGGAACTCGCCTTGTTCGGCACGCCGCGTTCGCGGTGGCGGCTCGCCGTGGCGGTCGTGGCGCTTGCCGTGCTGCCGTTCGTCGCCACGCCGTTTCTGCTCGATCTCGCCAATCAGGTGCTGCTGGCCTCGATCGGCGCGCTGGCGCTGATGCTGCTCACTGGCTTCGCCGGACTGATTTCGCTCGGCACCGCGGGCCTGTTGGCGGCCGGCGCCTACACTGTGGGTGCGCTGTTCCGCGAGTTCGGCGCGCCGTTCTGGGTGACGCTGCCGGCCGCGGCGTTGATCGGCGCATTTCTGGGATTGATCTTCGGCCTGCCATCGATGCGACTGCGCGGCCTCTACCTCGCCATCAGCACGCTCGGCCTGCACTTCGTCATGGTTTATCTCGGCGGCGAGTACGAGGCGCGGCAATCGCTGTCGACCGGCGTGATGATCGATCCGCCGTCGATCGGCGGATGGAGCCTGACCAGCGGCCGGGCGTGGTACGTGGTCCTGCTCGGCTTTGCGGCGCTGGCGCTTCTGGTCAGCGTCAACCTCAAACGCAGCCGCACCGGCCGCGCGTGGCGAGCGCTCCGCGAGCGCGACGTCGTCGCCGGCGCGGTCGGCATTGACGTGCAACGCTTCAAACTCCTGGCTTTTGTCGTCAGCGCCACCATGACGGCGATCGCGGGCGCGCTGTTTGCCTATTTCCGCAATTTCGTTTCGATCGACGCTTTCTCGCTGTATCTCACCGTGCAGTATGTGGCGATGATCATCATTGGCGGCATGGGCTCGATCGCCGGCGCGCTGCTTGGCGCGGCATTCGTTATTCTGTTTCCCTACGCCATCGAAGCGATCGCCGGCTATCTGCCCGAACGCTTCAGCAATACGGTGTTTGCGCTCGACTATGCGGCGTTCGGCGTCGTGATGATTTTGTTCCTGCTGCTGGAGCCCGCCGGGCTCGTTGGCATCTGGCGCCGGATCACAAACGCGGTGGCGGCTCGCCGCGGGAAGATGGCATCATGACCGCAGCATCCACCAATACGCCGCTGCTTACCGTCGAAGCGATCGAGGTCGCCTATCATCGCACCGCCGTGGCCCTGCACGGCGTCTCGCTCAAGGTCATGCCGCACACCACCGTGGCCGTGCTCGGCAACAATGGCGCCGGCAAGACCACGACGCTGCGCGCCATCTCGGGCTTCATCGGGATCGACGATGCGCGCGTCACCGCTGGAAACATTGTTTTCGCCGGGCGGCGGATCGAGAACGAGCCGCCACATGCCAATACGGCGCGCGGCATCGTGCTGGTGCCGGAACGCGACAAGGTGTTTCCCAACCTGACGGTTGCCGAGAACTTGACCGTCGCCGCCTCACACCGGGCGAATGCGGCCGAGCGGCGTCAGCTTGAGGCGCTGGTGTTTCAGTTTTTCCCGGCGCTCACCGCGCTGCGGCAGCGACTTGCCGGATTGCTGTCAGGTGGCGAACGCCAAATGCTGGCGTTAGGCAGCGCGATCATGTGCAAGCCCGAGTTGCTGCTGGTCGATGAGCTCTCGCTCGGTCTCGCGCCGGTTGCGGTCGAAGACCTGACCAGGCGGCTCGCCAGCGTGCGCGACGAACTCGGCATCAGCATCCTGCTGGTGGAGCAGAATGCCGCGGTGGCGCTCGCTGTCGCCGATTATGGCTACGTGCTGGAAAACGGCCGCGTCGTGCTGGAAGGCGCCGCCGCCGATCTGCGCGGCCGGCGCGAGATTCAGCAATCCTATCTCGGCCAGGCGAGCGGCGAAGAGCGCCGTTCGTATCGCGCGTTGCGGCGTCAGGAGGCGGAACGGCCGAATGGTTGAGCTCGCGGTCGAACACTTGTCACTGAAGTTCGGCGGCCTTGCCGTGCTCGACGATGTGTCGCTTCACGTCGAGGCAAGCGAACTCTTGGCGCTGATCGGTCCGAACGGCGCCGGCAAGACCAGCGTGCTCAACTGCATCAGCGGCATCTATCGCGGCCAGGGCACGATCCGCCTGCGCGGCGAGGACATCAACGGCCGCCCCGCGCACGACATCGCGCGGCTCGGCATTGCACGCACCTTCCAGCACGGCGAAGTGTTTCCGCAGATGACGGTGCTTGAAAACGTTCTGACAGGACGGCATTGCCGTATCGCCACCAATGTCCTCGCCGAGATGCTGTTTCTTCCGAGCGTCCAGCGCGAGGAACTGCGCCACCGCGAAGCCGCCGAGAAAATACTAGAATTTGTCGGCCTCACCCCGCACCGCCATACGCCGGTCGGCGCGCTGCCATTCGGCGTGCAGAAACTCATCGGTTTCGCGCGGGCGCTGGCGCTCGAGCCGGTCCTGCTGCTGCTCGATGAGCCGTCGGCCGGCCTCAACCGCGGCGGCCGTGAAGACCTCGCGCGCCTGATCCTGCGCATCAAGGACGAACTCGGTATCGCCATGATCTGGATCGAACACGACATGCAGATGGTCGCCGATCTTGCCGACCGGCTGCACGTGCTCGATTACGGCCGTACGCTCGGCGTCGGCTCGGCGGCGGACGTCTTGAACAACCCGGCGGTCATCGCCGCTTATATCGGCACGCAGCCGGTAGCCTGATCGATCTTAGCCGAAAACCGGCGTCTACCCGGGATCAAATCCGGGGCAGGCCTTTTCGGATCACGCTCTATTGCG
>DASZWK010000058.1:0-3257 GCA_035546235.1 Xanthobacteraceae bacterium | reverse complement strand
CCTCGCCGATGCCGACCACCTGCTTCTCGTCGCCGGTGTGATAGAAGAAAAACTTGTCGCCCTTCTTCATCTCCTTGAGATGATTCCGCGCGCTGAAATTGCGCACGCCGCTCCACGCCTCGCCCTTGGCGCCGCGCTTGATCTGCTGGTCCCAGGAAAATTCTTCCGGCTCGGTTTTCAGAAGCCAATACGCCATGTGTGAATGTCCTCCCATCAATCAGCAATGAAGTGCAAACATTACACCCGTCCTGCCGGCGATTGTATGCCGCGACTTTGCGTGCGGCCTATCGCTTCCGCGATTTCCACCCGCCGCGCATGCCAGGGCGGCCGAGCGTCGAGCGTGGGCTGGAGCCACCTTTTGCCGGGATCGATTCCACGCCGGGGCCCATCTCGTCGAGCGACGGCTTGCGGGGGGCGCCTCGCTTATCCGCTCCAGGGCGGTGCGGCGCGACTTCGTGATGGAGCGCAATACCCATTTCGTCGAGCGCGGGCTTGTGGATTTTCGACTCACCTCTCCCCGCGTGCGGGGAGAGGTCGTCGCGCGAAGCGCGGCGGATGAGGGGGCCTTTCCGCGATTCTGAGCCTGGCGGCGATGCCCCCTCACCCCGACCCTCTCCCCGCAAGCGGGGAGAGGGAGAATTAGGTGCAGGCAGAAATTTCGCTGTTGGATCGTCCATCACCGCCAGTTCGGTGGAGCGCAGGCGCTTGATCTCGTCGCGCAGGCGGGCCGCTTCTTCGAAATCGAGATCGGCAGCGGCGGTGCGCATGCGCGTTTCCAGATCGGCGATCACGGCCTGGAAATTGTGGCCGATGGTGGCGGCGTCCTCGAACTCGCCGCCCTCGCCGGTGCCGGCGGCGATCAGCACATGGTCGCGTTCGTAGACGCTGTTGAGAATGTCGCCGATGCCTTTGCGGATGCTTTCGGGCGTGATGCCATTGGCGGTGTTGTAGGCCGCCTGCTTTTCGCGGCGGCGGCTGGTTTCCGCCATGGCGCGCTCCATCGAGCCGGTGACGCTGTCGGCGTAAAGAATGACGCGGCCGTCGATGTTGCGCGCGGCGCGGCCGATGGTCTGCACCAAAGACGTTTCGCTACGCAAAAATCCTTCCTTGTCGGCGTCGAGAATGGCGACCAGCGCGCACTCGGGAATGTCGAGCCCCTCGCGCAGCAGATTGATGCCGACCAGCGCATCGAACGCGCCGAGCCGCAGATCGCGGATGATCTCGATACGCTCGATGGTGTCGATGTCGGAATGCATGTAGCGGACGCGGATGCCCTGCTCGTGCAGGTATTCGGTCAAGTCCTCGGCCATGCGTTTGGTCAGCACCGTGATCAGCGCGCGGTAGCCTTTCTGCGCCACCTGCCGCACTTCGCCGACCAGATCGTCGACCTGGGTGCGCGCCGGCCGCACGTCGACCGGCGGATCGATCAGGCCGGTCGGGCGGATGACCTGCTCGACGAACACGCCGCCTGAGTCATTGAGCTCCCATGGGCCGGGAGTCGCCGACACGCACGTGGTCTGCGGCCGCATCGCATCCCATTCCTCGAAGCGCAGCGGTCGATTGTCCATGCATGACGGCAGGCGAAAGCCGTATTCGGCGAGCGTCGCCTTGCGGCGGAAGTCACCGCGAAACATGCCGCCGAGCTGCGGCACGGTAACGTGGCTCTCATCGACAAACACCAGCGCGTTGTCGGGCACATATTCGAACAAGGTCGGCGGCGGTTCGCCGGGTTTCCTCCCGGTCAGATAGCGCGAGTAATTCTCGATGCCCGCGCAGGCGCCGGTCGCCTCCATCATTTCCAGATCGTACAGCGTGCGCTGCTCGAGCCGCTGCGCTTCGAGCAGCCGGCCTGCGGCGTTGAGCTGCTCAAGCCTCTGCTTCAGTTCGGTCTTGATGCCGGAAATCGCCTGCAACAGCGTCGGCCGCGGCGTGACGTAATGCGAGTTGGCGTAGATTTTGACGAATTCCAGCTCGTCGGTCTTCTGCCCGGTGAGCGGATCGAATTCGTGGATCGATTCAACTTCGTCGCCGAACAGCGACACGCGCCAGGCGCGGTCCTCGTAGTGCGCCGGAAAAATCTCGATGACGTCGCCGCGCACGCGGAACGAGCCGCGATAAAAGTCGCCGGCGGTGCGCTTGTATTGCAGCGCCACCAGATCGGCCAGCAACTGGCGCTGGTTGAGACGCTCGCCGCGCTTGATGGCGAACGTCATCGCCGAATAGGTCTCGACCGAGCCGATACCGTAGATGCACGACACCGAGGCGACGATGATGACGTCGTCGCGCTCCAGCAGCGCGCGCGTCGCGGCGTGGCGCATGCGGTCGATCTGTTCGTTGATCGACGAATCCTTCTCGATGTAAGTGTCGGTGCGCGGAATATAGGCTTCGGGCTGGTAATAGTCGTAATACGAGACGAAATATTCGACGGCGTTATCGGGAAAGAAGTTCTTGAACTCGCCATAGAGCTGCGCCGCCAGCGTCTTGTTGGGCGCAAGGATCAGCGCCGGCCGCTGCGTCTGTTCGATCACCTTCGCCATGGTGAAGGTTTTGCCCGAGCCGGTAACGCCCAACAGAACCTGCGTGCGGTCGTGCCGTTGCACGCCCTCGACCAGTCCGGCGATGGCCTGCGGCTGGTCGCCCTTGGGCTCGAAATCCGACTTGATGACGAGCGCGCGGCCGCCTTCCGATTTATCCGGCCGCGGCGGCCGGTGCGGCGTCCACGGATTCTCGCGGAATTCCGGCCGGCCTTCGCGCAACAGGTTTTCCAGCGCGTGCATCGACGCGGTGACGCCGAGCGTCACTGGCTGCAGCGCCGGCCGGTGGCGCTTTTCGCGCCGCGGCTCGGAAATGTCGGAAATTTCGTCGCGGTCCGGAACCGCGGGTTGATCGGCGGCCTCATCGTCCGTCCTGCCGATCAGCGGCTTTGACGGATCGCCGCCGCCGTAGCCGAGCGCCTTGGCAAGTTCCGGATCGAGATCGGCAGAGCCCCTGGCCGCGTAACCCGCCTGCGGCCGCTCGGCGAATGCCTGCTGCGTCGACTTGCGCGCCCGGTGCGCATTGGCGAAATCGGCGCGGCGGTCCCACGAGTTGTCGGGTGGTGGTGCAAGCTTCGAGGCTTGCGCTTCGCCTCCTCCTTGGGGGGAGGGGGAACCGGTCTGCGACCCGATGCCTGCACGCCCCTTGCCGATGCCGGGATTGAGCAGATCGGCCAGCGAATCATCGAGCACCGGCATATCCGGCCGCGACGCCTTGGCGCG
>DASZWK010000057.1:0-8952 GCA_035546235.1 Xanthobacteraceae bacterium | reverse complement strand
GTCGCGGCTGATCGTCGAAATCGACCGCGCCGGGCATGCGCAATATTTCACGACGATGCAGATGCTGTTGGCGAGCCTCGAACTTGGCGGATCGGGCGCCACCATGCCGCCGCCCGCCGCCGAGGTCGCGCGGCACGTGATTGAGGCCTTCGTGGCGAAGGACCATGAACGCGCGGCGCAATTGCAGCTTCAGTTCGCGCTGTTCCCGAGCAAATGGATGCATTACGGCCTTGGGCCGACAATGAAGGCGGCGATGAATCTGATCGGCGTGCCGGCTGGCGAGCCATATCCGCCCTATGCGCCATTGTCGCGCGATGACATTGCGGCGCTTGCGACCTATCTCAAAGGCACTGTGCTGGCGCCGCGCGTGGCGACGCCCGCTGCGGCCTGATTGGGACTCCTGTCCATTCAAAAAAGAACCCGCCGGCTGCGCATGGCAACATCGGCGGGTCATTCATGATCGCGTTGGTACGGACACGACGATCCGACGCGACAATGACGCTACGCTTTTTACGACTTCATAAGCTGGCCACGAATTTCACCGCCCGGATTCTTCGCAGTGTGAACGTTGACGTAGCACTGTCCGTTCGTCAGGTCGGAAGCCTGCGCGGCGGTCAGCGTGGCCGAACCGGAGAGCGGGGAAGTGGCCGGTTTGCCCTTGGTCGACAGCCAGACCAGAACGCCGGCATTCTTGCCCTCGGGCGCCGGGCCATGAATGTGCGCGGCGGTGGCCGCGCCGCTCAAGCCGGAAAACGTGACATTCCAGGTGATCTTGTTGCCGTCGAGGGTCACCGTGGCCGAGCCGGTACCGGTGGTGGTGTTCGGGGGAACTTCGCTTGAGGCCTTCATGTCGGCTTTGAAGGTTGTCGCGGCGGCGCGGGCGCGCGAGGTGAAGGCGACGAGCGCGGTGCTGGCGCCAGCGATGCAGTAGCCCAGGAACGAGCGGCGAGCGAACAGTTGACGCATATGGGGGTCCTCTCTGTGACAGTCCGGAATACAACACAAACACCAAGCCGATTGCGGTTATTGCACACGTGTCGTGGCGGCATTGCAATCGGCTGTGTTTCTCGGCGAGCAACGCCCGCCAACCCACTATACGCGCGTTGGACGCTTTACCCAACCGATGCTGCTTGGGCCGGTCTGACTCGAATGGGAATGGTCCGGCTGACGCGGCAAGACCCGGATCGAGGTGGTAAATTCGTGGCCACACGCATCACATAACCAGCCGTGACTGATGTGGCCGTCGAGATTGAAAGCCGACTGTTCGGCGAACAGGAGAAGAGAGCCACATCGCGGACAGTTCGGCCGACTCAGCTTTGCTCCCCAGGCACCTGGGCACGCGATCTGGATGTTCATCGCCGGAACTCCTCGACGTTGGCCCCACCCCATACGCGCCTTACCGAGCGTTACCGTGACCGCAATGTGTGGCGTACCGACGACGCGCCGATGAAGTTCGCATGGCTTTCGCGGGGGATACGGATTGGCACCGCGTTCAGCGCGACGGGTTTTGGAGCGGCTCGCAATTCGTCCGCCCCGACATCAGGCAATCTTCCAATTTCCCGCCGGCATAGAGTTCCCGCGCCAGCACCCATCCGATTACGAACAGCAAGACGACGACGAGCAGCGCAATCAGCGGGCCACGCCGACTGTCGTCCTGGTCGGGATTTTCGCGGTTGGTCATGCGCCGTTGGCCCGGTGCGTCGATGTTCTAGTCTGATTTAGTCGCATTTGGCCAACAAGTCAGGGGGCCGCGGGCCGGGAGCTGCCGCGCCTGCCCGCTAGACAGCCGGCGACCGAATGCTTGCCGTCTCGGGCAGCGGCTTGGCCGATCGCATGGCGGTTCGCTCCGCCGACGAGATGGTGTTGACCAGAAGCATGGTCACGGTCATCGGCCCGACCCCGCCTGGAACCGGGGTGATATATGAGGCTTTTTTCCTCACGCCTTCGAAATCGACATCGCCGACCAGCCGGCCATCGGGCAGGCGATTGATGCCGACATCGATGACTACCGCGCCGGTTTTCACCATCTGCGGCAGGATCAAGTTCGGCTGTCCCGCGGCAACGACCAGAATGTCTGCGAGCAGCGTAAACTGCGCCAGATCGCGCGTCTTGGCGTGACAGATGCAGACGGTGGCGTCGCGCTGCATCAGCATCAATGCCATGGGCTTGCCGACGATATTGCTGGCGCCGACGACGACGACGTTCTGGCCTTCCAATTCGATGTGTTCGTGCTCAAGCAGCCGCAGCACCCCGTAAGGCGTGCAGGGCGGGAAAACCGTATCGCCAATGACAAGGCCGCCAACGTTATAGAGATGGAAGCCGTCCACATCCTTGTCGGGATTGATGGCGCGCAAGAGCGGCGCGGTTTCGAAGCCAACCGGCAACGGCAATTGCACCAGAATACCGTGGATACCCGGATCGACGTTGAGTTCGAGGATCTTGTCGAGCAGTACGGCGGGCCGGACATTGGCGTCATAGCGCAGCGGTAGCGAGCGGATGCCGACCTCTTCGCAAGCCTTGATCTTGTTGCGCACATAGATCGCCGAAGCGGGATTATCGCCGACCGTAATCACCGCCAGGCCCGGAACGACCCCAGCGTCCGCAGCCAGCGCGATCACGCGCTTGCGGCACTCCGCGCGGATCTCACGCCCTACGGCAACCCCATTGATGATCGTTGCTGCCAAGACGATATCCTGCCCGCTGCGAAAGCTGATCGATGAAAGACGAGTGCGTTGCGCGCACCCCATGCCTTTATCGGGCATCGGCGGACCGCACTGTCAAGTGGACAAGGGAAAACTGCGTGACGGCGCGATGCGGTTGCCGCGCCCACGCTTCAGCCCATCCTCGTCGAAAGATGGGCAGCGACCCTGGCAAGGGCCGTCAGATTTGCGGCAGCAGGATCACGAAGCCGTAATAAACGAGCCCCATGGCGCCGACCGCCAACACGAGCTCAACGAAAAGAGCTGCCAAGGGCAGCATTTCCTTCAGGGAATTGACACTCTTTGCCAACATGACACCACCCAAGACGGATTTTCTGGATGCCACGGTGTAGTGCGACGCAATTGGCGCGCACTCGCCCAACGGCTTACCCATTAGATGCGTTCAAGGGCGAAATGGTTCAATGACTCAGGCGAAAACAGTGCGGAGGATGGTTATCGCCGGACGTTCAAATCGCCGGTCATCCCACCAAGGCGGCATGGGCCGGCTCGGCTGGACAGCTCTCAGGCTTTGATTCGGTTGGTGAGCCCGGATGGGATCGAACCATCGACCTACTGATTAAAAGTCAGTCGCTCTACCACTGAGCTACGGGCCCGCTTGCCGGTTCACTTACTGAATACCGGCGGGCATTTCCAGTCAGCCTTTCCGGTCGGCGCGCATTTTTATGGCCGCTTTGCTAAAGTGACGCCACCGGGTGAGCTGCCGTGCGAGGATCCTGCCATGCCCATCGTCAATCGTGTCGCCGACTTCCATACCGAAATCATCGCCTGGCGGCGGGACATCCACGCCCACCCGGAATTGCGCTACCAGGAGAACCGAACTGCGGCGTTGGTGGCCGAAAAGCTCAAGAGTTTCGGCTGCGATGAGGTCGTTCCCGGCATCGGGCAGACCGGGGTGGTCGGGGTCATCCGCGGCCGCAAGGCCGGGCGCGCGATTGCGCTCCGTGCCGACATGGACGCGCTGCCACTCGAAGAGGAAACCGGGTTGCCCTACAAGTCGACCGTCCCGGGGAAGATGCATGCCTGCGGACACGACGGCCACACCGCAATGCTGCTCGGCGCCGCCAAATACCTGGCTGAAACCCGCAATTTCGCCGGCACCGCGGTGGTGATTTTTCAGCCGGCCGAGGAGGGCGGGGCAGGCGCCCTGGCGATGATGAAGGATGGCCTGATCTCCCGCTTCGGGATCGAGGAGGTCTACGGGATGCACAATTATCCCGGGCTGCCGCTTGGCCAGTTTGGCATCCGCCCCGGCGCCATGATGGCGTCGGCGGATCACATCATGATCGAGATCGAGGGCAAGGGCGGCCACGCCGCACGGCCGCATCTGTCGATCGACACGATTTTGGTCGGAGCCCAGATCATCAACCAGCTGCAGTCGATCGTGGCGCGTAACGTCGATCCGCTCGACGCCGCGGTGGTCTCCATCTGCATGTTCCAGGCCGGGCATACCGACAACGTCATTCCGCAGCACGCGGTGTTGCGGGGCACCGCGCGGGCGCTCAACGACGAGGTGCGCGCGCTGCTGCACAAGCGCGTCCCGGAAGTGGTCGAAGGTACCGCACGGCTCTACGGCGCCACGGCCAAGATCACCTATACCAACGGCTATCCGGTGTTGAACAACCACACGCGGCAGACGGAATTCGCCGCCTCCGTGGCGCGCGAGATCGCCGGAACCGGCAAGGTCGACACCGATTTTGCTCCGGTGATGGGCGCCGAGGATTTCGCTTTCATGCTCGCCGAGCGGCCCGGCGCCTTCATCTTCGTCGGCAACGGCGACAGCGCAGGCCTCCACCACCCGGCCTACAATTTCAACGACGAGACCATCCCGGTGGGCACGTCCTATTGGGTGCGGCTCGCGGAGACGGCGCTGGCGGGGTGAGGCGCGCTATCGTCGCAATTGCTACTGGGCGGCTTCGACGCGGTTTTCCGCCGGCAGTTTTGGCTGCGGCGCCGCCGCTTCGGGTTGGGTCGACAAAATCGCCGCCTTGGCGCCGACACCACGCCAATAAGCAAACGAGTTAAAGCGCGTGCCCTCGATGACGGCGATGCCGACGGCCGACAGGAAAGGCAGGCTTTGCACGACAAGCACGAGGGCGAACAGATAAATCTCGCGCACCTGCTTGACGTTGGTGATCACCAGCGTCGCCGCACCCGCCAACAGCAATCCCGCGATAATGGTTTCCCAGAACGCCGAAAACTCGCGGCCCTTGCGGGTCGCGCCGCCCTTCGCGGTGCGCAGGAACGGCAGACGTTCCTTGACGAGACCGACGCCCACGGCCTGCGCAACAGTCCACTGCAGCGACATGGCGGCACAGACCGCACCCAGCATCTGGCCGAGCGAGGCGCGCACTCGCAAGCGATAGAGCGCCGCAAAATGGGCGATCGAGACAGCAAATGCGGCCAGGATCGGCAAGGTCAGGATGCGATCCGGTACGGCGATGTCGGCAAACGCCACAAACGGCACCCAGAGGATGTTAAGGAGCGCGACCGCGACGCCGATCGTTTCGGCCCCGAGCCAATTGAGCCAGCCGAGCCCATACTCCCGCTTTTGCTCGTGGGTGAGACCGCCCGCTCCGGGCAGCAGGCGACGCCAGTGTTTGCGCAAAATCTGCCAGCCGCCGAACGCCCAGCGATGACGTTGGCGCCGGTAGGCGTCGAACGTGTCCGGCAACAGGCCGTAGCCGTAACGGCGGTTGGTGTAGTGCGTGAGCCAGCCTTGTTCGAGCAGCGTCAGGCCGAGATCAGAATCCTCAACGATCGTGTCGCTCGACCAGCCTCCCGCCGCTTCGATGGCGGCGCGCCGGATCAGGCACATTGTGCCGTGAACGACGATGGCGTTGACCTCGTTTCGCTGCACCATGCCGATGTCGAAGAAACCGGCATACTCGGCGTTCATGGCGCGGTGCATCGGCGAGCGGTCGCCATCGCGGTGGTCCTGCGGCGCCTGCACCAGGCCAACGCGCGGATCGGTAAACAGCGGCACCAGGTCTTTGAGCCACGCCGCTTCCACGGCGTAATCGGCATCGATGACGCCGATGATCTCTGCATCCGCTGCAGTGTTTGCCAGCGCAAGACGCAAGGCGCCGGCCTTATAGCCGGCAAGCTTGTCGGCCCGGATGAATTTGAAACGCTCGCCAAGCGTGCGGCAGTGCTCTTCGACCGGCTGCCAGAGCGCCGGGTCGGGCGTATTGTTGACGACCAGCACGCACTCGAAATTGGGGTATTCGAGGTGTGCCACGCTATCGAGCGTGGCTTTGAGCATGTCCGGCGGTTCGCAGCAGGCCGGAATGTGAATCGAAATCCTAGGCGCGTAAGGTTCAGGCACCAGCGGCGGCGAAGCGGCAAGCCTCCGCGGCGGGCGGCCAAACACGATCGCCGCAATCTCGTCCACGCGCGCCAGCGCAATAGCGACCAGCGGCAGCAACAGCATCACACCGAGGCCGAGCGCGAACGCGGAGCCGGGCACGAAATAGTGTCCCTTCCAGAAATCAAATACAGCGGCAAACCAGGCGCCGGCGAGGTTGGCCGAAACGGCGAGTAGCAGCGACTGCCTCACCGTCACGCCAGCCATTGCCAGGATCGGCAGCGACAGCAACAAGCCGAGCAACACCGCCAAACTTGCGCGCTTCGCGTAATCCGGATTGCCGATCGGGCCGGTCCACGAAAATTTCGCCTGGCGCCCCGTGTCAAAAAGTCCCCAATAGGGTCCGACGCCGCCTTCGGCCGTCTTCCAAGGCTGATCGATCGCCTCAACAATGTTGTAATCGATGCCGTAGGCCTCGGCAGCCGAGACGAAGTTGCGAACCACGACCGCTTGCTCGATGCGGCCCGGATCGGCGGCCTGGAAATTATAGCCGGCGCTCGGCCAGCCGAACTCGGCGATAACGATCCGCTTGCCCGGAAGCGCCCGCCGCAGTTTATCGTAAAATTCGAGAGTGTAGTCGGTCGCCTGGGACGCGGCGACGCCGTTCCAATAGGGCAGCACGTGAGCGGCGACGAAGTCGACTGCCGATGCCAGTTCCGGATGATCGAGCCAGACGGAACCGATTTCGCCCGTCGTCACCGGCACGGGGCTCGATTGCTTGGCTTGTTTGATCAAGGCAATGAGCTGAGGGATCGTCAGTTCGCCGCGGTAAATCGTCTCGTTGCCGACAACGACGGCGTCCACATTGCTGTTATGGCGCGCCAGATCGATCGCGGCCCGGATCTCACGCTCATTGCGCGCCTGATCCTTGCCGATCCAGGCGCCAACCGTGACGCGCAGGCCGAACTCGGCCGCAATCGGCGGCACAAGCTCCGCTCCGCCGGTCGACGAATAAGTGCGGATCGCCTTGGTGAAGGGGGCAATCGCCTTCAAGTCGGCGCGGATTTGCGCGGCGGTAGGCCGGTCGGTGCTGTCGGGATGATCGGAGTGAGCAAACGGGGAGTACGACACGCTCGATAGCTGACGGCTGATGTTGGGTGCCGTCGCTTGGGTTCGCAGGAAAGCCCAGAGCCCCGCATGCACGCACACCACAAGCGCGAGCACGGCAGCGACGGTGCGCATCGAACATCAACCACGCGGGGCGAAAGGGCACGGGCCCGAACCTGTCCCCAAGGTTCGACAAGGATCGTAAGGAGGGTAGCGCCACCTTCCGAGCGGCAAGTATTACGTACTGCCGCGCGGTGGCAAATTCAAGACAACGCACAAACTGTTGGAACGATTCGCTGCGATTTTGCAGCGGTATCCGAGGGGAACCACGTTAGCGGTTTGTCGTCTCCTTCGCGGGGGCGGCAGTTGCCGCCGCTGGCGGCGGGGGCGCCGGCTGGTAAGGATTGATCCAGCACGCCTCGACCCGGCCATTCAAGCTGTCGGGGGCCTTCGGATCGATGCTGCTTTCGTGCAGGATCAGGCAGCGAAACGTCGCCTGAATGTGGCCGGCCGGACAGCCAAACCGGTCGTAGAGATCGAGGTGGCGAAACGCCGTGTCGATGTCGTCTCGCCAGAGCAGGCTGACCACGCGGCGGCCGAGCCAGACGCATTCGGGGTTGCCCGCCGGGCCGGAAACCTCGCGCTGGATGGAGGAGTATTCATCAGTCGGCTGCGCTGCTGGCTTCTGAGCCGGGCCAGCCGCCTTATCAACCGCCTTGCCATCCGGAGTTTGAGCTGCCGCCGGCAAAGTAAGCACAGCCAGAATCGCACAAAATGACATCGCGGCGCAAAGTCCACGGGCAACGCGGAGCGTATGATGAAGCATGATCCAAATTGGTTTGCAGTGAGGGGAGCCCAGCAAGACCTTCATAGCCCCCCAATTGCGCCGTGAGTGCGACCGGCGTCCGCTCACTTCGGCTACGACCTCAACCCAAGCGACCCGGTTTGTCCAGGCTACATTGCTGCACAATGGGCGGTTCAGCCGCCACGGTCACGCGCGCGTCCCTGTTAGTGCGTCGCAAGGTTAATGCCGAGCCGCGAAGGTTCATTGCAACGCAACCCGGTCGGGCGCCAACACGGTTGGGTGGCAGGTGAGGCGGTAGGGCGCAAGTTCGACACAGAGCCGTGCCGCCGCCTCGGAACTCGCCAAGGGGCCGACCACGAGGTGCAACTCGATGCGCTTGGTTTTGGGAATTTCCCGTAGCGTCACGGCCGGGATTAAACCGGCAAACAGCTGCGGGTGGGCGGAGCGAATACCAAGCCAGCGCGCATGCAGCGTTTGAATCGACAGGGCGTTGCCCATGTCGACCCCATACTCGTGCGGCTTTTCGGGAGGCGGAGCTATCGGAGGCCGGTCGATCGAGGCCTGGCGTTCTAAGGCCTGGGGTTCTGAGGCCTGGGGTTCTGATGGCGGGGGCGATGCCGGCGAAGTTTGCGGCGGCGAAGGCACCGGCGTGTCGAGTCCCGCTGCCGGCGCCATGATGGATGCGATGTCGGCCGCGGTGATGGGTTCCGGTTTGGCATCGGCCGGCCACGAACCGGCGGCCGCAGTCTTGACGGCGGCAATCTGTTTCTCAACCGAGCCGGTGATGTCATTCATATTCTGCTCGATTGCGGCGAGTCTGGTCCGCAGCCGTGCGTTCTCCGCCCCGAGGTCGTGAACCGCGTCGGCGAGCCGACGGGTTTCCGCCTGAGCATCGAAAGGGGGCTGCGCTGCCGAAAGGCGCGCGTGCCGGTGCCCCGACGAGAAGACAGATGCGATCCGCTCGGTGCCGGCATCGCTCCGGCCAGCCAACACCGCGATAAGGAGCGCGCAGGCGG
>DASZWK010000056.1:0-15322 GCA_035546235.1 Xanthobacteraceae bacterium | reverse complement strand
TCCTCCGGCCGGATGCCAAATGTAACCTCCCGCCCGACATGGGGTCGCAACCGCGCTGCCACTTCGGCCGGCACTTTCAGGTGAATGCCCTCGCCCACTGCGTGAAGCACACCGTCCTCCTCGGCCACGCGGACGGCGGCGAAGTTCATGCCGGGCGAGCCGATGAATCCGGCGACGAAGCGGTTGGCCGGTTCGTTGTAAAGATCGAGCGGCTCGCCGACCTGCTGCACAAGCCCGTCGCGCATCACCACCACGCGATCGCCCAACGTCATCGCCTCGACCTGGTCGTGGGTCACATAAACCGCGGTGGTACCGAGCCGGCTGTGGAGTTTTTTCAGTTCGACGCGCATCTGCACGCGCAGCTTGGCATCCAGGTTGGACAGCGGTTCGTCGAACAGGAACACCTGCGGATGGCGCACGATGGCGCGGCCGAGCGCGACGCGCTGACGCTGGCCGCCGGAAAGCTGCCGCGGCTTGCGCTGCAGCAGATTCTCGATACCGAGAATGTCGGCCGCATCCCGCACCCGCTGGCCGATCTCGGCGCGGGGGAATTTGCGCATTTTCAGACCAAACGCCATGTTGTCGTAAACGCTCATGTGCGGATAGAGCGCGTAGTTCTGAAACACCATGGCGATGTCGCGGTCCATCGGCGGCAGGTCGTTGACGACTGTTTCGCCGATCAGAATGTCGCCCGAGGTGATGGATTCCAGCCCCGCAACCATGCGCAGCGTCGTGGTCTTGCCGCAGCCCGACGGGCCGACCAGCACCACGAATTCGCGATCTCGGATTTCCAGGTTCACGCCTTTGACGGCGTGAACCTCGTTATACATCTTGTTGAGATTACGGATGACAACGCGCGCCATTGACTTGGACCCTTGGGCTCACCCTTTGACCGAGCCGGTCAGGCCCGCGACGTAATACTCGACGAAGAACGAGTAGATGATTGCAATGGGAATGGAACCGAGCAGCGCCCCCGCCATCAGCTGGCCCCAATAGAACACGTCGCCGCGCACCAGTTCGGAAGTGACGCCGACCGAAACCGTTTTCTGCTCTGCCGAAGACAGAAACACCAGCGCATAGATGTATTCGTTCCAGGACAGCGTGAAGGCGAAGATGCCGGCCGACAGGATGCCGGGCACCGCGATCGGCATGATGATGTAGAACATCGCCTTCCAGCGCGTCGCGCCGTCGATGCGTGCGCATTCCTCAAGCTCGCGCGGGATCGCCTTGAAATATCCCATCAGCAGCCAGGTGCAAAACGGAATGAGGAACGTCGGATACGTCAGGATCAGCGCCCAGGGCGTATCGCCGAGCTGGAAATTGCGGATGATGTTGGCGAGCGGAATAAACAGCAGCGTTTGCGGCACCAGATAGGTGATGAAAATGCCGGTCCCCAGCGTCCCTGCAAAACGGAATTTCAGGCGGGACAGCGCGTAGCCCGCGAGGATGCCGCAGAACAGCGAGATCAGGGTCGAGGCGCAGGCGATGAAGAGCGTATTGGCCATCCATCTGATGAACAGCGTACCGGTCAGCAAGTCGGTAATGTGCTGGAGCGTCGGGTGCGCGGTCCAGAACGGCGTGTAGTTCGGCGCCATCCACGGCCGGTATAGTTCCCGATCCGGCCGCACCGAAGTGACCAGCATCCAGTAGAACGGAAACAGCAGCCAGAAAATAAATGCACCCAGCGGAATGTAGAAGTAGACCCAGCGCCGCCATTTCGCGCCTTCGATCATGGCTCAGTGCACCTCGACCCGGCGGATATAAAGGAGCTGCACCACCACCACGATGAGCAGGAACGGGAACATGGCGAGCGAAATCGCCGCGCCCTGGCTCAACAGTCCGGTGCCAACGCCAATCTGATAGGCGTAGGTGGCGAACAGCTGCGTGGCGTTCGCGGGACCACCGCCGGTTAGCACATAGACAAGCTGAAAATCGGCGAATGTCTGAATGATCGAAAACAGCATCACCACCATGGTGACCGGCAGGAGCAGCGGCCAAGTCACGTGCCAGAAGCGCTGCCAGGCCCGGGCGCCGTCGATCGCCGCGGCCTCCTGCAGTTCGGGATTGATGGTCTGCAGGCCGGCGAGCAGGCTGATGGCGAAGAAAGGCACGCCGCGCCAGACGTTGACGATAATCACGGAGATCAGCGCCAAGCCGGGATCGCCCAGCCAATTGATGCGCGCGTGGATGATGCCGAGGTGGAACAGCGTCCAGTTGATCACACTGAAGGTCGGATCGAACATCCACTTCCAGGCAAAGGTCGACAGCACCGTCGGAATAATGAAGGGCAAAAGAATAAAGGCGCGGGTGAAGGCCTTGCCGCGGAAATTGCGGTTGAGGAGGAGAGCGAGCCACAGCCCGAGTCCGAGTTTGAACACGGTGGCGACCGCCGTGTAGACGAACGTATTCCAGACCGCGACGCGGAAGATGCTGTCGTTCCACAGCATCACGAAATTCGCGAAGCCGACGAAGTGGCCCGGCACGCCTACCCTGGCATCGATCACCGACAGCCAAACACCCTCGGCGAACGGATAGGCGATGAACAGGCCGAGCAGGATGGCGGTCGGCGCCAGCAGCGCGACCGCAAGCCAGCGTTCGTCTTCGAGGAGCCGCGTCGCCACCCCGCGCTGCGGCGCACGTACAAAAGCGCGCTGGGTGACGAGGTCGCTTACGGCCATCGCCGGCTCCTTCGCGGCTCGGCGTCGGCGCTGTCGACCCGCAAGACTGGGCCGACCGCACGATTCCGACGCCTGTAGCGGCGACGCATCACGAACTGCGGCGCTTTACGTGTAGATCTTCGTTATTTCTCCGGTGGCCCATTTTACCGCATCTTCCGCAGACATACCCTGGACGGCCTTGGCGTACATATCGATGATAATATACTTGCTGAGCGCCTCGGCTGCTTTGCGATCCGCGGGACCGGCGTAACCTGGGAACTGCGCGCCGCGGGCGACCGTGCGGAACGGCGCCATCACCGGGTCCTTATTCCAGATGGGATCGTTCTCCCATGCCGTGGTAGCGCCGACCGAATAGCCGGCCTGGGAATCGAACCAAAGCTGATACACCGGCTTGGAATGGACCCACGCAAGGAATTTCCTGGCGGCATCCTGCTGTTTGGAATAGCCCATCAGCATGTTGGTGTGCGGCAGTTGATACGAGAATTTTCCGGCCGGCCCCTTCGGCAAGGCGCTGTGCAGAATGTCCTTGTAGAGCGGCTGGCCCTTTTCATCCTGATATTTGTCGGGGTCGCGCCTGGCCACGAGATAGATGGAAGCACCGTTCTGCGTCGAAGAGATCGTCCCGGCGAGAAAAGCGCGGTTATTGCTCGAGTCGTCCCAGGCCAAGCCGCCGTCGTCGCAACAATCCTTCCAGAAGGCCACCCCGAACTTGACCGACTCGATGGTGGCCTTGCTGTCAAGAACGACTTTGCCGCCCTTGTCGACCTCCATGCCGCCGTACGCCCAGAGAAGCGGATACCAGAAGCTCGGCGGGTCGCCGAAGCTATGGCCTAATGCCTGACCGATCGGCTGGCCTTTGGCTTTGAGCTTCTTACCTAGCTCGCGGTACTGGTCCCAGGTTTCTGGGAACTTGTTGTATCCGACCGCTTCGAACCACGATTTGCGGTAGGCGCTTTCGTTGCCGACAATGCACCACGGCACGCCGAGCCACCGCTTGCCGTTATTGGCGACGGCCGTCGATTCGTCATAAAAGCCGCCCTGATCCTTGCCGACTTTCTCGGTGATATCGCTCACATCGACGGTACTGTTGGCGTAAAGCTGCGGCCAATTGTTCAGCGCGCAGATGACGTCGGGGCCGGCACCGGACTGAATCGCAGCGGTGGTACGCGCCTGGATGTCGTTGCCGTTGATCATCTCGATAGTGAGCGTGATGCCCAAATCCTTGGCGCATTGCGGGGCGATCTGGTTGCGCAAAAGCGTGTCCGATTGGGGAATGAAATCGTTCCAGCGCAACCAATGCAGCGTTGTGCCCTGGGCAAACGCGGGCGCCTTGCCGGATGCCAATATGGCCGCCATACCGCCGCTGCTCGCGGCCAGCGTCCCAGCGCCGGAAATTTTCAGGAATCTTCGCCGACCAATGCGTGGCATGATAGCTCCTCCCTGATATTACATCCGTCATTGCGGATTGTTTTTATACGCGTAAGGCTACGACCGCGGCTTGCCCATGTCCATGGGGCAACGGCACATTGTCTGGTGTGGGATCGTGCCTTAAATCGAAATCTGGCGGCCGATCT
This sequence comes from Xanthobacteraceae bacterium, assembly GCA_035546235.1. Lineage (GTDB taxonomy): Bacteria > Pseudomonadota > Alphaproteobacteria > Rhizobiales > Xanthobacteraceae > BOG-931. The sequence continues at coordinate 11,070 of DASZWK010000056.1, read as the reverse complement.
CGACCACTTGCCGGCTCGGCAGGCGGAAATAATCGGTGACGTGCGAGGCGTTGCGCACCATCGCGGCGAAAATCTCTTCCTGCCAGACCGTGCGCCTGCTGCAACTCCCACGTAGATTTGGCCGTAGCCTTCCTCCGATGTCTGCTTGATGTTGAGCCGTGGCAGCCAGCCGAGTTGAGCGGACTGGTGCCGATATCGCCGAACACCACCCCAAGTGCGCCAAGACCGCTCAGGATCAAGGCGGTACACGCGCTGGCGCGGCTGGAGGGTTCGATTCACCGGCCGATGCGGTCGCCATGAAGACTCATGAAAATTTGAGGAAACTTACCGCGTTACCGTTCTGGCCGCCCAACTGCGATCAAAAAAAAGACGACGATGACGCCGTGATGACACGAGCAAATACAAAGCTCAACAGAAGAAATAAGCCACGGGAAAAATCGGCCCTCTGGCTGTTTGCAGACAGAAACCTAGCGCGCGGCGGTACGTGCCGCCTCGACAACCTGATGCGGCGCGATTGGCGTCTCGTTGAACTCAACCTTCAGCGGGCGCAGCGCGTCGGCCACCGCATTGGCGATCGCGGCGGGCGGCGCGATCGGACCGCCTTCGCCGACGCCTTTGACGCCGAACGGATTAAGTGGCGACGGCGAATGCTGGTGAGCAAGCTGCAGCCGCGGCATCTCGCTCGCCGTCGGCAGCATGTATTCCGCCAAGGTGGTCGTCAGCGGCTGGCCGGTGCTGTCGTAGTGAATGTGCTCCAACAACGCGCCGCCCACGCCCTGCACTGCGCCGCCGACAATCTGGCCTTCGACGAGCATCGGATTGACCACCACGCCGCAATCGTGGGCGACAGCGTAGTTCTCGATGCGCACGCGTCCGGTTTCCGCATCGACCTCGACTACGGCGGCATGCGCCGCATAGGACCAGGTCACCGTCGGCGGCTCGAAGTAATATGTCTCCTCGAGACCGGCATCGAGCCCGGCCGGCCGGCCGTGATCCCAGCCCGGCCGTGCCGCCTGCGCCACCTTGGCAAGTGTGACTTCCGCACCGGGCACGCCGACGATACCGACGCGGCCGTTGCGCAATTCGAGGTCGCCCGCACCGCACTCCAGAAGATTGGCGGCGATGGCAAACACCTTGGTGCGCAGCTTTGCGCTGGCGCCGTGGATCGCCCCCGATAGCGTCACCGTAGTGCGGCTCGCGATGGTGCCGAAGCCGATGGCGATGCCGGACGTGTCGGCGAGCGAAATCACCACATCGTCGGGATGTACGTTCCAGGCATCGGCGACCACCTGCGCAAAAATCGTCTCCATGCCCTGCCCCTGCGGACAGGCGCCGGAAGTGACGTAAATCTTGCCCGAGGACTCGATGCGGACAAGCGCGCTTTCGAACGGACCGACGCCGGTGCCTTCGACGTAGCAGCCGAGCCCAAGGCCGAGCAGACGGCCGTCGTCACGCGCAGCGCGCTGGCGTTCGCGAAACGCCGACAGGCCGCCGACCCCCTCCAGTGCTTTTTCCAGCGCCGCCGGGTAGTCGCCGCCGTCATAAACGATCGGCTCACCGTCGCGATACGGCAAACCGTTGGCATACGGCATTTCGTCGTCGCGGATCATGTTGCGCAACCGCACCTCGGCCGGTTCAAGGCCGAGCTCGACGGCGACAAGGTCGACAATGCGTTCCATCGCGAAAGCGGCTTCGGGCCGACCGGCGCCGCGATACGGCGCGTTCGGTGTCTTGGTGGTGGCGGCGATGCGGGCCTCGATCGCGAGCGCGCCGATCTTGTAGGGTCCCTGCAAGTGCGCCGCGGTGTTGTAGACGACGCCGGCGCCGATCGGATTCCAGGCGCCGCCGTCGACCGCAAAGCTGTCGCGCAGCGCCAGGATGCGGCCCTCGTCGTCGAAGCCGACCTCCACGTCGTGAATCTGGTCGCGCGAATGGCAGGAGCAGATCAGATGCTCGCGACGATCCTCGATCCATTGCACCGGCCGGCCGAGCCGGCGCGCCAGGAACGGGATCAGCAAATCCTCCGGATAGACATGGCCCTTGACGCCGAAGCCGCCGCCGACATCGAGCGCAACACAGCGGATGCGCGCCTCCGGCAGTTGCAGCACCGCAGCCGCCTCGCGCCGGACCCAATGCACCACCTGGGTCGACGACCAGATCGTCACCGTGTCGGTGCGCGAATCGTGCAGGCCGACCACACCGCGGCACTCCATCGGCATGGCGGCGTAACGGTGATGGTGGAAGCGGCGCTTGAGCCGATGCGGCGCGCGCGCCAGCGCGCGGTCCACGTCACCCTTGGCGATGGTGAAGGAGCCGATCAGATTGGTCCCAAACCTGTCATGCACGATCGGCGAGCCAGCCGATAACGCTGCATCGGGGTCCAACACCGCCGGCAGCGGATCGAGATCGAGCGCAACCAGTTGGGCGGCATCCTCGGCAGCATAGCGGGTCGCGGCGACGATCACAGCGACGGCCTCGCCAACGTGGCGGACCTTGTCGTGCGCCAGCAGCGGCTGCTGCGGGTTGATGAATTTGTGCTGGACTTGCGTCGTCCATTTGCTCGGCAGCGCGAGCTGCGTATCCGACACCGGCGGCAGCAATTGCGCGAGTTCAGGGCCGCCGAGCGCAAGAACCACTCCCGGCGCCGCGGCGGCGCGCGTGAGATCGACCGCCTTGATGTGGGCGTGCGCGAGCGGGCTGCGCACGAATACTGCATGCAGCATGCGCGGCAGTTCAAAATCGGCGATGAATTGGCCACGGCCGGTCAGCAGGCGCCGATCTTCGCGCCGCGTCAGCGAGCGGCCGATGAAGCTGGTCGTTGCGGTATCGTTCATATTTTAAATGCCACTCCGGCGCTCAGACGTGCTTGAGCAGCGCCTTTTTGAGCCCCGCGGTAGGCTTGAGGAAGAACACCAGCATGGTGCAGCCGTTTGGCGCCGTCGGTGCGTGGCGGCTGCCCTTGGCGCGAATAACGAAATTGCCGGCGGTGCATTCGCCCTCATCGTCGACCAGCGAACCTTCGAGCACATAAGTCTGTTCCAGGTCCTCGTGAACATGCGCCGGGATGCCGGCGCCGGGCGCAAGCCTCGCCAGAATGGTCAGCATACCGGACGCCGGATCGTGATAGATCACCTTCATCTCGTTTCCCGGGCCGGTCTCGATCCATGGCACGTCGTCAGTATCGATGAAGCGCGATGCGAGCGCGCCGAGAGCTGGGAGGTCGGCTGTTTGAACGTCGGGCATGGCTTCCTCCTCGTTGATCAGTTGCGATGAGCGATGGCCGAACTCAATTCATCCGCAGCTCCGTAATATGCCTCGGATCGGCCTTGAGTTCACCCTTCTCGACGCGCTTGACGATATCGACCAGGGCGGCGTTGGCGCGGCACGAGATACCAACCTTCTCGCCCTCGCGGACCACGAGCCCGTTGAGAAATTCGATTTCGGTGCGCCGCCCCTTCTGCATGTCCTGGCCCATCGACGGGCGCTGCTCGGCGGCGGTGTGCTTACTGTCCTTGAGACGCTGCTCGTCGCAGGTCCGCATCGCCGCCTCGTCGCCCTCGCCTGCTCGCGCGATGGTTTCCGGCGGCAGGTGCAGAATGTCTTCCAGCGCATAGCCGTGCGCCTGACCGACGCGGATCGCCTCGGAGCCGAGGCGGGTGGAAAAGTGGCGAATAGGATCGCTCTTGAGCAAGTCGCCGCCGCCAAGCCCTGTGCAGGCGGACAGTCCGTTCTGCATTGAATTGGCGACGAGCTTCGACCAGCGCTCACCCCACAGGTTGCCCGTCACCTTGGCGCTGTCGGCAAAACCGACCAGGCGGCAGATTTCCTTGGCGCGCTCGGTGACGCGGCCATGCACCTCGCCTGTGCGAAACACGGTATGTGCTGCGCCGTGCTTGGCGGCGCCGCGATGGATATGACCCGGCTCCGGCAGATTGACGGTGATCGAACTCGCGATACAGCCGAGCGTTTTGCCCCATCCGACGACGCCGGCAATGGTTTCCTCGTTCATGCAGTTCTGCAGCGACACCACAAAGCCGTCGGGTGCGAGATATTGGCGGATCAGCGTCGCCGCCCAGGCCGTGTCGTAGGATTTCATGCAGACGAACGCGATATCGACCGGTTTCTCCTTGGCCAACTGCTGCGCATCGGTGATGTGCAGCGCACGCACCGGCACGGTGAATTCCGGCTCCTTCATCGCGTGGGTCACGCGCAGGCCGTGTTTGCGCATGTGCTCGACATGGTCGGGCCAGGGATCGATGAAGGTCACATCTTCGCCGGCCGCCACCATATGGGCGCCCGTATAGCCGCCGACCGCGCCGGCCCCGACGAAAGCGATTTTCTTCTTACTCATCCAATTCTCCCGACACCGCCGGCTGTGGACCGGCAGCAAAAGACGCGCCGTGCCGCGACATTTGATCCACCGTCGTCGGCCCCGCACCGCCGATAAACATGATACTTTAGTTTGACGAGCAGTGCATCAATCGCAACAATCGCTATCCAATTCCGTTCAATCAAGCTCAAGGATCCGAGGCAGCGCCAATGACCCTTCGTCGCCGACACGTTCTGCAACTCGCTGCCGGCGCCGTTGCGCTGCCGGCCGTCTCACGCCTCGCGTGGGCGCAAACCTATCCGTCGCACCCGGTCCGCATCATCGTCGGCTTCGGCGCCGGCGGCGCGCCGGACATTCTGGCGCGCCTCGTCGGACAATGGCTGTCGGACAAGCTCGGCCAGCCATTCGTGGTCGAGAACCGGCCGGGCGCCAGCGGCAATCTCGCCACCGAGGCCGTGGTCGCGGCGCCGCCCGACGGCAGTACGTTGCTGCTGACGTCACTCTCCAACGCGGTCAATGCCTCGCTCTACACCAAGCTGAATTTCGATTTCACCACGGACATCGCCGCGGTCGCGGGTATCAGCCGCGACCCCGACGTGGTGGTCGTCAATCCCGCGTTTCCCGTCAAGACGCTGCCGGAATTCATCGCCTACGCCAAGGCCAACCCCGGCAAGATCAACATGGCGTCGCCCGGGGTCGGCACATCGCCGCATATGGCCGGCGAACTCTTCAATTACATGGCCGGGGTCAAAATGACCCATGTCCCCTATCGGGCGTCGCCGCCCGCCATCACCGACCTGCTGGCCGGTCAGGTGCAGGTGTATTTTTCGCCGATCAGCGCCGGCGTCAGCTACATCAAATCCGGCAAGCTTCGCCCGCTGGCAGTGACCACGGCGACGCGCTCGGAAGCATTTCCCGATGTTCCGCCGGTCGCCGACTTTGTGCCCGGCTACGATGTGAGCGCCTGGTACGGCATGGGCGCGCCCAAGAACACGCCTGCGGCGATCATCGACAAGCTCAACAGCACGATCAATGCCGGTCTCGCCGATCCAAAGATGAAACAAAAATTCGCCGCGCTCGGGTCACAGCCGTACATCGCGACGGCCGCCGAATTCGGCAAGTTTCAAGTTGCCGAAGCTGCGAAATGGGCAAAGGTTGTAAAATTCGCCGGCATCAAGGCGGAATGAACGGCCATGCGCGGCGTCACGTTCCAGGGCGAACGCAAGCTGCAACTGATGGAATTCCCCGATCCGACGCCGGGGCCGCACGACGTGGTGGTCGAGATCAAGGCGTCCGGCATGTGCGGCAGCGATCTGCGGTTCTACCGCGCCTCGGGCGAGACGGCTTCGCTTGGACTTGGCAAAGTCAGCGGCCCTGTCATCGCCGGCCACGAACCCTGCGGCGTGGTGGCGGCGGTGGGCAGCGCGGTTGACCAGCGCACCGCCAAAATCGGCGCGCGCGTCATGGTGCACCATTATTCCGGCTGCGGCACCTGCGTGCACTGCCGGACCGGCTGGTCGCAGATGTGCGCGGAGGGCAGCACCGTCTACGGCGTTACCGGCCATGGCGCGCACGCGCCGTATATGAAAGTGCCGGCGCACACGCTCGTGGCCTTGCCCGATGACTTGAGCTTCGCCACCGGCGCCGCGGTCTCGTGCGGCACCGGCACGGCGTATCAGGCGCTGCGGCGGATCAAGCTCGCGGGCGGCGACACCATCGCCGTCATCGGCCAGGGGCCGGTCGGCTTGTCGGCGACGCAGCTCGCCGCCGCCATGGGAGCGCGCGTCATCGCGCTCGACGTCAGCGCGGAGCGGCTCAAACGCGCCAAGGAATTCGGCGCCGATGCGCTGATCAATCCGCAGACCGACGATGCGGTCGCCGCCATCAAGGCGTTGACGCACGGCGCCGGCGCCGACCACACACTCGATAGTTCCGGCAAGGCCGACGGCCGCCTGATCGCGGTGCGCGCCGCGCGGCCCTGGGGCACCGCATGCTTTGTCGGTGAAGGCGGCGACGTCACAATCGACGTGAGCCCACACATGCTGCGCAAGCAGCTCACCATCGTCGGCTCCTGGACGTTCTCGACGTCGATCCAGGCCGACTGCGCGCGCTTTGTCGCCGACCGCAAGATCGGCGTCGATCATCTGTTCACGCACCGCTGGAAGCTCGATCAGGCCGAGGAGGCCTATCGGGTGTTCGATCGCCAGACCGAAGGTAAGGGCGTGTTCCTGATGCAGTGACCGTCAGGTCATTACTGCGCGAGAATTTCCAACGTCAGCGGCTTGAGCTTGAAATTGTTGCAGGCATTGAACAGGATCGGACAGTTCGAGATGGCGACGATCTGCGGCATCAGCGCCCGCATTACCATGTAGTCGCCGGGCTTGCCCTTGGGCGGGCGGATTTCCCACACGCCGTTGGCATCGTATGCCACCGTCATGAAAATGTTGAAACAGGCATCGACGTTGAAATTCCAGCGGTCCATGCTGTAGCCGCGGATCGCGGCTTCGAGATTGTTCTGGCAATTGGCGGCCCCCTTCGCGCGGTCGCCGTAGCGCACGATATTCATGTGCTCGCTGCAATAGCCGCCGCCGCAATAGTTCTCGCCGGTGAGGTCCTCCTCGATCTGCCACATCGGCCGCGTGCAATTGCTGTAGAGCACGTGCGGTGCGGTGAATTTCCAGCTCAGATTGACCGCGCGGCTCGACAGCATCGACAACAGCTCGCGCACGTCGTCTCTGTTGAACGAGATCAGATCGGCGACCTGCTCGCCCTCGGGCTGGGTGAGCCTAAGCTTCTGGCCCGGTTCAATCTCGAAACTGATGTTGCCGGCCGGCGGCAGCGTGACGGGTTTCCCCGGCTCAAGCACGGCAGTCGGGCGGTCCATGATCCGCACTCTCCATCATTGTGGATCGAACGATGAACCGCCGGCCGCCCGCGCGGCGGCCGCCTCCTCCGATCCCGGCGGCACGCGCTCAGCGGCCGAATTTGCGGCCGATAATCTCTTCGCAGCGCACGCCTTCCGGCGGCTGTTCGCCGAGATGGAGCCCGCCCGACATGGCGAACTGCATGAGGTTCGACGGCGGGCCGGCGGTGCCCCAGCGGTCGCCGCGCTGCGGCATGACCTTGTCCCAATAGGCGGCGTCCTGCGGGATGTGGGTTGCTTCGTCGATCTGATCGAGCTCGGTGGTGTATTCGGCGACGAAGCCATCCGGCTCAATGAAATACGAGAATACATTGTTGCCGGGGCCGTGGCGGCCGACGCCCCATTCGGTACCGAAGCCGTTTTTCTTCAGGCGTCCGGTGCCGCGCATCAGCCCGTCAATATTGGGCACCTCATAGGCGACATGATTGAGCGAAGGTCCGTTGGCGCGGACCGTCGCGATGCTGTGATGGTCGGCCGAACAGCGCAGGAAATCCATCATGTGTGTGCTGTCGGAGTGTTTGAAGCCGAGCACGTCGATAAAGAATTTCATCTGCTCGCCGGTGTCGCCGCTGTTGAGCACGACGTGGCTGATCTTGGTCGGACGCGAACGATCAAGGCCGACGTTCGGGTGCTGCGCGCCTTCCGAGGAGACGCTCATCGTGAAGCCTTCCGGGCTCTGGAAGCGGAAGCCGTAGCCGCCCCCCGCCGCCCCAGGAAGCGCCGCCGGCTCGCTCAGGACCTTGATGCCGTAGCTCTTGGCCTTGGCGCAGAGCTGATCGACCGAGGCTCGGTCCTGCGTGGCGAAGTTGACATTGAGCAGCCCCGGCTTCGGCCGCTCGCGGAGCGTCAGCACATGGTGCTCGCTGCCGGTGCCGCGCAGATGAATCGCGTCGCCGTCGGTGCCCACCTCTTCGAGCGCCCAGACCTTGGTGTAAAAGTCCGCCGATTGCTGCAGATCGCGCACGCCGAGCTCGATGCTGCGCACGCCCGTTACCTTGCCGTTCATCATTGTATATCTCCGACAGCCGCCGAATTCGGATGGTGCCTGCGATCCGCACCCGGCTTTACGCGGACAATCGCGGATCGTTTCACCGCCAGCATAGAGCCGGCGTCCGAGACGAGCAACGTTCAAACCGGACGGTCAGTAGACTTTGCTATGCGTTCAATGGCGCCGCCGCGGCAAATGTGCGCAAACTTTTCCAAGCGAAGGTTCCCATTCCGTTCTAAAGTGCAGCCGGGGTAGGAGCGACCGGCAACTTTGCCGTCGTTTTGCAGGAGGCATCAGATGACGCCGTCGCGGCGAGGCTTGCTTGAGCTCGTAGCGGGATCGGCTGCGCTGTCCGCGTTGCCGCGCTCCGCCGCAGCGCTCGATTACCCGGCACGGCCGGTGCATATGATTGTCGACATTCCGGCCGGGCTTGCGCCCGATGTTGTGGCACGGCTGGTCGCACCGCCATTATCGGCGCAGCTCGGACAGCAATTCATCGTCGAGAACAAGCCCGGTGCCGGCGGCAATGTCGGTGCCGAGTACGTGATCCGCGCGGCGCCGGACGGCTACACGCTGCTGGTGATGATTTCGGGCAACGCTGCCAGCGCCGCCCTCTACCCGCATCTCGATTTTAATTTCGTCCGCGACATAACCCCAATCGCGTTCATGGGTTACACGCCCTTCGTCGTCGTGGTGAACCCTTCAATCCCCGCCAAGACACTTCCGGAACTGATCGCGTACGCCAAAGCTAATCCGGGCAAGCTCAACCTTGCCTCGCCCGGCGCCGGCACCGCGCCGCACCTCGCTTTCGAACTGTTCCGGATGATGACCGGCGTCGATATCGTCCACGTGCCCTATCGCGCCCCCTACATGCCCGATCTGCTGGGCGGCCAAGTACAAGTCGCTTTTGTAGCGGCGCCACCGGTGCTTGGCTTTTTCAAATCCGGCAAGCTGCGCGCGCTCGCGGTGACGAGCGCGGCGCGGATGGACGCTCTGCCGCACGTGCCGCCTGTGGGCGACACTGTGCCCGGATATGAGGGCAGCGGCTGGCTGGGCCTCGGCGCGCCCAAGGCCGTGCCGGCCGAGACCGTCGGCAAGCTCAACAAACAGATCAACGCCGTCATGGCCGAACAAGCCATGAAAAAGCGGCTCGTCGGACTCGGTGTCGAGTGGACGGCGATGACGCCCGCGCAATTCGGCAAGCTCATCGCGGAGGCTGCCGACAAATGGGCCAAGGTGATAAAGTTCGCGAACATCAAGGCCGGTTGAACCAGTGCGTCGTACATTTGATGGGGGCATCGAATGAACCAGCACCGCCGCAATTTCCTGCATCTCGCCGCCGGCGCCGCCGCTCTGCCGGCACTGTCAGGCATCGCACGGGCGGACAGCTACCCGTCCCGCGCGGTCCATATCATTGTCGGCTTCGCGGCCGGCGGCCCTAACGACATTTCGGCCCGGCTGATCGGCCAGTGGCTGTCGCAGCGGCTCAGCCAACAATTCGTCGTCGAAAACCGGACCGGCGCCGGCGGCAATATCGCCACCGAACTCGTCGTGCAATCACCCGCCGACGGCTACACGCTGCTCCTCGTCCCGGCTCCGGCGGCGATCAACGCGACGCTCTATCGTAACCTCAATTTCATCCGCGACATCGCCCCAATCGGCGGCATCGTCAGCGTTCCGGAAGTACTGGTGGTCAATCCCGCGGTCCCGGCCAAAACGGTCCCGGAATTGATCGCCTATGCCAAGGCCAATCCCGGTAAGATCAACATGGCCTCGGCCGGCGTCGGCAGCGTGCCGCATGTCGCCGGCGAACTGTTCAAATTCATGACCGGGCTGAACCTGATTACGGTCGGCTACCGCGGTGGCGGCCCTGCACTGGTCGATCTCCTGGCGGGGCAGGTCCAGATGATGTTCGAGCCGACGCTGTCGACGCTGCCGCATATCAGGGCGGGCAAGCTGCGCGCGCTGGCGGTCACCTCGGCAAAGCGCTCCGCAGCGCTGCCCGATGTCCCCACCGTCGGCGAATTCGTGGCGGGATACGAGGCCACCGCATGGTTCGGCCTTGGCGCGCCAAAAGGCACCCCGGCGGAAATCCTCGACAAGCTCAACCGAGAGGTCAACGCTGGGCTGGCCGATGCCAAGATCAAGGTGCAGCTCGCCGATCTCGGCGGAGCACCGATGCCGATGACACGGGCCGAATTCGGCACGTTCATCGCCACGGAAACCGAAAAGTGGGCCAAGGTCATCAAATTCGCGAACATCAAGGCGGATTGATCGGACGGCTGACTGCAGCGCATGAAGCCGGGGGAGCGAATGAAACTGCAACGCCGAAAATTCCTGCGCCTCGCAGCCGGCGCAGCTGCGCTGCCGGCTCTGCCGCGCCATGCGCGCGCGGACGCTTATCCGTCGCGGCCGGTCCGCGTCATCGTTGGCTATTCCGCCGGCAGTGCGTCGGACATCATTGCTCGCCTGATGGCGCAGTATCTGTCACAAAAGCTCGGCCAGCAATTCGTCGTCGAAAATCATCCGGGCGCCGCCACCAACCTGGCCGCCGAATATGTGGCTCGCGTTGCGCCCGACGGTCACACGCTGTTGCTCTTGACATCAGCCAACACCGTCAACGCCACGCTCTATACCAAACTAAATTTCAACCTGCGCACGGACATCACCCCCATCGCGAGCATCGATCTCGTGCCTTACGTCATGGAAGTGACGAACGCGCTGCCGGTAAAGACCGTCGCGGAATTCATCGCCTACGCCAAGGCCGCTCCCGACAAGATCAACATGGCATCGAACGGCGTGGGCTCCGGCCCTCACGTCGCTGGCGAG
>DASZWK010000055.1:0-12826 GCA_035546235.1 Xanthobacteraceae bacterium | reverse complement strand
GCCGCGCCCGCTTTGGCGACGTTCTCGTCGTCGTGATCGATTCCCGAGACGCCGACACCGCCCAGGCATTCATCTTCAAACAAGATCGGAATGCCGCCTTCGACGCCGAGGCAGTTCGGCGTCATCATAAAACCTGGCCGCTCCTTGACGCGCGCTTCAAACGTCGAACTTGGCCGACCACGAAGCGCCGCGGTACGGGCCTTGAGCGTTGCCATATCCACGGTGATTACGCCGTTGTGATCGGGACGCTCGAGGTGCAGCAAGTGGCCGCCGGCATCGACCACTGCAACGGTCGGCTCGCGCTTGATCCTCGCGCCCGCCGCTTTGCACGCGGCCACGATTTTCAGAACGTCGTCGGTGGTCAGGGACGGTCTTCTCCGCATGATCTGAGCTCCAAAACGAACATGGATGACCACGTTGCGGTCGAGGATTGCCGCCGTCAAGAAGCATTGGAGCGATCGTCAAGTGCAGCATCTTGGCGATATGCCTTGCCCAGGCTCGCAATGCATGATCGATTTGACGATCAATACCGCAGGTGGTGAAAGCAGCTGCACCCTCACCATCCACTCCTGTCGAGATCTCTCCCATGAGCGAAACCGGCCCCTCCTCCACCACACCGCTGCTTCCTGTCGAGATCGGCCCTGGGAAGATCAAGTTTGCGCAAGGCATCAAGGCCGGACACTGGGTGTTCGCCACCGGACTGATGGCACAGGACTTTGTCCACGGCATCGCGCCGGACGTCCTCGCAGAGCGAGCGCCCCACGCCGGCTTGCCCAAGCGCGAGAAGGAAGCGCTCCGTATCTTCGAAAATCTCGACGCCGTACTGCGCGCGGCCGGCACAGATCGCACCAACCTGGTGCGGACGGATCAGTATTACACGACCGTCAAGGCGGTGCCCGCCTATCAGCAAGTCCGCCGCGAGTTTCTCAAGGGCCGCATCCCGCCCTCGACCTCGATCGCGCAGCAGGGCTTACTGCTGCCCGGGGCCGACATGAACATCCAGGCGCTCGCCGCGATTCCAACAAAAGGATTTGAGGTCGAACACATCAGGCATGAGCAACTGCAAGGGCGCCCAACCTCCGGATATTCGGCAGCGCTTACCGTCGGCGACTTTATCTTCATTCCCGGGATCACGTCGCTTGCGGTCGGCAACGAACCGCAACGCAACGGTGTTGCCGCGGCGGCGCTGATGGCACAAGGTACGCAGTGGGGCGGCGAGCCGATCAAGCTCGAAACCGAGTTCATCATCACACAGCGGATGGCGGCCTCGCTGGCGCTGGCTGGCGCGAGCCTCGAAGATGTCGTGCATGCGCAGGTCTATTTGACAGATCGCGAAGATTATTCAGCATTCCATGAGGCCTGGACACGGCATTTCGGCGCATCGGGACCGACTGTCTCGATTATCCCATGCATCGAACACGGGCTTGCGCCGTACGACGGCAAAATCGAAATCAATATGATCGCCGCAAGGCCCGATAGCGCCGCGAGCAAACGCCACATCGATGCTGGAGTTGCAACCGCATTCCGTTATCAGCAGTAAGCGGTCAAAGCCGGAGATCTGCTGTTCATCCCGGCCTCGATGGCCGCCGACAAGGGCGGACTTGTTGCTGCCGCGGCAACGGACCCGCGGCTGCCGCATTTCTCGTCATCGCCGGAAGCTCAAGCCGATGTCATCCTCGATAACATGGCGCGGCTATGCAAAGCTGCCGGAACGTCGCTCGCCAATACGGTGCGCGTACTCTTGTTCCTCACCGATATGCGCGAGTTCTATCCGGTGTACAAAGCGTGGGAGCGCCGGCTCGGCGGGCAATCTTTGCCGTTTTCCGCGGTGGAAGTGCCGGGTCCGCTGCCGGTCCCCGGCGCCACAGTGATGATGGAAGCCTGGGTGTACTGTCCGTGAGGCGGGCAGCCGCGCCGATAATTATCATGCCGTGACGATCAAGGCATCCAGCGCGGTCGCGCCCTTCCCCTTGGCGTGTACCATGAGTGGATTGACGTCGATCTCAATTATTTCTGGAACGGCCCGCATCAAGCCGCCGATCGCGAGCACGGTTTGCACGACGGCGTCGACGTCGGCCGGCGGCGCGCCGCGTACACCGTCCAGCAATTTTTTCGAACGCAGCCGTCCCAGCGCGTCGATGACCTGAGCTGCGTCGGCGCTTCCAGGCAGCATCTGCACATCGCCCAGCGCCTCGACCCAGATTCCGCCGAGTCCCAGCAACAATACCGTGCCCCACGCGGGATCGCGCTTGGCGCCCACCATCAGCTCGACGCCGCGAGACGACATCCTCTCAACCAGCGCACCGTCGAGGCTCACGCCCGGCGCGGCACGTCTGACGTTTTGCATTATTGTATCCCACGCATCGCGGAGGGCGGACTCGTCTTTCAGATTCAGCGCTACGCCGCCCGCTTCGGTCTTGTGCGACAGCGCGGCTGCCTGCGCCTTGAGGGCCACAGGATAGCCGATCCGCTTCGCCACAGTAGCCGCCTCCTCGGCCGTGTGTGCGAGGGCGCCGTCTGGCACGCGAATGTTCGCGGCGGCGAGGACCTGCTTGCCGAGCCATTCAGGCTGGGCGCCTTTACCGAGTTGTGGCAGTCCGCCAATAGTCGGCGCCGTTTCGGTCACGCGCGTGCGCGCCAGCAAACGCCCGTATCGCGTATAGAGCGCGATCGCGCGCAGCATGCGGTCCGACGAGCGGGAGAAAACCGCGGAGCTTTCCTTGATGGCGGCTTCAACGTCCGGGCCGAGTTTCCAGGTGTCGCCGAGCGCCACCATCACCTTGGGTTTGGGCGAATGCGCCATGCCCTCGTTGAAACCCTTGATCGGCGCGGGCGTATTGATCGGAAACGAGATGAACAGCATCCCGACGTTGGGATCGTCGATCAGCGTCCAGGTAACGCCGGGAAGCATGGGAGGCGTGAAACCCGCCGTGGTATCGAGTGGATTGCCGTAATTGCCATATGACGGCAGCACGTCGGCGATCTTCTTCAAAGTCGCAGGCTCAAGCTCGGGGATTTCCAGCCCGATCTCCTCCGCGAAGTCGTTCGTCAGCCCCACATAGGCGCCTGACGCGGTCAGGATGGCGGGCCCTTTTATCGGCGGCACGGGAAAACGCTGCAGAATTTCGACGAGGTCCATGACCTCATCCATGGTCGAGACCACAATGGCGCCGGCATCCTCGACCTGCGTTCGCATAGTTTCAAAGTCGCCGATCAGCGCGCCGGTGTGTGACTGCGCCGACTTGCGCGCCTTGGCGCTGCGGCCAGCCTGCATCAGCACGACCGGCTTGCCGGCGCCGCGAGCGCTGCGGATGGCAGCAAGAAAGGCCTGAGGCCGCCTGATCTCCTCGCAGTAGAGTACAATGACGCGGGTGGCGCGATCTTGGACCAGAAATTCGAGGAAGTCGGTGCCCTCAAGGCCGGCCTCATTGCCGGTCGAGATAACATAGGACAGCGGAATACCACGACCGTCGGTGGCGCGTTGAAAATGACCGACCAGTCCACCACTCTGGCCGACAAACGCCACGCCATTCTCGACGCCGCGTATCGCCGGCCGCGCGAACAGCATGTGCAGCCACAGGCCGTCGACATTGTTGGTGATGCCGAGGCAGTTAGGTCCAACGATAGCGAGCCCGGCGGCACGTGCGGTCGCACCGACAGCATCCTGCGTGGCGTAATCGCCAACCTCGGCGAAGCCCGCGGCGAATACCAGCGCCGAGCCGACCTTGCGCCGCCCGCAGGCCTCCATGGCCTCGCGCACTGCGGCAGCCGGCAGCGTGAACACGGCAAGGTCGATGCCCTCCGGCAACTCGTCCGGACTCTTGAGCACCGTACGGCCTTCGATCGGCTCATCGGTGCGACCGACCAAGTACACATCACCCTGAAAGTTGTTGACCTTCAGGCACTGCAGAATGATCTGGCCGGCACTGCCTGCGCGCGTCGATATCCCGATGATCGCGACAGAGCGCGGCCTTAGGAATCTCGCGACCGCTTTCGGACCGCGCGCATCTTGCGGTCCACTCATGCGGCGTCCTTGTCGGGCTGCCACATCAAGAGGTGTTCGCCATTCGCGAGAGGGTGCCAGTACGGCTTGACCTTCATGCCGACCTTCAATTCGTCGGCTGTGCATTTGACCACGTCGGCGATGACATTAACCCCGACATCGAGCGTCACACTGGCGATGGCGTACGGTTCGCTGCCCTGAAACGCGGGCGTGCCGCGGTGGGCGATAGTGAACGAGAACACCGTGCCTTTGCCCGATACCTCGCGCCATTCAATATCACGGCGCCGCCCGGTGAAGATACTCACGGGACGCGGAAAGTGCTGATATTTCTTCGCGGTCTTGCAGTATTGGATGACGAGTTTCTTCTGCCGCGTTGCTTCCCAGAATGGCATACCGAAATCGTAGTGTTTGATGTCGCGTTTGACGCCGAGCGTATCGTTCAATGTGATGGCCATCTTACCCTCTAACCTCGCCCTCTTATTGGTTCGGAACCAGCGCCAGCGCCGCGCTCGATCCCCAGTTGCGCCCGTAGTTGATCCAGCCGATGCCGGTCACCAGCGCGTTGGTGGTATCCTTGACCTGCCGCTCGCCGGCCTCACCCATGAGTTGACGCACCGCCTCGATCAGATTGTGCGAGGAACAGGCCGCCTGCCCCGCCGAGATCTGGCCGCCGCCGGTGTTGAGGGGCAGCGTGCCGTTATAGGAAAGATCGGTATCGCGCACGAAGGCCATGCCCTCGCCCGGCTTGCAGAAGCCGAATGCTTCCAGCTGAATAACGATCGCGATGAGAAAATCGTCGTAGGGATGGAATGAGCGCACGTCCTTGATATTCCATCCGGCAGACGCGAGCGCCTTCTTGCCGGCGATCTCATGTCCGCTGCGCGTCACGTCGACGAAATTCTCGCCGCCGAGAAAATTGGTGCGCTCAGCATAACCGACGGGTATCACGTACTTGTTGATGCCCTTTTCCTTGGCGCGCTTGCGGCTCGTGACGATGACGCCTGCGGCGCCGTCAGCCAGCATCACGCAGTCCAGCAGCCGGATCGGATCGGCGATGATGCGCGAGTTCAAATAATCCTCGACCGTCATCGGCACCCGCAATTCCTCGCAGGCATTCTCGTTCATCAGCGCGTGGTTGCGCTGGGTCACCGCTAGTTTGCCGAGCACGCGCAGGTCGACGCCATACTTCGCGTCATATGCCCGCTGCAGCAGGCCAAACGCCCCGGGCGGCCCCAATAGGCCATACGGCTCCGTCCAGTCGCGCCGATAATTGCGGTCGTTGCGGCCATTGTGCTCGCGCACGTGCGTATCGGCGTACAGGCAAAGCGCGACCTCGCACATGCCGGCATCGATGGCCGCGGCCGCGCGGGCGACCGCGCCAATGGCCGAGCAGCCGCCTGTATGCACCTGCTCGCAAAATCCCACATCCAGACCGAGCATGTCGCAGGTGCTCTGCGCCCAGAACATGCTGGCGCCGCCCGTGCCGGTCAGACCGGACATGACGAGGGCGTCTATTTCGCTCTTCTCGAATCCGGTCTTGTCGAGCAGCGACTCCAGAATCTCGCCCGCCAGGACCCAGACATCCCGGTCGCTCTTCTTCATCACCTTGGTTTCGGCGTAACCGACGATCGCGTTATCGCGAAAAGCCATTCATTTTCTCCCTGGATCGGATGCGTTCAGCTTTGTTCAGGACGCACGCGAGGTGCCGTTTTGTCGAGGAATTGATTGAGCCGCGCGATCGATTCCGGGCTGCGGGTGTATTCCGCCACCATGCGCTCGAAGAACAGGCCATCGTCGTAGGACAGGTCTTGAATTCGCGGCAGACTGTTGGTGATCGCAAAATTCGATAGCGGTGCGTTTTTGCAAATCTTCAGCGCCAGTTCCTTGGCCTTGGCCATGTGCTGCCCCTTAGGAACGATGTACTGAACGATCCCGTAACGCTCGGCTTCGTCGACCTTGAGCACGCGGCCTGTGAGCATCATGTCCTGCATCCGGGCAAATCCGATCAGCCGCGCCACGCGCACCGAACCACCCCCGCCGATGAAGATGCCGCGCGTGCCTTCGGGCAGGCCGAAAAACGTGGTCTCATCGGCGACTCGAATGTGCGCCGCCGCGGCGGTTTCAAGTCCACCGCCGAGAGTGGCGCCCTGCAATGCGGCGATGAACGGGATGTTGCCCCGCGCCATCGCCTCGAAATAAGTGTTGCGGTTGAACGGAAAGGGTAACCGCGACGAGCGCCCGTTTTTCCAGTTCTCAGCCGCCCATCGCAGATCGAGACCGGCGCAGAAATTATCGCCGTGACCGAAGATGATGCCGCACTTGGCCTCTTCGCCAGCCCGCTCGATGGCCTCGCGCAACTGCTTCATCACGGCGGGATTGAAGCAATTACGCTTGTCCGGACGATTGAGACCGACCAGCGCGACCTCCCCGTCCAGCTCGTAGGTGACCGTTTGCTCTTCGCTCATGAACACTCCCGTCTCGATGGGGCTGACAAACCCGCGCCGGCTGCCGTTCGGGTTTCGCTTGTGCTTCCGTGGCTCTATCCTGCCACATTGGCGATTTTGGCATAGCGGCGCCGCTGCGCCGCTGCATTGCCGAAAAGCGATGACAGCAACATCGCCCGCTTCAGATAAAGTCCGATGTCGTGCTCGTCGGTAAAGCCGATTGCGCCGTGCAACTGGATGCACGCCTCGGTGACCGCCATGGCATCCTCCGAAGACTTGGCCTTGGCAGCCACAGCGAGCACTGGATCGATGCGAAACGGCTCATTGTTGGCGGCGACCTGGTACACAAGCGACCGTGTCGCCTCGATCCGCACATACAGATTTACCGCTTGGTGCTGCAGCGCTTGGAAACTGCCGATCAGCTTGCCGAATTGTTTGCGGATGCGCAGATAATCGAGCGCGATCTCATGGGCCTTTTCCATCACGCCGAGCAATTCGGCCGAGAGCGCAAACAGCGCCAGGTTATGGAGCATCTCGACCGCGTTGCCCCCAGGCTGATGGGACGGGATGATGTCGGCGGGCGTATCCGAGAGGCTAAGTGTCGCAAGCTTCCGGCCTTCGACCGTCTGGGTGGTGGACACCGCACAACCCGCAGCATCGTGCGCGACGTAGCACAGCACAGGCCGGCCGCCGCCGCTCGCGCTGACTAAAAAGCCATCGGCGCCGTCAGCGCAGACGAAGGCCTTTTGCCCGGTGAGCCGGATCGCTCCATCTGTACCGGTGACCTGCGTTCGTGGTGCGAGCGGATCGCCGCCAGCGCCGTTCTCCTGGAGCGCCGGAACGATCAGTATCTCGCCGCTCATGAGCCGCGGCAGCAGCGGATGCGGCCGCGGCGCAGCCCCAAGGACCGCAGCCGCAACCGCCGCCAGTCCGACAGGCTCGCACACAAGTCCGCGTCCGGCCTGTTGGAGCACCAACGCGAACTCGGTCAGGCCGAGACCGAGACCGTTGGCGCTGTCCGGAACGAGAATCCCAAGCCACCCGAGGTCAGCAGCTTGTTGCAGCCGTGCCGGAGCGAAGCTCGGGTTCTGGTGGCGAAATCCTCGCGCAACTTTCGGTCCAGCCCCTGCAACAAACTTGGCGGCGCTGTCGCGCAGCAAAGTTTGCTCCGATGTGAGATGCAGTTCCATGATTGTCGCCCGCGCCGTCTCTGTTAGTTTGGCAGATTCAGCACACGGCGAGACAGCACGTTACGCTGAATTTCCGATGAGCCGCCGTAGATGGTTGCCCGCCGCGCCTGCAGAAACGGCGCGGCAATGTCCACGGTGCCGAAGTTTGTGGTGATCGGCTGCTCCGTCGTCGCGAGGCCGCCGGCGGCCTCGATCAATAGTGCGCTGAGTGACTGGAGGAGCTCCGAGCCGAAAATCTTGAGCACGGATGCTTCCGGCCCGAGGCTGTCTTGCCGATTGGTGAGTTCAACGGCGTGGCTGAACATGGCCGCCAGCGCCGTGACATTGATACTGGCCGCGGCAAGTCGATCCTGGAAAACCGGGTCGTCGATGAGGCCCGATGCCCGCGCCATCGTCTTGGCCCGCTCCAGTGCAGCAATCGCGAATTGCGGGTTCGAAGTACCAAGGCGTTCGTGGCCCAAAAGCGCATTGGCGATGCGCCAGCCGTCATTCAGCTTTCCGACCAGGTTCTCGGCTGGCACGATAACGCCGTCGAAGAAAACCTCGGCGAATTCGTTGTCGCCGGCGATCGTCTTGATCGGCCTTACCCTGATGCCGGGACTGCGCAGATCGAGCAGTAAAAAGCTGATGCCGGCGTGCCGCGGCTGCGCCTGCGGATCGGTGCGCACCAGCGCGAACATCCATTGCGAATGATGGGCCCAAGTCGTCCAGATTTTCTGACCTTGCACCACGAAGTGATCGCCATCGAGCGTCGCGCGGGTCGCAAGGCTGGCAAGGTCGGAGCCGGCGCCCGGCTCGGAGTAACCCTGAGCCCATATCACCGAGCCGTCGAGAATAGGCGGCAGATGCCGCGCCTTCTGCGCCGCATTGCCAAATTCCATGAGGATGGGACCGATGTGGTTGAGGCCCTGGACCGGCAAGTGCGGCGCGCCGACGCGGGCCATCTCTTCGGTCATGATGATCTGCTCGTTCAGCGTCGCGCCCATGCCGCCGTGCTCTTTCGGCCAATGCGGCGCGATCCAACCCTTATGGGAGAGGGTGCGATACCAGGGCATCACCTCTTCGGGCTCCGGGCGTGCCGTGCGCCAGCGCAACGCGGCGGGCAGATTGGCCTCCAGCCACGTGCGCACTTCGCTGCGAAACTGCGCCTCGGCAGGCGTGTCGTGACGAAACACGATGTCAAATCCTGAATGAAAACTTTGAACCAGTGGAGGATGACGCTTCGCCAAAAAGCCTTGGGGCGCACAGACTCATAATGTCATTCCATCTTGATGTGGGCTTCTTGCACCACGGGCGTCCACCGCGCCCGCTCGGCGCTCAGCATTTTGTCGAGATCCTGCGGCGAGCCCGTCTTGATCTCGGCGCCCAGCGTCGCGAGACGTTCACGCGTCTCGGGCACGGCGAGGGCCTGGTGAAATGCATCGTTCAATTTATTGATGATGTCATGCGGCGTCGCGGCCGGCGCCACGACCGCCAGCCAGAATGGCGAAATGAGATTGGGAAAGCCGGCCTGCACCGTGGTCGGAACATCCGGCAGTTTCGGATCGCGATCATTGCCGGCGATTGCGATCGGACGAAGCTTGCCAGCCTGGATGTATGGCAGGCTGGTCGTGCTGGGATCGGCAATGATGTTGACTTCGCCGGCCAGAATGGCGTTGAGCAGCGGGCCGGTGCCCCGATAAGGCACATGCAGCATGTTAATGCCGGCTTGGAGCCGGAACATCTCGGCGAGCAGATGCGGCGCGGTGCCGAATCCCTGCGAGCCCCAGCGGAGCTTGCCTGGATTGGCTTTGGCATAAGCCACCGCTTCCGACAGCGTTTTCACCGGCAGGTCGGGCCGGACCGAAACGATCAGCGGCGTTTCGATCAGCTCGCAGACTGACGCAAACACCTTGGCGGGATCGTAGCCGATATGGGGGTTGACGATCGGGCCGGTAGTGAGCGCACCGCCCGGTGTCATCAGAATGGTGTAGCCATCGGGGTTGGCTTCCGCGACAAATTTGCCACCAACCCCGCCCCCCGCGCCGCCACGGTTCTCGATGACGATGACCTGCCCCAGTACCCTGCCGAGGCGGTCGGAGATGATGCGCGCCATGCCGTCGGTCGGGCCGCCCGGCGGAAACGGCACCACCACCTTGATGGGCTCTTTGCGCGGATAAGGTTGTGCCTTGGCGGAGTCGGCGCCGCAAAGCGTGCATGCGACGCAGAGCAAGGCCGCAAGAAAGGCCCTCAACATTATGGCGTCCTCCCCGATTGGTCTGGTTACCCACCATTCCAATCCTTTTTTTGCGCTTTAGGAAGTCCCAATATCGGGCGGTCGGCGTTTCCGCAGACCGCTACACACACGACGTCTGGCGATCGAGCCTTCACAACCGCCGGACGTGCGCAGTACACGCAAATTTCAATGATGCACTTTGGGCAAGCCGGCCATGTCGATGATGCGCGCATAGATCGGCATGTCCTTGCGGATACTGTCGAGCGCTTGCTCCTGCGTCGTACCGGCCGAGTCTATTCCAAGCTTGGCGAAGGCCGCGACGACGCTCGGGTCGTGCGCGACGATTTGCAAGGCTTCCGCCAGGCGCTGTGTGACTTGCGGCGGCACGCCGCCGGTGACGGCATAACCGTTCCAAGCAACGTATTCGAAGCCGGGAATCGTCTCCGCGACCGCCGGCACCTGCGGCAGTTGCGCCATACGTCGGGGCGTGGACACGGCCAGCGCCTTCACGGCGCCGCCGTTCACCGGTCCAACGAGATCCGATGAATTGCCGAAATGCATCTCGACCGATTTAGCCAGTACCGCTTCCAGCGCTGCCTGTCCGCCTTTGAACGGCACATGCACCATGTCCAAGCCCTCCTTGCCGGCAAGGTAGGCTGCCGACAGGTGATTGTTGGTGCCGGTGCCGCCGCTCGAATAGGTGATCTTTCCCGGATGGGCCCGAGCAAAACTGATGAACTCGGACAGCGTCGAATATGGCGCGTCCTTGGCAACGACCATGATCATGCCATTGGTGCCGGTAATGCTGACAGGCACCAGATCCTTCAACGGCACATACTCGACATTTTGAACGAGCGGCAGCACCGTAAACAACGTGCTTCCGACGAACAGAATCGTGTAGCCGTCCTGCGGCGCGTGCATCGCATAGTTCACACCGATCGCTCCGCCGGCGCCGGGTTTGTCCTCAACGACAAAGGTCTGTTTGAGAAGCTTACCCAACCGGTCCGCAGTCAGGCGCGCCATAACGTCGGTGACACCGCCTGCGCCATAAGGCACGACGACTTTCACCGTACGCGCGGGCCATTGTTGGGCCCGAGCCACCGGCGGCGCGCAAAACAGCGCAATAACGGCAGTCGCGATCAAAAGTCGTCGCGTCGCAAACATCATCATCTCCATTGCTCATACAAGGCAGCCGCGTGGGCCACGCGCGAACGGGCCGCCATTATTCTTTATTATTGCGTGGCACATAAACCCAAAGATCAACCTGAATACGCCCGCCGGGAACCGGTAGCCACGCAACTTCAACCGGCGACAACGGCAGCGCCGCGTGCGACATCGCCTCATCCCAAACCTCGAGGGTCGCAGGCAGATCGGCGAGATCGAGATGGAATTGCTGAATGCGCACGGCATTGCGGAGCGACGTGCCGGCGTTGCGGCAGATTGCTTCAGCCTGACGAATAATGGAGCGCAACTCGGCCTTCACTGGAATGCCGTAGAATGGCTGGCGTGGGTCAACCCTGGCCTCATCAATGATCCGCCCGCCCTCCACCGCCATAAGTCCGGACAAAAACAACAAATCGTCGCATTTGATCGCGGAAATCCAGCCGTCAAATAGAGGCGGCTCGGGGCCGCGAATGATTTCCGCTTTGGTCTTGCCGGCAGCGGCCAGCGAGATCGTGTTGATCTCGATGCGCAGATCGTTGATCACAAAACCCGGGTTGCGGGTAGCGATGATCGTAGTGGCAGGCGGACGGCCGTTGAAATGGGACAGCCAGACCTCGTTGAAACCAGGCAGGTCCTCGCGATCGCTCAGATAGACCTGCGCCTTCACGACGCCATCGAGGCTCGCCCCGGCGCCTTCCAGCGACGCCGCAAGCTTGCGCTTAACGATAAAGTCGGTCTCGAGCTTGATCGGCCATTGCCGCCAAAAAGCGCGCGGGTGCCGTACCGACGGATCGATCGGTCCTTCGCCATCACGCAGCGCCTCGGCGGTCTGACCGGGCACGAAGCGGAAGTCCCCTGCACTCAGCGCCGGGCTGTAACCCGAGACGGCGGAAATATCGTAGCTGGGGCGGAACGTCTCGTGCTTGACGATCGTATCCGTGCCCGGAACGGCGGCCATGACCTGAATTTCAATCGACTGACCGGTGCGCGAGAAACGCTGGTGCAGGTTCGACGTCGAGGGTGGAACCTTGCCGCCGAATATCTCGTGCCGCACCTCGTGGTATGGATGCATCGCCCGCTCGGTGGTGTAGTACTGATCGACGCGCACAATATCGGCGACGCCGGCGCCCGCTGCTGCCAGAACGTCCTTGACGTTGGCGTAAATGCGGCGTGACTCGCGCTTGTAGATCGACTCGCCGTTGAGCGGATGCTCCGCCTGCAGCACCTCGGATGCAACGCCATTCGTGTAATCAGTGGCTGCCTGGCCGGAGGCGAACAGCCATCGCCCGGCGCGAATGCCGCGCGCCAAACGAAACTCGGTGTGCGGAATGGGGACCGGCAGCAGCGCCTCGACGGCGGCCTTGCGTTCCATGCAAAGGGGGCTCTGATCTTTCATCTGACTATTGTCGCCCAACACGCGTCAGTCAGCAAACCCCCAGAAACGCCGCAGCGCCCGCGACGCAAAACCGCACAAGAATGTGCGCTGCACGGCCAGATTCTTGATCGAATGTATTGCGCGCGATTCACGCAATCTGACTATCGCTCGCATCAGAGAGCATCGTCGCAGAATTGCTCGCAAACTGCGACCATCTGTCTTTAACCCAAAGAATAGAGCGGGAACTTAGCGCGCGCCGTCGCGTTAAAATTCCGAATTTGCCACCGGAACACAGTGTGTGTTGCCGAGCGAATACATGCATCGTTGACTATTTTGGTTGGCGCGGAGGGCGGCCAGATGCCGCAACTGTTTCGTCCCTACGCCGACTCAGTCGCCCGCATTGTTCTCGTCGCAATTGTCGTTGTCCCGTTTCTG
>DASZWK010000054.1:0-20691 GCA_035546235.1 Xanthobacteraceae bacterium | reverse complement strand
GAACCTTCCCCAATTTTTTTGTCATGCCCGCGAAAGCGGGCATCCAGTAAACACCAACCGTCGGCGATTACTGGGTCCCCGCCTTCGCGGGGACGACAGCAACAACTACGCCGCTTCCGCCTTGGCAGGCTTCTCCGGCGGCGTGATCGCGCCCGATACTTTGATCTCGGCGACTTCCTTGCCGGTATAGCCGAGTTCCTTGCGCAGGATTTCGTCGGTGTGCTCGCCAAGGAGCGGCGAACGGCGAACGTCGGCGGGCGAATCCGACAGCTTTACCGGATTGCCCACGGTCAGATATTTGCCACGCGTCGGATGATCGAGTTCGACAACCGTGCCGGTCTCGCGCAGTGACGGCTCTTCGGCGATCTCCTTCATCGACAGGATCGGACCGACCGGAATATCGTGTGCATTGCATTTCTCCATGACCTCGAACTTGGTCATGGTCTTGGTCCACTCCTCGATCGTATCGAAGATGCGACGCAGCCGCGGCAGCCGCGCCGCCGGCGTGGCGTAATCGGCATCCGTCTTCCACTCGGGCTTCCCGATCAGATCGCAGATCGCGGTCCACACCGGTGCCTGAGTGATGAAATAGATGTAGGCGTTGGGATCGTTCTCCCAGCCTTTGCATTTGAGGATCCAGCCCGGCTGGCCGCCGCCGGAATCGTTGCCCGCGCGGGGCGTTGCGTCGCCAAACGGAATGTTTTCGCCGTACTGGCTGTATTCGGTGAGCGGGCCGTGTTTGAGCCGCTGCTGATCGCGCAGTTTCACACGCGCCAGATTGAGCACGCCATCCTGCATCGCGGCGAGCACCTTCTGGCCGCGGCCAGTGCGGACACGCTGGTAGAGCGCGGTGACGATGCCGAAAGCGAGATGCAAGCCGGTGCCGGAATCGCCGATCTGCGCGCCGGTAACGAGCGGCGGGCCGTCGCGAAAACCGGTGGTCGAAGCCGACCCGCCGGCGCATTGCGCAATATTTTCGTAGACCTTGCAGTCTTCATACGGTCCGGGACCAAAACCCTTCACCGAGGCGACGATCATGCGCGGGTTGGTCTTGTGGATGTAATCCCAGGTGAGTCCCATGCGATCGAGCGCGCCAGGCGCAAAATTCTCCACCAGGATGTCGCAATGCTTGATCAGCCGCGCCAGGATTTCCTTGCCCTTCGGATGCTTGCTGTCGATCGTGATGGAGCGCTTCGAACCGTTGAGCATCGTGAAATAGAGACTGTCCGCGCCTTTGACGTCGCGCAGCTGGCCCCGTGTAACGTCGCCGACGCCGGGCCGCTCGACCTTGATCACATCGGCGCCCATATAGGCGAGCAGCTGCGTGCAGGTCGGCCCCGACTGCACGTGCGTGAAGTCCAGAATTCGCACCCCTTGCAGTGCCCTGCCCGCCTGGCCCCACGGCTTCGCCGACGGCCGCGGCAGCCCGTTGCCGTTCGCAGGCCTCGCTGCTTTTTTCGCGGCCGGCTTCTTGCTCACTTTGAGTTTGACGACCTTCTTGGCTGATTTCTTTGCCGCCGCTTTGGTCCTGGTCTTGGCGGTCTTCTTGCGGGTTGCCATCGTGTCTCCTCTCGTATTCAAACTGTGCGACTGTTTTGGCGTTTGTGCCGCGGCTATTTCTTGCGAACGGCGCTCTTCGGATTGAGATTGCCGATGCGGCCGCTTTCGCTGCCGGCGCCCGGATCGATCACGGCGTTGATCAGCGTCGGCTTGCCTGAATCCATGGCTTGATTGACGGCGCGCTTGAGTTCATCGGGCGATGTCGCGTTGACACCGGTGCCGCCGAACGCCTCGATCAGCTTGTCGTAGCGCGCGCCCTTGACGAACACCGTCGTCGCCGGATCGGAGTTGGCGCTGTTGACGTCGGTGCCGCGATAGATGCCGTCGTTGTTGAAGATGACGACGCAGACCGGCAGCTTGTAGCGGCAGATCGTCTCGATCTCCATGCCGGAAAAGCCGAACGCCGAATCGCCCTCGACGGCAAGTACGGGCTTGCCGGTCTCGATCGCCGCACCGATGGCATAGCCCATGCCGATGCCCATGACGCCCCAGGTGCCGACATCGATGCGCTTGCGCGGCTGATAGACGTCAATGATGCCGCGCGCGAGATCGAGCGTGTTGGCGCCCTCGTTGACCAGGATGGCGTCCGGCCGCTCCTTGACGATGGTGCGCAGCGCGCCAAGCGCGCCGTGATAGTCCATCGGCGAATTGTTGTTCATCAGCCGCGGCGCCATCTTGGCGATGTTTTCTTCGCGCTTCGCGGTAACGGTCCCGGTCCAGTCCGCGGGCGGCACCGGCCAGTTGCCGCCCATGCCGTCAAGCAGCGCGGTGACGACCGAGCCGATATCGCCCACCACCGGGGCGGCGATTTCGACGTTCGAATCCATTTCCTTCGGCTCGATGTCGACCTGAATGAATTTCTTCGGCGCGTCGCCCCAGGCCTTGCCTTTGCCGTGCGACAATAGCCAATTCAGCCGTGCGCCGATCAAGACCACGACATCGGAATCCTTCAGCACCGTCGAGCGCGCCGCTCCCGCGCATTGCGGATGCGTGTCAGGCAACAGGCCCTTGGCCATGCTCATCGGCAGAAACGGCGCGCCGCTCCTTTCAACAAAGCTGCGGATCGCGTCATCGGCCTGCGCATAAGCCGCCCCCTTGCCCAGAATGATCAGCGGACGCTTGGCGCCCTTGAGCACATCGAGCGCGCGCTTAACCGCGTCCGGCGCGGGAATCTGCGCCGGCGCCGGGTCGATCACCTTGACCAGCGATCGTTCCCCCGCCGCAGCGTCCATCGCCTGCCCGAACAGCTTGGCCGGTAGGTCGAGGTAGACGCCGCCCGGCCGGCCCGAAACCGCCGCCCGGATGGCGCGCGCCAAGCCAATGCCGATGTCTTGCGCGTGCAGCACACGGAACGCCGCCTTACAGAGCGGCTTGGCGATGGCGAGCTGATCCATTTCCTCGTAGTCGCCCTGCTGCAGGTCGACGATCTCGCGCTCCGAGGAGCCCGAGATCAGGATCATCGGGAAGCAATTCGTCGTCGCGTGCGCGAGCGCGGTAAGGCCGTTGAGGAAGCCGGGAGCCGACACCGTCAGGCAGACGCCCGGCTTCTTGGTCAGGAAGCCCGCGATGGCGGCGGCATAACCGGCGTTCTGTTCGTGCCGAAAAGAGATGACGCGGATGCCCGAGGCCTGCGCCATACGGCCGAAATCGGTGATTGGAATTCCCGGCACACCATAGATGGTGTCGAGGCCATTGAGCTTGAGCGCGTCGATGATGAGGTGGAAGCCGTCCGTCAGCTCCGGCTCGGCCTCGGCTGCATTGGCGTCTCGGTTCTTTACCGCTGCATCAGCCATGTGACTCTCCCTGAACTTTACGTCTCTGTCGGCGTTCGCTCGCCGAGACTTAATCCAAATAATCTGCGTATTTCGCCACGTGATCGGCGAGGCCGAGCGCATGATCGCGCACCAGACTCTCAGCGCGTGCGGTGTCGCGCGCCTCCAGCGCTTCGATGATGTGCATGTGATCGCGAATCGAACGATCGGCGCGGTCCTGTTCGCCGATGGTCTTGCGGCGGATCATGCGCATGTGGGTGAACAGGTTTTCGGCGAGGTTTGTGAGCGCGTCGTTGCGGCTCATGCGAATGATGGTCTGGTGAAACTCGATGTTGACGTCGGAATATTCATCGAGGTGCGCACGGTGCTCGCCGCCGTGAAAGGTCGCGAACATGCGGCGCAGCGAGGCGATCTCCTCGTCGGTTGCGATCTGGGTGATCAACCGCGCCGCCATGCTTTCGAGCGCCGCCCAGGCCGTGATCAGCTCGATGACTTCGCGCCGGTTTTTGCGCACGACGTAGACGCCGCGCCGCGGTTCGGAGCGCACGAAACCCTCGCGTTCGAGCTGCGCCATCGCCTCGCGCACCGGCGTACGGCTGATACCGAAATCGGCAGCGAGGCGCCGCTCGTCGAGCCTGATCTCGCTGCGGCTGCCGTAGATGTCCATCGCGGCGATCGCGTTTTTCAGCGCCGCATACGCTTGCTGCTTGAAGTTTGCCGGGCTGGCGAGCGCATCGACGGCGACGCGCCGCTCCAGCGGTTGCGTAGCGGAGGGGCCGTGCCCTTGTGGGTTCTGGGTGGGATGCAGCACGGAAAGGCCTGAATTCATTGTGGTATACATTATACCAGTGCCTCACGCGGTGCAAGGCCGCCGCTTCGCCAAGCATTGGATCAACCACAATTCTGGACCCGCCAGTCGACAAAATTGGCAGACCCAAAACTGATCCTCAGGGACAGAGTCCCAGCCGGGGCCCGGCCTTAGCGGCAAATGCGACTCTCAGCCCTTCGCCAAGAAACGGTTTCGCATCGGCTTGAGCACGAACAGCGCCAGCGCCACCACGACGAAATTCATGATCGCAGTGATGACAAACACCATGTGCCAGCTGCCGGTATGGGACTTGATGATATTTGCAAGCGGCACCAGAAACGCCGATGCACCCTTGGCCGTATAAAGCAGACTGAGATTGACCGTGGCGAACTTGGTGCCGAACGTATCGGTGCATGTCGACGGAAACAGGCTGAAGATCTCGCCCCAGGTCAGGAAGATGAGCGCCGCAAATATCACGAACGCCCACGGTGCGTGGCCGAGCGATCCGAGAAGCCAGTACGCGACGCCTCCCAGCCCGAAGGCGATCGCCATGGTGTACTCGCGGCCGATGTGGTCGGAGACCCAGCCGAACAGCGGCCGCGCCCCGCCGTTACACACATTGTCGATGATCAGCGCCACGCTCAGCGTCGAAGCGCCGAACAGCAGCACGGCGTTGCCGACATTGAAGTCCTTGGCAATCGGGGCAATCTGCGCCGTCGCCATCAGGCCCGACGCCGACACCATGATGAACATAATGTAGAGCAGCCAGAACACCGGCGTGCTCAAGGCCTCCAGCGGCGAGAAGTTTCGCGAGCTCTGCGCCACCTTGGGCGCGGCGGCGCCGGCCGTTTCTCCCGGATCAGGCGCGCGAATGAGCCAAGCCAGGATGAACACGACGCCGCCCTGGATCAGCCCAAACCAGAAGAACGCCGCCTCGTAGCCGGCCGATGCAATGACGGCACGGATCGGGATCACCGAAAGCGCCGATCCCGCACCATATCCCGCCGCCGTCAGACCGACGGCGAGACCGCGGCGGTCGGGGAACCATTTCACCGCCTGACCGACACAGGTCGCATAGACCGCCCCTCCTCCGGTGCCGCCAACGACCGCGCCAAGATAGAGCATGCCAAGCGATTGAGCGTAGGAATTGATGATCCAGCCTAGCCCCACCATGATACCGCCGAAGGCGATCATGAGCTTAGGACCACGGCGCGCGCCGAGACTGTCGACGATCCAGCCCTCGATCGGCGTCAGCCATGTTTCCAGCGCGATGAAGATCGAGAAGGCAAACTGGATCGATGCCAGCGACCAGCCATGCGCCTTGTTGATCGGATTAACGAAAAGGGTCCAGCCGTATTGAAGGTTGGCGATCAGCACCATGCAGACAATGCAAATGATGAGCTGAGTCCAACGTGTGCCATCCGTCGCCACCGCGCGGGTATCGGCCATTGTGGATGCGCTGGTCATGGTTTCCGCCCCTTGGGATTGTGTCGCCTTTGCAGCAAATTTAGATCATTTCCTTGTTGGTTGAGAAACAAATAATACGCCGGCCGCTATGCCTAATGGTCGCAACCCGCCCGGCCCGAACGAGCAGTCGAAGCGCGGCGAACAACCGAAATCCGGGCGGATATGGCAAATTTACGCAGGCGCCCATTCGAAACTCGCTACGCACAGCTTGCGCCGGAAAAAAATATTCCACCGGGACCTAACCCGACGCTCGCGCGTTTGCTCGCCGAGGAGCAATTCCATGACTCACCCAAGCGTTCCCGTATCGCTAGCGGTAGTCGCCGTTCTTTTTGGCGCTTCGGCTGCGCGCGCCCAGTCGGCCGGTGCCGTAGAAGCGGTAGGGCCGGACGGCGCTGTCGTTCAGTCCGTCGTACAGCCCACCGTACTCACGCCAGTCCAGCGGAGCGCTCTCTATAACACCGCGCGCCATGGAAACATTCAGGCCAATGCCGGCGAGTTTTCCGCCACCGTCGGAGCGATAGTTCCACCATCGCTCGCATTGGGCAATCTGCCCGACGCACCGATGCTCGGCGGCGACTCGGACGGCGTTCTCAAATACGCCATGGTCGAGGGTGATGTTGTTGTCGTCGATCCGATCGGCATGCGCGTCGTCGACGTCATTCACCGCGGTGCCGGTCCCTAAAGTATGAGTTCGGCAGCCGGTCGCTGCCACCAGGCAATTACGGCGCTGCGGCACCGGCCGGTCAGACATTGCGCCGTAGCGTCTCGCGTCGGCGTTTCGACCCCACCCCAGTAAGACGATCGGGCTGCAAGCCATGAATCCGCGGAAAAGCGCCGTTCAGATAGTCCCCATCGAGGCGCCGCATGAGACGCCGTTTTACATCTCTGCGACCAGAACCGACGCAGGCGCGCCGCGCACATTGAAATACGGCGACACGTTCGTCGTCATCGATAGCCGGGGCGACATCGCGGCGGCATCCGGCCGATCCGCCGGGCTGTTCCATCTCGATACGCGCTACCTGTCGCGGCTCGAGCTGCTCGTCAACGACACACCACCGCTGCTGCTCGGTTCGAACCTGCGTGACGACAATTCGGCGCTGTTCGTCGACCTGACGAATCGCGACATCATATCCGGCCAGCACCTCGTTCTGGAAAGAGACAGCGTCCACATTCTGCGCACGGTATTTCTCTGGCGCGGCACCGCGTATCAACGGCTCCGAGTGCATAATTACGGCGAGCGCGCCGTCGATCTGCGCCTGTCGTTCCTGTTCGAGAATGATTTTTCCGATTTGTTCGAGGTGCGCGGGACCCATCGCGAACGCCGTGGCACGGCCACAGCAAAGCTGCACGGCAACGATGAAGTCGTGCTTAGCTATCGCGGCCTGGACGCCAAGCTACGGTGTACGGCGCTCACATTCGACCCCCCGCCGCAGCAATTGACGATCGGCAGCGCGATCTACGCGTTACGGATCGATCCCGGACAAATGCAGCCCGTCTTTGTCGCGGTCAGTTGCGATCCGGCGCAGTCGAGGCCGCCGCCGTTTCTGCGCGGCTTGATCGCCGCTCGACGCGAACTCCGCGACACGGCGCGCGACCGCACGTCGGTCGAGACATCCAATACGCGCTTCAACGAAATGCTGTGCCGGTCGGCCGCCGATCTCTCCATCTTGATGACCGACACGCCGCAAGGCCGTTACCCCTATGCCGGCATCCCATGGTTCTCGACGACTTTCGGCCGCGACGGGCTGATCACAGCGCTGCAGATGCTGTGGTGGAGCCCTCTCGTGGCAAAAGGTGTGCTGCGCCGGCTCGCCCATTACCAGGCGAAGACGACCGATGCGCGCGCCGATGCCGAACCGGGAAAAATTCTGCACGAGATGCGCGGCGGCGAAATGGCGGCGCTGCACGAGGTACCGTTCGGGCTCTATTATGGCAGCGTCGATTCGACGCCGCTGTTTGTTCTTCTGGCGGGCCTTTATTTGGAACGCACCGGCGACATCAAAACCATCGCCGAACTGTGGCCCAACATCGAGGCAGCGCTTGCCTGGATCGACGGTCCAGGAGATCCGGACGGCGACGGCTTCGTCGAATATCTGCGAGCGAACGAACAGGGGCTCGCCAATCAGGGTTGGAAGGATTCGCAGGACGCGATCTTTCACGCCGACGGGCGGCTCGCCGAAGGCAGTATCGCGCTTGTGGAAGTGCAGGCTTACGTCTACGCGGCGAAGCGCATGGCGGCCCGCTGCGCCCGTCGTCTCGGGCGCGATGCAATTGCGCAGAAGCTTGACGCGGAGGCGGAGCGGCTCGCAGAACGCTTCGAGGCGGCTTTCTGGTGCCCGAAGATCGAAACCTACGCGATCGCGCTCGACGGCGACAAAAGACCGTGCGAGGTGCGCACGTCGAACGCCGGGCAAGTGCTGTTCACCGGCATTGCGGCGCCGGATCGCGCAACGCGTGTCGCAGCAGGCCTTCTGCAGCCGCATTTCTTTTCCGGCTGGGGCATCCGCACCGTCGGCGCCGGCGAAGCGCGCTACAATCCGATGTCCTATCACAACGGTTCAGTCTGGCCGCACGATAACGCCCTGATCGCGCTCGGCTTGGCGCGCTACGGCGAAAAACAGGCAATCGCCAGTTTATTTACCAGTCTGTCCATGGCCGGCACCTACATGGATCTCCGCCGGCTCCCCGAGCTGTTCTGCGGCTTTCGGCGCCAGAAGGGCCACGGCCCAACGCTCTACCCGGTCGCTTGCGCGCCGCAGGCCTGGGCCAGCGCTACACCGTTCACACTTCTGGAAGCATCGCTCGGCCTGAAATTCGATCCGTTCAACAAAGAAATCCGCCTGTGCAATCCAAGCCTGCCACCGTTCCTCGATGAAGTGATCTTGCGAAACCTGCAGCTTGGCGCCGCGAGCGTCGATCTGCGTGTGCGCCGCAACCGCGACACCGTTTCGCTCGATACGCCCCGGATCAGCGGCGACATCCAGGTCTCGGTGGTCTTCAGTCCCTGAAACGGCAATTCGAGCGGGCACTCGCGGCGCTTGGGAACCGGCGGGACGGTTTCGATTTAGTCATTCGGGAACTTCACAGCGTTGCTGGAGAAGCCATGCGCGGGTATCGGCAAATGACGGCCAACACTGCAGTTGCAGCGGCAATTTTGATCTTGGGGCTCGCTGCGACGTCCACGGCCTGGGCGGACAATTCAAGCGTCCCCGCCAGCACGCCATCTGTGTCTTCGTCTCCCACCAAGGAGGCCGCTCCAACCTCCAAGGCACCCCCACAAACGCTTCCAAAAACAGCTCCTAAAGCAACGCCCGAGATTACCGTCCTCAACAAGCACGAAGTCGAAGGCATTCTCGGGCGCGAAGTGCGCAGCCCGACCAATGAGAATATGGGCCGGATTGTCGACGTTCTGGTCAATCCGAACGGCCAGGTCCGCGCGGCGATCATCGACTTCGGTGGTTTTCTCGGCGTCGGCAGCCGGAGGATCGCGGTCGACTGGAGCGCCCTGCACTTTCCGCCCCCCGGCAAGCCCAACGTCTATATCTCCCTTGAACTCACGCGTGACCAAGTGAAAGCCGCGCCGGAATATCAGGATGGCAAGCCCGTCGTCGTGCTTGGCGCGCTTGGCAAACTGGAACCCCTTCCTGAATAGCGCGCCTGGTGGCGGCGAAACCTGCCGGCTTTGACGGCAAATCGCGGTCACATTTCAAGAGATGGAGAGCGACACTGCCCGCGAACCTGTCCTGCCGCGAAAGTGATGCGTCGGAGCCGCCCGGCGCCATCCCCGGTGGGCAGACGACATCGCGACAGCCTGACCAACGCAAGCCGCCGCTGCACCCGTCACGGCGTAGCCTGCGCGGCCTCGACTGGTTCATTTTCTTCGTTGCGGATGTACAAACCGGCTTCGGTCCGTTCGTGTCGGTCTATCTCACGACACAGCACTGGACGCAGATCGACATCGGCTTGGTGCTTTCCGCCGGGGGGTTTGTCGCGCTAATCGGACAGATGCCGGGCGGCGCATTGGTCGACGCGGCGCGGTCGGAACGCACGGTCGCCGCGATTGCCATCGTGGCGATTTGCATCAGCGCGCTCGGCTATGCCGTGCTCCCGGTCTTTGCCATGGTGCTGTCGGCATCGATCCTGCACGCTCTGGCAAGCTGCGTGCTCGGGCCCGCCATGGCGGCGATCAGCCTCGGTCTCGTCGGCCACGCAGCGATCAGCGTCAGATTCGGACGCAATGCCCGGTTTGCCTCGGTGGGCAACGGGCTCGCGGCGGCGGCAATGGGCGCCTGCGGTTATCTGCTGTCGGCGCGTGCAGTGTTCTTCGTCACAGTGCTTCTGCTCGGTCCGGCCCTGATCGCGCTACGCATGATTTCACCGGCCGAAATTGATCCCGAGCGGGCGCATGGCGCTCCAGCGCCGGCCGATGCTGCTCGCCCCCAGCGCGCGCGGAGCGGCCGGACGCGAGCGCCGATCAAACCGGGCGCGCTCATGCAGAACAAAACACTGCTGACCTTCGCCGCGTGCCTGCTTTTGTTCCATCTCGGCAACGCCGCGATGCTGCCGCTGATGGGCAGCGTGCTCACCATGCAGTCGAGCCGCTGGGCGACACTGTTGATCGCAGCCTGCATCGTCGTGCCGCAAATGCTGGTGGCGTTGGCCTCGCCATGGGTCGGCACGTGGGCGCAGCAATGGGGCCGACGCCCGCTGCTGCTGATAGGATTCGGGGCGCTGCCGCTGCGTGGCCTGCTGTTTGCGCTGGTGTCGAGCCCGGTGCCGCTGGTCGCCGTGCAGTTGCTAGACGGAGTAACTGCCGCAATGTTTGCCGTGATGGTACCGCTCGTGATCGCCGATTTGACGCGCGGCACCGGACATTTCAATCTCGGTCAAGGGATCGTCGGCACATTCGTCGGCATTGGGGCGTCCATCAGCTCAACGCTCGCCGGCTTTCTCAGCGATCGCTTCGGCAGCCCGTGGGCCTTTGCCGGGTTGGCCGGCATCGCGCTCGCGGGCTTCGTGGCGGTCTTGTTGTTGATGCCGGAGACGCGCAAGACGGACGAAGCCGATTAGATCGACTTCGCGTTCGATCAGCGAAGCAACGAAATCCTCCTCGGCTCTCGCCAACGCGGCAAGGGTGGATTACGCCTGCGCGAAACCCACCCAAGTGCAACGAAATGCGACGCAGCGAGGTCGCCTTACAGGGCGGGCGCGTCGTCCGCGACCAACCGCAGGCGCGGCGCGATGCGATCGGCGAGGTTGCGGTAGACCGACAGGTAATCCTGGGCCATGCGCCGCGCGGTGAATCGCTTTTCAAATTCCTTGCGGATTCTGTCGCGCGACAGCTGACCTAAACGGTCCACTGCACCGATCGCGCCATTTTCATCCTCGACAACAAATCCGGTGAGGCCGTCGTCGATGATTTCCGGCACCGAACCGCGGTTATACGCAATGACCGGCGTACCACAGGCCATCGCCTCGATCATGACCAGGCCGAATGGCTCCGGCCAATCGATGGGAACCAGCAGTGCTATAGCCCCGCTCAAAAACTCGGACTTATCCGCGTCACTGATTTCGCCGATAAATTCGCTGTGCGACGCCTTGATCATGGGATTGATCTGTTCGTCGAAATACTCGCGGTCGTTACGGTCGACCTTTGCGGCAATCTTCAGCGGTACGCCGCAATGCTGGGCAATGCGAATGGCGCGGTCGATGCCTTTCTCCGGCGCGATGCGGCCGAGAAACGCGAAATACGACGGCTTGATCGGCCTCGGCGTCAATAGCCGCTCGGGTAGACCGTGGTGCACCGTGCGCACCCAGTGCGCCTGCGGCAGCGGACGCCGCTGTGAATTGGAAATCGACACGACCGGTACTGACGAGAAGGTATCGAATACCGGCTGGTGTTCGGGCAGGTCGAGCCGGCCGTGCAACGTGGTGACAAACGGTGTTGGCTGGCGAGAGAACAGCGAAAACGGATAATAATCGAGGTGAAAATGCAGGAAATCGAAATCGGATGCGTGCCGGTAGACGCGCTCCAGCATTAGCATATGCAACGCGTTGGGATCGCGGACCGCGCCGTCGAGCCGCAGCGCTCGCGGCCACACCGCCTCAAGCCGCGCCGAAGTCTCCGAATCCCCGCTCGCGAACAGCGTCACGTCATGGCCGAGCGCGATCAGTTCTTCGGTGAGCCACGACACAACGCGTTCGGTTCCACCATAAAGCTTCGGCGGGATCGCCTCGGTAAGCGGGGCGACTTGCGCGATATGCATCGGATTACCTTTCGTATTCAAATTTGTTGGGATTTCCCGTGACGGCAGCTGTTCCCACCAGTGCAACAACCGCTGAAGGCGAAATTCGCTCAAAAAAGCGCCGGAACATATTTTTTTTGGAACTTGGAACTTTTCACTCTTCCAGGCGTGATCAACGATCCGCCGAACGATTTTCGCGAAAGCGCGCCTGAAGCTTGCGTGCCGCCAAATCGACAACGATTTGCCGTGCCAACGCCGCCTTCCGTCACCGCAAATCATTGCAGCATTGAAACGAATTTTTATCAGCCGGGCGGCGTCGATTTTTGCGCCATTGGCGTTGTGATGCTGTGGGAACCTTCCGGGAGGGGCCCAATCCTTCGCGGCGGAGATCAAAAAGCATGGACGACCTTTGCAGCTATGCAAGCCGCCCTCTTGCCTTCATCTTCCGTTACCTTCGTCAGCGCTCCTTCGCGCACCTCGCCATCCTGACCGCCGTGCTCGGCGCGGTGGTCTGTTCGGTAGGCACCCAGTACGGCGTAAAGTTTCTGGTCGATACATTATCGCGGAGCGCGAGCGCCGATATCTGGACCGCGTTTCTGGTGCTTGTATCGCTGATCGCGGCCGATAACCTGTTATGGCGCATAGCGAGCTGGATCGCGAATTACACCTTCGTTGGCGTTACCGGCGATTTGCGGCGCGATTTGTTCCGTCACCTCACCGGGCATTCGCCGAGCTACTTTGCTGACCGGCTGCCCGGCATGCTGACGAGCCGCGTGACCGCCACGTCGAATGCCATATTCACCGCGGAGAACATGTTCGTCTGGAACGTGTTGCCGCCCTGCGCCGCGACGATCGCGTCCATCACCCTGGTATGCACGATCAGCTTGCCGATGGCCGGCACGCTCGCGCTGTTCGGCGGCATCATGGTGTGTGTGATGTTCCACCTCGCCGCTGGGGGCCGGCCGCTGCACCACGACTTCGCCAGCAAGGCAGCGGCGGTGGACGGGGAAATGGTCGATGTTGTCAGCAATATGCCGTTGGTGCGCGCCTTCGGTGGGCTTCTACGCGAGCACCGGCGCTTCGACGTGACCGTCGACCGCGAGCTCGACGCGCGGCGCAGGAGCCTGCTTTATCTCGAAAAGCTTCGTATCTTCCACGCCGTCGTCACGATCGTGCTCACACTCGGCCTGGTCGCCTGGGCGATCGTGCTGTGGAACGAGGGCGAGGCGACGACCGGCGACGTGGTGCTCGCCTGCACGCTGTCCCTTTCGGTGCTCAGTGCCACACGCGACCTTGCGGTGGCCCTGGTCGACATCACGCAGCATCTCGCGCGCCTCGCCGAGGCGGTGGCGACACTGCTCGTGCCGCACGAGCTTCGCGACCATCCCGAGGCCGAGCCGCTGGTCCGCCGCGGCGCCAGCGTCAAATTCGAGCATGTCACCTTCCGCTACGGTGACGGTCAGCAAATCTTGGAGGACTTTTCGCTGAGCTTCAAACCGGGCGAACGCGTCGGCCTGGTCGGCCATTCCGGCGGCGGCAAGTCGACGCTGTTTGCGCTGCTGCAGCGCTTTTACGATGTGCAGCAAGGGCACATTCTGATCGACGGACAGGACATCGCCCGGGTTACGCAAGCGAGCCTGCGCGAGGCAATTGGAATCGTGCCGCAGGACATCTCCCTGTTCCACCGCTCGGTTTTGGACAACATCCGTTATGGCAGGCCGGACGCGTCTGATGACGAGGTGATGGACGCGGCGATCGCGGCGCGCTGCGATTTCATCGAGAGGCTGCCCGAAGGCCTGCTCACCCTCGTCGGCGAGCGCGGCGTCAAGCTCTCCGGCGGTCAGCGCCAGCGCATCGCCATTGCGCGTGCCTTCCTCAAAGACGCGCCGCTTCTGCTGCTCGACGAGGCCACCTCGGCCCTCGACAGCGACTCCGAGGAGATGATCCGGGAGGCTCTAGGTCGCCTGATGCATCACCGCACCGTGATTGCCATCGCTCACCGGCTCTCGACCGTACGCAATTTCGACCGCATCGTCGTGCTGCAGACCGGCCGCGTCATCCAGGACGGCCCGCCCGACCAGCTCGTGCGGCGCGAAGGCCTTTACCGCGAGCTGGTGCAGCGCGAGATGGACCGCCTCGCCCGCCAAGCGGCCTAGACGAGCGCATTACGCCGCAACGGCCTGCGGCAGGATCGGCGCGTCGGCGTCGATGCGTTTGCCTGCACGCAGGCAGAAGGCCGGCCGCAGCAACCGCTCGGTGATCACCTCGGTGCCTTCGTTGTCACGCAACACGAAGCGGCCGCTGTCCTCATGCAGCACCGAGACGTCGGCGGCAAAGCCCGGCGTCAGAGCGCCGAGCCGATCGGAAAGGCCCAGCATCTGTGCGGGGTTGGTCGTCACCATCGGCACCACGTCCTCGAGCGGAATGCCGAGCGCCAGCATCGAACTCATCGCCTGCGTCAGTGAAAAACGCGCCTGGCCGCGGAATGGATGATTCTCATCGTCGTAGTGCTGTGCCGGCGTGCCGGGCGGCGGTGGCACCTCCGTGTTGTAGCCGTGCATGTCGGCGCCAAGCGTGTGCGGCACGATGCCGGCAGCGAGCGCCTTGCGGGCGATGCGGTAGGAGAAATGGCTGCCATGGCCAACGTCGATCTTCAGCCCGCGATCGATAGCGGCGCGGATCACCTTGTGCACCTCGCCTTGCCGGTTGACGAAGCCGCCGGGGTGCCGCGTGAACGGATGCGCCAGAATATCACCCGGCCGCAGCACCGGGATGACGCGCTCCATGATAGTGTCGGCATCTTCGCCATTGGCGCCGCTCTGCGGCAGCCCCCACAGCTCGCCGAAATGTACATAGAGCGGCAGGTCGGCGCACCGTCCGATCTCCGCCGACATTTCCAGCACCTTGATGCCCCAACGCGCGAAGCCGCCGATCTCGGCGTGCCCCTTGATGCCGCGCACGATGTCCTTGTTGGCGTTGGCGGAGGCGACCGTGGCGTCGATATCGACGCCCGACGGACTGTACAGATTGGGGTAGTAGTGGCCCTCAAGTCCGCCGACCAGATACGCGGAGAGGAACGCGTAAACCTGCGTCGCGGCCTGCTCGGCGACAAAATGCCGGAAGCCCGGCAGCGTCATGCACGACGGACCGCCCTGATCGATCACGGTGGTGACGCCGGAGCGGACGCCGACCATGTCGGCGTTTAACCCGAAGCGGCCGGTGACATATTGATAGACGTGGGCGTGAGTGTCGATCATGCCAGGCAGCACGAGCTTGCCGGACACCTCGATTGTCTCGCGCGCGCTCGACGGCAGGATCCGCTCCGCGACCGCAGCGATGCGGCCAGCGCGGATCGCCACGTCACGGATGCCGTCAATGCCGGACGCCGGGCAGATCACGCGTCCGCCGCACAGAAGAAGATCGTATTGCTGGTGGTCAGGCATGGGCGTAGCTCCGCCGTTCGCTGCTACGTCGCAATTTAACGAGTCCGGCTGCAAAGCGAAATACGAAGACGATGCCTGCCCGCTACTCGGCGGCGCGGCCGAGCGCGAGCTGGCGGCTGACAAGTTCGGCGTAGAGGCCGCCGCGCGCCAGCAGTTCGGCGTGGGGGCCGGCTTCGACCAGGCGCCCGGCATCGAGCACGGCGATCATCTGGGCATCGCGCACCGTGGAAAGGCGATGCGCGATGACGATGGTGGTGCGGTCGCGCATCAGGTCGGTGAGCGCCTGGCGCACCTGCGCCTCGCTGATGGCGTCGAGGTGCGAGGTCGCTTCGTCGAGGATCAGCACCGGCGCATTTTTGAGAAACGCACGCGCAATGGCGACGCGCTGGCGCTGGCCGCCGGACAGCTGCACGCCGCGCTCGCCGACCTTGGTGTCGAGCCGCGCCGGTAAGGCGGCGACAAAGTCGCGCAACGCCGCACGCTCGAGCGCCAGCATGATCTCGGCTTCGCCCGCGCCGGGTTTCGCCAGCGCCACGTTGGCGCGCAGTGTGTCGTTGAACAGATACGTGTCCTGCGCGACGAGGGCGATG
The DNA here is from genome assembly GCA_035546235.1 of Xanthobacteraceae bacterium. Lineage (GTDB taxonomy): Bacteria > Pseudomonadota > Alphaproteobacteria > Rhizobiales > Xanthobacteraceae > BOG-931. The sequence continues at coordinate 4,806 of DASZWK010000054.1, read as the reverse complement.
CGACCGCGCAGGTCGTCAAGCTTGAATTGGCGCAGATCGCAGCCGTCGAGCGTGATGCCGCCGTGCGTCGGGTCCCAAAAACGCAGCAACAAATTGGCGAGCGTGGTCTTGCCCGAACCTGACGGACCGACAATTGCCAGCGTCGCGCCGGGGCGAATGGCGAGGTCGATACCGCGCAACACCTCGCGCGCCGTTCCCGGATAGTTGAAATCGACATGCGCAATCTCGATTTCGGCTCCTGCGCCGTGCGCCGGTAGCACCGCCAAGGCCGGCGTTCCTGGGCCGTCCGTCACCAGAACCGGCTCGTCATGCACCGCCCGCAGCCGATGCGCCGAAGCGAACGTGTCGGCGAGCTGGCGGCTGACATGGGCAATCTCGGACACCGGCAGGAAGGCAGAGGTGGCGAGCAAAGTCAGAAGCGGCAGCAACACGCCATTGAAATGCCCGCCCGCCGCCAGCAATCCTCCGGTCAAAGCCACCGCGAGCCCGCCAAAGGCGGTCGCGGTTTCAAGCTGCACATCCTGCACCGAAATGTCGTGCAGCACCTTCAGCCGCAAGGTCGCGCAATTGCGCACGAAGGCCTGGAATTCCGCTCGTCTGCGGCCGATCGCCTGGAACGCAGTGAGATCGGCAAGACCCTGTATCGTATCGGCGACATGCGCATTGAGCATGCCGAGCGCTTCGCGTGCTGCTGCGCCGAGCCGATCGATGCGCTGCCGCAGCAGCACCGGCGCCAAAGCCGCAAACAAAAGGAATGGCACAAGCACAAGCGCGGCCGGCCAGGCAAACACGGCGAGCGTTACCAGGACCGCCGCCGGCACGATGATGGCGACGATCGCCGGTCCGACGGTATGGGCGTAGAAATATTCGACTGTTTCGACGTCCTGCGTCGCCAGCGCCACCAGATCGCCGGAGCGGCGGCGCAGCAGATAGCCGGGCGCCAGCGCATCGAGCTTGCGAAACAGCGCGATGCGCATGTCGGCGAGCAGGTGATAGGCCATGGCGTGCGCCTGCCACGACTCGGCCCAGTGCAAAATGCCGGCGAGCGGCGCGATGACGGCAAGCCAGATCAAAAGATCGCCGTACGGCCGCCCGGTCTTGAGCGCGGCGACGATCAGCGCGCTGACGACGGCGACGCCGATGTAGGCGGCGATACGGGCCGCTCCGGAAAAAATCACCAGCGCCAGCCGTCGCCACCACGGCACAATGAAGGCGAGCAGCGCACGTGTGGTGCGGCCCCAATCCATGCGCTCGACGCGCAGGATGGAATCGTCGGTGATGCCGCCCTGCTCCGCCGGCAGCGCGTCCGCATCCGCTTCGGCGTGTACAGCGCCTGGCGGCGCGAACGGCAATGTCACATCGCCGCGCTCCTCGGCCTGTGCACCCATCAGCTGGCGGTAGGCGCCGCCACGCTGCATCAGGTCGCGGTGCGTGCCGCTTTCGACCACGCGGCCGCGGTCGAGCACCAGGATACGGTCGGCATCGATCACGCTGGACAGCCGGTGCGCCAGGATCAGCGTCGTTCGGTCGGCCATCAGGCGGTCGAGGGCGCCCTGAATGATGGCCTCGTTCTCGGCGTCGACCGAGGACAGCGCCTCGTCGAGAATGAGGATCGGTGAATCTCGCAAAAGCGCCCGTGCGATCGCCAACCGCTGACGCTGTCCGCCCGATAGCCGCAGGCCGCGCTCACCGATAACGGTGGCGTAGCCCTGCGGCAGCGCGGCGATGAAGTCATGCGCGTTGGCGGCGCGCGCCGCGGCCGCAAGCTGCGCCGGCGTCGCGTCCGGCTTGCCGAGGCGCAGATTGTCCTCGACGCTGCCGTGAAACAGATAGGTATCCTGCCGCACCACCGCGATCTGGGCCCGCGCCGCGTCCGGATCGAGCGACGTGAGATCGGCGCCGCCGATGCGCACGCTGCCCGATTGCGGATCGTAGAGCCGCAACAGCAGCGCCGCGACGGTCGACTTGCCGCTGCCGCTCGGGCCGACGATGCCGATGCGGTCGCCGGCTTTGACCTCGAGCGACAGTCCGCCGAGCGCCTCACCGCGCCCGCCCGGATACGAAAAGTGCACGTCGTCGAACGCGATGGCGGGCGCAAGTGGCGCCGGCGGCCGCGCGCCGCCCTTCGGCAGCGGCGCCTGCGCCTGCAGCAGCGCGTTGATACCGATCGCCGCCGCCTGCCCCACCATGCCGTCATGCAGCACGGTGCGGAAATCGCGCAGCGGGCGGAAAATCTCGGTGCCGGCCATCAGCACGATGAGCAGCGCCTGCAAGCTCATCATGCCGTGGGTCACGCGATAGGCGCCAAGCGCAATCGCCGCGGCGGCGCCGACGCCGATGCCGACATCGATGATGCCGCGCGTGATCAGGTTGGTGGCGAGCATCTTCATTGTGGCGGCGGACAGCGCGCGCGCCTTGTCGCCGAGCATGCGGCCGTAAGCTGTACTCTGGCCGAACGCTTTCAACGTCGCCAGACCCTGGATGGCATCGAGAAACTCGGCGCCGAAATTTTTCAACGAGGCGCGGTGCGCGATGCTGACTTTTTGCTGGAACCTATTGAACACTGCCGGCAGGATCAGGCAGACCAGCGCGAAACATAGCATCAGCGCCGCGACCGGCACGTCCCACCAGCCGATGATGGCGAACATGGCGAGTGGCGTGAGCGCCGCGATGGCGAGCTGAGGCACATATTGGCCGAAGAAACTTTGCAGCTGCTCCACGCCGTCCACCACCGACAGCATGACGCCGCCGGTGCGTTCGCCGGCGAACCAGGCCGGCCCAAGCTCCGTGATCTTGTCGTAGAGCTTGAGCCGCAGCACCTCCTGCACGCGCGCCGCGGTGCGGTGCGCCACCATGGTGCGTTCGTGTTCGAGAAATGCGCGCACGAGCGCCACGGCCGCCACCGCCGCCGCCGGCAGTATGAGCGCCGTCCCCGGCGCGCCGCGATAGACCAGCGCGATGAGCGTGCCGAGAAACACGAACCGCGCCACGCCGACGACGGCCGCGACGAGCCCCATCAGCACCGTGGCGACAATCCGCCACCGCATGCCGCGTGTCAGCTGCCAAAGGCGAAGATCGAAGTACAAAGGCGCTTCCTTTAACGCCTTAGATACAGGCATCCGCCCGCGAATGCGAAGTCATAATATTTCTTGGTTTCGCCCACCGTAACTCAGATGCGCCGGGTCGAGCCTCCAAAGGAGAGCGGTAAACAGTATCGAACACGCAATCTCATCAAGCTGCTTGGCTAGTCGACAGCAGACTCTACGAGTTCCACATCCGTATAGGTATCAGCGGCTATAATTCTGACCGGCAGACCGCTTGTCGTGAATACCAACTCCCCATCTACCACGTTCAAGCCATCGGCAGTGACGATCACCGACTGATTATTGCTTCGGCTCACGCGCCACGAATGTTGAGCCTTGCCTTTCGTTTTCCGTGTCTTAACCACGCGCATCCCTCGCTTGTGCTGTACCGGGGCACTCATATGGCCTTCTCCGGAGAACAGCAACAGTGACACCGCGATGCTTTCACGCACGGCTGCGTCAACCAAGTGTGGCGCGCCAACCATCCCGCTCGTTCGCCCGGGACAAACCAATAGTCGGGCTAAAAGCCGCACTACGAAAAACAAAGCTATTCAACTTCTGAAAGCCAAAGAGCGATGCGGCGATGATTCTCGCCGATAGCGATTTCCACATCGGACCGGTCGACGACGATTGCGCATCCGCATGGATGGATGCTGCCATTGCCCATGCGCCCAATCGCGCCGTCGTGGGCATCACGCAGCGACCGGCCGGACGCCGCATTCGCGGTGAAATGGAGCGGTTTCCGCGCTCAATGACCCGGCCTCCTGCGTGTCAGTGTGTATCACTATCCGAGGCGGAAACCGCGGAAAGAAAAACACCGGCAAACCATTGATTTATCGGCGTTATTTTGGTTGAGCGAGACGTACTGGAAACCAACATTCTCCTCTAATTCCTGCGCAAACGCGCGAATTATAGCGAAGCTATTCGCCGCGCGGCTGGTGCGGGAGGTCCGCGCTGAACGAGTGCTGGTCGGCTGCAAGGGCCAAACGGGCTAATGCCGGAAGGGACTTAGCGCCGGTTTTCTTCATGATCGAGGCGCGGTGAGTCTCGACTGTCCGCTGGCTGATGCCGAGATCGGCGGCGATGTTCTTGCTGGGGTGGCCGGCGAGGACCAGGTCCATGATCTGCCGTTGTCGCGGCGTGAGAGCCGCAATGTGATTCGCCGCCATCTCCCGCCAGGCGAGCGATTTGTCCGAATCTCGGGATTGCTCGAGCGCGCGTTCGACACTGGCGCGCAGGTCGCTGTGATTGAACGGCTTCTCTATGAAATCCAAAGCGCCCGCCTTCATGGCTTGTACCGCCATCGGCACGTCGCCATTGCCTGTGATCAGGATGGCTGGCAACCGATGGCTCGAACGGCTTAGGCGCTGCAACAATTCAATGCCGCCCATTCCAGGCAGGTATGCATCGACCAGCAGGCAGGCCTCGTGGCCTGGATGATAGGCTTCGAGGAAGGCCTCGCAAGTCGCGAAATCCTCGACGGCGCGCCCGTCCGCCTCGAGCATCTTGCGGAGCCCCTCACGTATATGGCTGTCGTCGTCGATGACGAAGATGACCTGCCCGAGATTGTTGGCCCCTTCATTGGAGAGATGTTGGACGGGTGGAGAATGCCCTGCGGCTCGCGACGCGGGCAGAAGGCATTGGACGGCCTTAGTAAGCTCCTTCAACCGCACAGGCTTGTTGAGTTGGACGCAGTCATGACGCGCAATATTGCGCAGCGTGC
>DASZWK010000053.1:0-18205 GCA_035546235.1 Xanthobacteraceae bacterium | reverse complement strand
CGTGACGAATTCTCAGTCTCGTCATGGCCGGGCTTGTCCCGGCCATCCACGTCTTTCACCCGCTCGGATAAAGACGTGGATGCCCGGCACAAGGCCGGGCATGACGGGGTACGTTGCCAAGCTTTGCTGCGCTATATATGTGAAGACCAGATGGGAGTGACGCCGATGGCCCGCGAACAGCGCGAATATGACGATATCCCGGGCACTTTCGTGTTCGATGCCGACCGCTCCCGCGAGGGTTATGGCATCAACATGTTCTGCATGTCGCTGATGAAGGACGAGAACCGCCGGGCCTTCAAGGCGAACGAGGCGGAGTACCTGGAGAAATTCAAACTGACGCCGGAGCAGGCCGACGCGGTGCTCAAGCGCGACTACAACCGAATGCTGGAACTCGGCGGCAACATCTATTTCACCGCCAAGCTCGGCGCCACCGATGGCCACTCGTTCCAGCATCTGGCGGCGACCATGACGGGGTCCACCCAACAGGATTACGCCGACATGATGCTGGGCGGCGGCCGCTCGGTGGAGGGCAACCGCTCGCGCACCGGCAAGAACAAGCCCTCGGCATTTCTCTCGGGCGGCGAGGCAAAGAGCGGCGCGGCAAAGAAGACTGCAAAGAGCGCGACGAAGAAGCCGGCCGCCAAGGCCAAAGCCAAGAGCAGCCAGAAATCCAGCAAACCGAAATCCAAACCAGCCAAACGCAAGACAGCAAAACGGAAGTAGGCCGTGGCCAGAATCATCGCAGGCGTAGGTTCATCGCACGTGCCCGCTATCGGCGCGGCACTCGACAACGGCAAGACCGAGGAGCCGTACTGGAAGCGGGTATTCTCGGGCTTTGTGAAATCGCAAGAATGGATGCGCGAGACCAAGCCCGATGTCGCGATCATCGTCTATAACGATCACGCATCGGCGTTTTCGGTCGATCTGATCCCGACCTTCGCGCTCGGCTGCGCCGCGGAATTTCCGCCGGCCGACGAGGGCTGGGGCCCGCGTCCGGTGCCGGTGGTCAAGGGCCATCCGGCACTCGCCTCGCACATCGCGCAGTCCGTCATCCTCGACGAGTTCGATCTGACCATCTGCAACAAGATGGAAGTCGACCACGGCATGACGGTGCCGATGAACCTCTTGTTCGGCAAGGTCGACAAGGAGTCGCACTGGCCGTGCCCGGTGATCCCGCTCGCCGTCAACGTGGTGATGTATCCGCCGCCGACCGGCCACCGCTGCTTCATGCTCGGCCGCGCCATCAAGAAGGCGGTGGAGTCCTACCCGGACGATCTCCGCGTCGTGATCTTCGGCACCGGCGGCCTGTCGCACCAGATTTCCGGGCCGCGCGCCGGGTTGATCAACAGCAAATGGGACAAGGCATTCCTCGATAACCTGTCCAAGGACCCGCAGCGGCTGGTGAAGATTCCGCACCTCGAATACATGCGCGAAGCCGGCGCCGAGGGCATCGAGATGGTGATGTGGCTCATCATGCGCGGCGCGCTCGACGACAAGGTCGACGAGGTCTACCGCTTCTATACGGTGCCGGCGTCGAACACCGCGGTCGGCCACATTATTCTGGAGAACCGCAAGCGCGCGGCTGGCAAGAAATCGGCGCCGGCCAAACACAAGCGCGCCGCGGCGCGGACGAAAATTCAGCGGATTCGCAGCTAGCCGTCATTGCGAGCGAAGCGAAGCAATCCAGGCTGACACGCCGATCTGGATTGCTTCGTCGCTTCGCTCCTCGCAATGACGAGTCGATTAACGAGACATTCGCGAGACGATTTGAGAGGTATTCCATGAAAATTTGCGTCGCCGGGCAGGGGGCATTCGGACAGAAACATCTCGATGCGCTCAAGCGGATTCCCGATGTCGAGGTCACGTCGCTCGTGGGCGGCAACCAGGATTCGACCGCGCAGGTGGCGAAGAAATACGGCATCCCGCATTACACCGGCGAATTGTCCGAGGGCATCAAGCGCGCCGACGCGGTGATCCTGACCACGCCGACCAAGATGCATTTCCGCCAGGGCGAGCAGGTGATGCGCGCCGGCAAGCATGTGCTGGTCGAAATTCCGGTCACCGACTCGGTCGAGGACGCCGAGGCGCTGGTGAAGATCGCCAAGGAGACCGGCGTCACCGCGATGGGCGGCCACGTGCGCCGCTTTAATCCGTCGCATCAATACATCCACAAGAAGATCGTCAAGGGTGAGCTCAAGATCCAGCAGATGGATGTGCAGACCTATTTCTTCCGAAGGAAAAACATCAACGCCGCCGGCAATGCGCGCAGCTGGACCGACCATCTGCTCTGGCACCACGCCGCGCATACCATCGACCTGTTCCAGTATCAGGCCGGCGAGAATATTTCCGATTGCTACGCCGTACAGGGGCCGATCCACCCGCAGCTCAACATCGCGATGGACATGGGCATCGTGGCGCGGACGCCGTCCGGCGCCGTTTTGACGCTGTCGCTGTCGTTCAACAACGACGGCCCGCTCGGCTCGTTCTTTCGCTACATTTGCGACAACGGCACCTTCAAGGCGTTCTACGACGATCTGTCTGACGGCAAGGACAATAAGATCGACGTCTCCAAGGTCGACGTGTCGATGGACGGCATAGAGCTGGAAGACCGCGAATTCATCGCCGCCATCAAGGAGAAGCGCGAGCCGAACGCGAGCCTGGCGCAGGTGCTGCCCTGCATGCATGTGCTCGGCAAGCTCGAGAAGATCGTCGATCCGCAGCGCAAGGCGCACGCGTAAGCAGCCGTCATGCCCGCGAAAGCGGGCATCCATACTCACTGGCGGAGCGGATATTGCACGGCCGGGATTATGGGTCCCCGCTTTCGCGGGGACGACGATGTGATTGCTACTAAAAAAACCCGATCGACTCGCAGCCGGTGCCGGCTTGAAAACTGGTCTTGTGGCGTTTGTTCGGGATGTCGACGACATGTACCGAGCCGTCGCCCTGGCAGGCGACGAACAGTTCGTCGCCGTGAAACGCCATGTCCATCGGCTGGCTGCCGACCGCAATCGCGGTCTGCTGGCGGAATGACGGATCGATCAGGCTGACGGTGTTGCTGTTGAGACTGGTGACGCCGATCAGGCTGTTGTCGGGCGCGTAGCGGGCGATCTGCGCTGCTTTCGGCACGTCCTTGAGCACGAGTTCCTCGCGGACGTTGCCGGCCGCGGTGTCGATCAGAATGAGCTTAGGCTCGGCGTCGTCGACCGCGACCACGGTGCGCCCGTCGGCCGAGATGGCGATGCCTGCGAGCGGCCGCGGCGTCTTGATCTTGCCGAGGAGTTTTCGCTTCGGCAGATCGATGACCGAAACGGTACCGTCCTCTTCGTTCTCGGTGTAAAGCCGCTCGCCATCCGGTGCGATGATCAGCCGATGACCGTTGGTCGAGCCGGAATCGATCGCCTCGACCACCTTGTTGGTCTTCGGGTCGATCACCACGACGGCGGCGCTGTTCTCGCACGTAATGTAGATCAGACCGTCGGGGCCGAGCTTGAGCGTGTGCGGCGCGATGTAGGGACGCAAGTCGATGGTGGCGACATGCGCGCGCTTGCGCAGGTCGAACACGCAGAGCAGGTGCTGCGGATTGGGATTGCGGCCGTGAATGCCGTCGCCGAAGATCGGCACATAGGCCATGCCGGTTTCCGGGATGATGAGCAGCTCGTGGACGGTCTTGGGAAAGCCATCGATCACCACCTCGGTCGCATAGGTGACGGGATTGAGGAACAGCACTTTGCCGCCCATCTTGTCGACCGCGATGATGCCGTTTGAATTGCCTGCGTTCGCCATCGTTTGTTCCTTGGATTCCGTCATTCCGGGGCCGAGCGAAGCGAGGAGCCCGGAATCCATAGTCACCGTCGTATGGATAATGACTCACGCGTGCAAGCACGTCACTATCAGTGGCTATGGATTCCGGGCTCGCGCTTGCAGCGCGCCCCGGAATGACACTCGGGAGTAAGACCCATGAACGGCGTCGCGTCGCGCAACATCAAGTTCATCAGCCATTCCGACCAGGGCGGCCGCGGCGACGGCGTGCAGGTCATGGTCAACAAGGGCTACGCCTATATCGGGCACGGCTTTTCCAACGGCATCACCGTCATCGACGTGCGTGATGTGAAAAATCCCAAGCCGGTCGAATTCATCGCCTGTCCGCCCAACACGCGCGCACACCATCTGCAAACGCACGGTGACTTGCTCTTGGCGGTCAATGGGCCAAGCGTCTGGACCATGCAGGTCAGCCACGAATCCTATTTCCAGGGCACTTCAGGAGACGCGCTCGCGGGCCAGAAATTCACCACAGGCCTGCGCGTCTACGATCTGTCGAAGCCCGAAGCGCCGCGCGAAATCGCGTTCCTGCCGCTCGGCGGGCTTGGGCCGCATCGCATCTGGTATGTCGGCGGACGCTATGCCTATGTGTCGGTGCATCTGCCGGAGTTCTCCGACCACATCCTGGTCATCGTCGACATGGCAGAGCCGACCAAGCCGCAGGTGGTAGGAAAATTCTGGCTGCCCGGCATGTGGACCGGCGGCGGCGAAACGCCGACCTGGCCGAAGGGCCGGCGCTACGCGCTGCACCATGGCCTGGTCGCCGGCAATCTCGCCTACACGGCGTGGCGCGACGGCGGGCTCGCTATCGTCGACGTCGCAGACCCGGCGCGGCCGAAGCTCGTCTGCCATCGCAATTGGGATCCGCCGTTCGGCGGCGGCACGCATTCGCCGCTCCCGCTGCCGGACCGCAATTTGCTGGTCGTCGCCGACGAGGCCAATTTCGCCGATTGCAGTCTCGGGCTGCGCTATATCTGGGTTTTCGACGTGCGGGTGCCGGCCAATCCGGTCAGCATCTCGACGCTGCCCGTTCCGGACGAAGCGGACTATTGCAAGAAGGGCGGCAATTTCGGCCCGCATAATTTGTGGGAGAACCGGCCGGGCGCGTTCGTCAGTTCGCGCTACATCTTCGCCACGCTGCACAATGCGGGCGTGCGCGTCTGCGACATCGCCAATCCGTTCCAGCCGAAGGAGATCGCGTATTTCGTGCCGCGCGATCCCGAGCGCATGGTCGATCCGCGCCCGAACCGGCCGCAGGTCGTGCAATCCTGCGATTGTTTCGTCGACGCGCAGGGCGTCATGTACGTCACCGACTCGAATGCCGGGCTCAACATTTTGCAGTTCGAAGGCGCGTGAGATTTAGCTGACGAGGCGGAAAGGTTCGTATCGCGCCGTCGCAATTGACAGTGGGAGCGTGCCCCGCCACAGTAAACGCGATCAGAGCCGCAACAAGCGGCCGGGGCGTAACACGGGGGAGGACGTCATGGCCACAGTCACGGCCCAAGCGATGCCGGGCGCCAGCACTCAGACCATCGAGGGCTTCGTCAACACCGCATTGGACGAAGCGAAAATCACGCCGCTCCATCGCCGCGTGATTGCTCTCATCGCCGCGGGATATTTCTGCGACGTCATCGATTACACGATTTATGGTTCGCTCGTTCCGTTCATCATCAAATCCGGCTTCGGCGCCGGCGGTGCGGCTCTGATCGGCAGCGCCACGGTCTTCGGGCTCGCTCTCGGCACCGCCGGACAGGGCGAATTCTCCGACCGGTTCGGCCGCAGGTTCGTCTATCAGTTCAACCTCCTGTTCTTCGGTATCTTCACCATCCTCGGCGCGCTGGCGCCGAGCGTCACCTTGCTGGTGATCTGCCGTTTCATCGCCGGAATCAGCTTGGGGGCGGAGCAGCCGCTCGCCTTCGCCTATGCGGGCGAATGGAGCCCGAAACGCATTCGCGGCCGCGTGCTGGCGATCGTGCATTTCGTCGGCGGCGCGTGCGTCTGGCCGATCGGGACCGGGCTCGTGCTCTGGTTTGGCGCCATGTTTGCGTCGTCGGGAACCGACCCGGTCGCCGCCGGTCACGTCTGGCGCGGGGTGTGGATCCTGATCGGCGTGCTCGCCCTGATCGTCTGGGTGTTTCGCTTCACCCTGCCGGAATCGCCGCGCTACCTGGCCACCCACGGCCGCGGCAAGGAAGCGCTCGACATCCTTGGGCGGATAGGCATTGCGCCGCCGACGCAGCCGCTGTCGACCGATGCGGCAAGCAATACCAAGAGCGATCCGTTCGGCGTGGTGTTCTCGATGTTTCCGCGCCGGGTCATTGCCGGCATGATCTGCTTCACGGCGTTCTTCGGCATCGCTATCGGGCTCGGTGCGTGGCTGCCGAACATCATGAATGCGAAGGGCTTCTCCATCACCAAGTCGTTGCAATACACGCTGGCGATGAACTTCGCGGTGCCATGCGCGAGCATCTTCATGATGTACACGCTCGATAAATGGGGCCGCAAGGTCACGTCGGTTTGCACGTTTATCGGCGCAGGCATCATGGCTGTCGTGTTCGCCAGTGCGGGCACTCCGATCCAGCTGATGGTCGCCGGCTTCATCATGATCTTTTTCGTGCAAGTCGCCGGCAACGCGATGCAGATCTTCGCATCCGAGGTGTTCCCGACCAACGCGCGGGCCTCCGGCTTCGGCTGGGCTTCAGGCGTCGGCCGGCTGGCGACGGCGTTCATCATGCCGACGATCCTGTGGATTCAGACCGGTTTCGGCTTGATGACGGTGTTTGCTTGCCTTGCGGCGCTGCTGTTCATCGCCGCCATCGCGGTGACACAGCTCGGACCCGAGGCGAGGCAAAGAAGCCTGGACGAGATCGCGCCGCCGACCGGCTGATCGCACAGCGGCTGTTCATACGGACTTGGCGCGGCGGAATTTCGATTTCGCCGCGCTGCCTTTATGTGCATCTGGTTGGTGGTGAGGCCGCCTTCAGCGCCAGCGTCGCTGCAGCCACAGCCATTGTTCGGGGCGCTCGCGAATCCAGTTTTCGATCGTTGTGGTGATCGTTTGCATGGCGGGCCCGATGTCGATCTTGCCGTTGGCGCCGCGCGGCATCTCGATCTCCTCGGTGAATTCGACCGCAATGCGATTGTCCGGCAGGCGGATCGCGCGGAAGCCGTGGACCGGACAGTTGAAGAACTGCGCAAACCGCGCCGCCATCGGATTGGCCTTGCAGCGCCGGCCGAAAAACTCGACATCGACGCCATTGGCGAAGTGCTGATCGGCAAACAAGGCGAGATGCAGGCCGCTCTTGAGCGCGTCGCGCAGTCGCCACACCGCATCGGGGCCCGATTCGACGAGCCGGCCCATGGTGGTCTTCTGCATCGCCGCGAGCTGCTCGGACAGCGGACCGAAATTCGACGGGTTGTAGAAAATCGCGAGATTGAGCCCGTTGCGCTCAACCCAGATGGCGCCGACCTCATAGCTGGCGAGATGCGAGGTAAAGAGTACGGCCGGCTTGCCGTCGTCGCGCAACCGCGCGAGTTTTTCCAAAGTGCTCGGCGCGACCACAATCCGCCCCGAATTGGGATTGTTGGGGTCGACCAGCCGGTCGAGGTTGACGTATTCGACCGCGAGCCGGGCGAGATTGTCCCACATGTCGCCAAGTATCCGTTCGATCTCGGCGGCGGATTTATCCGGATAGGCGGCGATGAGGTTGGCGCGCGCGGTGCGATGGCCGCGCAGCCGCGGACCGATGCGGCGCATGAGCCGCGCCGCGAAGTTCGACGAACGATCGAAATCGGACCGTCGGATCAGCTTGAAGAACAAAAGTCCGACGCGGTACCACAGGCGATCCGCCGCGTTGGCAAGCTTGTACGACCAGCGCAGATCATTGACCGATCTGACATTCGGATTGGCGGCGGCGACGCGTCGGCGCAGCTCGTCGACCAGCGTGGTGCAGGTCGCCGCCCGGTTCTCGGCGGCGCCGAAGCGCGGCCGGTGAATGGAGTTCAGCAGGTATTGCTCGCCGTCGCGGCCGCGTATCAGGTAGTCGAAACTGCGCGGCAGTTGCGCCGACAGTGCGCCAAAAACCTTGCCCTTGTATTCGCGAATCTCGACGATGTCGGCGTAACGGACGATATGGGGCGTGCCGCCTTCGCGCCATTCCAGCCCGTCCGGCAGGAGCCGATAGCTCCGCTCGGGGGAAAGGAAGTTCCGCTGGAAGGAATGCACGAACTCGCGCGTGAGCGGGGCGCTGGCTGCCACGTCGTTCATCGCGGGAATTATAGGAATTACGCGGCTGGGAGGCAATTTAGTCGAATAGCCCGGCTTAACGTGCCGGCCCCGCTAACCGCGCCAATAGCGGTCTTCCCAGCTGCGCGACAGCCGCATGGCCGAAAGGATCAGGCCGGCCATCGAATAGGTCTGCGGAAAATTGCCCCACAGCGCGCCGGTTTTGGGATCGACGTCTTCGGACAGCAGACCATAGCGGTTACGGTGCTCCAGCGCGTCCGTGAACAGGTCGCGCGCGGCCTCGCGCCGGCCCAGAGACCAGAGCGCGTCGATCAGCCAGAAGCGGCAGATCAGAAACGCGGTCATCGGCAGCCCGAAATCGTCTTCGCCGGCATAACGCATGACGTGCTTTTCGCGCATCAGTTCGCGCTCCATGACGCCGACCGTAGAAGCAAAGCGCGGATCGTCGACCTCGACCACGCCGAGGTCGGCGAGCAAGAGCGCGCTGGCATCAAGATCGTCGGAGCCGAACGCCGCCGTGAAGGCACCGCGCTTACCGTTCCAGGCTCGCTCGACCAGTTCGGCGTGCATCGGCTCGGCGATCGCGTTCCAGTGTTTGGCGCGGGCATCGAGACCGATTCGTGTCGCGATCGCCGCGAGCCGCTGACAGCCGGCCCAGCACATCGCGGCCGAATGGGTGTGGACGCGCTGGCGCCCGCGATACTCCCAGATGCCGGCGTCGGGCTCGAACGCCGACCGGGCGGCGTGCCGGCCGAGCGACTCCAGCAGGTGAAACAGTCCCGCATCGCCGGGCCGCGGCAGTCGCCGGTCGAAAAACATCGGCATGGCGGCGAGAATGACGCTGCCATAGGTATCGTTCTGGATCTGGTCGACCGCGGCATTGCCGATGCGCACCGGACCGTCGCCGCGGTAGCCGGCAAGGTGCGGCGCGGTCCGTTCCTCCACGGAGGCGGTCGGCACCACGCTGTAGAGCGGGCGCAGCTCCTGGCCGGGCTTCGAAGCGATCGATAGCGTGAACGAAATGAATTCTTCCATCGTGCGCGTGGCGCCGATGCGGTTGAGCGCGTGTACGACGAAATAGGCGTCGCGCAGCCAGCAATAGCGGTAATCCCAGGTGCGGCCGGAGCCCGGCGCTTCGGGTATCGACGTCGTGTGCGCGGCGATGACGCCGCCGGTCTCGTCGAAATTGGAGAGCTTGAGCGTGATGGCGGCGCGAATGATGGCTTCCTGCCAGTCGATCGAAATCGACAGGCGGCGTACCCACTCGGTCCAATAATCGTGCGTGCGCTCGACAAAGTCGCGGCAGGTCTTCTGCAGATCGCCGGTGAATGGCTCGTCGGGGCCGAACACCATGTGCAGCGGACGCGTGAGGACAAATGGCGCCTCGTTGTCAATCATCGACAGCGGCGCGTCGGTGGTCAGGCGGATCACCGTGGAATCATCGGCATAGCGGATGTGGTTGCTGCCGAGCGAGCGGTGCGGCAGTGGCTTGCCGTATTCACAGGTCGGCCGCATGCGCACCGTAATGCGCGGCAGACCGGCAATCGGTTCGATGATGCGGTAAAGCTGCGGCGGTCGGAACACGCGCTCGTACTGACGAAAACGCGGTACGAAATCGGTAATCCGCACCTTGCCGCCGCGGCTATCGGTGAGCACCGTCGTGACGATGGCGGTGTTGCGCACGTATTCGGACGAGAATTCCGTCATGTCGTCGAGCACGACGTCGGAGAAACCCTTCTCTTCCTGTCCGGACACGAGCCGGCAGAAGATCGGATCGCCGTCGAAACGGGGATAGCACCACCAGACGATGCGCGAAGAAGGGTCGACCAATGCGGCCGTTCGGCCGTTTCCGATGACCGCCAGATCCAGCCCGTGATCCGTCATCCCGTCGCGCCCAGACCTTCAGCCGCGATGCGCGCGAGCCATGAGCGCACGATTTCCGGCGTATCGAAATGACCGTCCACGTCGGCCGTGAGGCCGCCGACCGAATAGGCGCGGCCGCCGAACTGGGGGACGATGTCGAACACCGAAAGGTCGGTCAAGTCATCGCCGATGAAGATCGGATGCCGGCCGGCGAATGGTGGGAGCTGCATCAGCGCCCGGACTGCGTCGCCCTTGTTGATCGCGGCTGGTTTGATATCGACGACGAATTTGCCGGGAAGTATCTCGGCGGCGTCCTGCGGGAAGCCAGCACAAATCGTGCGAACCGCGCCCAGCACGCTCGGTTCGCTCGCGGGCGACTGGCGGTAGTGCAGGGCAAGCGAATAGCCCTTGTCCTCGACCAGGATGCCCGGTGCCAGCGCTGCGACTTTCGCGAGCGCGCGTTTGAGGTCATCGCTCAATGGTACGGTCCGCGTCTGCACCGGCGCGTCGCCACGCGTGCGCATTTCGGCGCCATGCACGCCGATGGCGGCGAACCGCAGCGGCGAAAAGATCAGATCGATGTCACCAAGCGACCGGCCGCTGACCAGCGCCAGCGCGCCGCCGGTCAAAGTTTGGAGACGGGTCAGAGTCTGCTGCAACCCAGCCGGCACTGAGACTTGGCGCGGCGAAGGCGCGAAATCGAGGATGGTGCCGTCGATATCGAGCAGAATCGCGCAACGGCGCAAATCGGACGCAAGCGGGGTCGGGACAACGGCCATGATATCGGCGAATCTGTCTGAAATATTGAGTTGCCTTCGCACGTCTGCTCCCAGCTTTCAATCGACGAGTGCAAGCGGCCGGCTTATGGCTTCGAGCGGCTTGCGCTCGGCCGCAATGCCCCACAACGCTTCGATAACGGCGGCGCCAATCATCATGGCCGCGCCGATCCAATAGCCGGCGGCGACGCTGCCGCGCGAGCCGGTGTCGATCAGCATTCCGAACAGGAGTGGCCCCGAGATGCCGCCGATAGCAGTGCCGATGGCGTAGAAGAACGCAATGGCGAGCGCGCGCAGTTCAAGCGGAAAGGTCTCGCTGACTGTCAGATAGGCCGAGCTTGCCGCCGCCGAAGCAAAGAAGAACACAATCATCCAGGCCATGGTCAGTTGCTGGGCGGAAAGGAGATTCCGGCTGAACAGATAAGCAGTCGCCGCGAGCAGCGCTCCCGAGAGCGCATAGGTGAACGCGATCATGATCTTACGGCCTACCGTATCGAACAGCCGGCCAAGCAGCAGCGGGCCCAGAAAGTTGCCGGCTGCAAACGGCAGAATGTACCAGCCGACCGCATCGGCCGGCGCATGGTAAAAATCTATCAGGATCAGCGCGTAGGTGAAGAAAATGGCGTTGTAGAAGAACGCCTGCGACGTCATCAGGCACAAGCCGACGATCGTCCGTTGCCGATAGGTGAAAAACAGCGCGTGGGCGACCTCGCGCAGTGGCGTATGATCGCGGCCGCGCAGCCGTACGTGCTCGAACGTACGGGAATCGACGTCACGACCGAAGCGCATTTCGATGCCGCGCATTGTTTTTTCCGCTGTCTCTGCGAACCCGTGAGTGACCAGCCAGCGCGGGCTCTCCGGAATCCACAGTCTCATCATCACGATTATAACGCCGATTGCCGCTCCGATCAGGAATGCGAGGCGCCAGCCGATTGCGGGGTCGATAAAGTGCGGATCGAGCAAAACGATCGAGCCGCCAGCCCCGATCGCGGCGCCGACCCAAAAACTGCCGTTGATCAATAGATCGGTCCAGCCGCGCAGGCGAGCCGGAATAAGCTCCTGAATTGTCGAATTGATGGCAGAGTATTCACCTCCGATGCCGGCGCCCGTAACCATACGGAACAACGCGAAACTCCAAAAGTTCCATGACAGCCCCGTCGCGGCCGTCGCCAACAGATAAACGACGAGGGTGATAGTGAACAGCTTCTTCCGGCCGAGGCGATCCGTCAGCCACCCGAACAAGAACGCTCCAAAGACCGCGCCAGCCAGATAGCAGCTTCCGGCGAGCCCGACTTCGCTGTTGCTGAGGCCCAAAGCGGAGCTGTTTTTGAGCTCGCCGGAAAGCGATCCCGCAAGTGTCACTTCCAGCCCATCAAGAATCCAGGTGATGCCCAGGGCGGCGATCACCAGAATGTGGAAGCGTCCGAACGGCAGCGCATCGAGCCGAGTCGGAATCGCGGTTTCTATGATGGGACCGGCATGCGGACTCGGTTGTTCGCCGCGCTGCGAAGCCGTGGCCCGGCGATGGGGCATCCGATGCGGCAACGCATTGCCTCCGAATGAGAGCATGTTTGCATGCAGCCGGTCTGGACGCCGTCGGGCCCGTGCAGTCATTAACTCCCTGTCGAGACGGGTGTTCCGGCAATCGTCAGACCATTTCGGCCGCGATCGGAGCCAGTGCGGCGAAAGCCAATCGCTCGGAGGCTGGCGAAAAATCGTTGACTTCGCGGCATTTTGGGACGATTGGCTGGTAGTTCGTTGGTGCAGCGCACTTTCTGATCCGTTTCGCGCCGGCGCGGCCTGATTCGCGGCCCGGCCTGTCCTAGGAGTCCGCTCAGCCGCTACATCTGCCAACGATTTCCCTTCGCGGTCAGGTGTCTGCGGTTGCACCGAGAAGTAGAACTTGGCGTGCCCGCCCGTATAAGAGCACCCGAACGATGGCCGATGCGTCTTGATTGCTGAAGTGGCCGAGCGATTCGAAATACCCCGGCGCCTGCGCGCCCTCGTTCGAGCACGGGAATCGAGCCTTGTCGCGTTGGCGACGATGGTCGGCGTCGTCGGCGGCCTGGTGGTGGCCGCGATGGGCTACCTGGTCGATCTGCTGCATACGATCTTTTTCAATTTGCAGCCCGGCGAGCGGCTCTCGGCGCGGCTCGGGCTCAATCCAATCTTGGCCCTTGCCGTGCCACTGCTGGGTGGCCTGCTGTTCGGGCTGTCGACGGAGATCCTCCGGCGCTGGCGGCCGGACCGGGAGATTGACCCGATCGAGGCCAACGCGCTGCACGGCGGCCGCATGTCGCTTCTGGGCAGCATGATCGTGGCCGCGCAGACGATCTGGTCAAGCGGCGTCGGTGCCTCGGTCGGATTGGAGGCGGGCTACACGCAGGCGGCGGCCGGCATTGCTTCGCGCATCGGCAACGCGTTCCGGCTCCGTCGCGGGGATTTGCGCATTCTGGTCGGCTGCGGGGCCGCGGCAGGGATCGCCGGCGCGTTTGGTGCCCCGCTCGCCGGGGCATTTTACGGATTCGAACTGATCATCGGCAGCTATACGCCGACCAGCCTGGCGCCTGTCGCTATCGCGGCGCTGGTCGGTTACGTGGTCGCGGACGGGCTGGCACCGGCCGAGATCGGCGTGGTGGCGCCTGAGAAGATGACAATCGTCAGCCATGATTACGTGCTTGCGGCGGTCGTCGGCCTGCTCGCGGCATTTCTTGGCATTGCGATGATGCGTTGCGTGGCGCTGTGCGAGGCGATTTTCTCGCGGTTGGCGCTGCGGCCAATGTGGCGCACGATGGTCGGCGGGCTGTTTGTCGGTTTGTTCGCAATCGTCTCGCCGCAGGTCATGTCGTCCGGCCACGGCGCGCTGCGTGTCTCCGGCATGCTCGATCTGCCTTTCAATTTCATTGTGCTCCTGTTCGTGCTCAAGATCGCCGCGTCGGTCGCCTCGCTGGGCTCCGGCTTCCGTGGCGGAATGTTCTTTTCGTCTCTCCTGATCGGTGCGCTCGGCGGCCATCTCGTGGCCGTGGCGCTGACCATGATGTTCCCCACGATGTATTTCGATCCCAATGCTTATTCGGTGATCGGCATGAGTTCGCTGTCCGCCTCGGTGATCGGCGGCCCGCTGACCATGATCTTCATTGCACTGGAGACGACCAAGGATCTTTGGCTGACCACGCTGGTGCTCATCGCCGTGATCATATCGGCGCAAGTCACGCGCGAAGTGTTCGGTTATTCGTTCGCGACGTGGCGTTTCCACCTGCGCGGGGAGACGATTCGCAGCGCCGCCGATATCGGCTGGATGCGTGATCTCACCGTTGCCCGGATGATGCGGCAGGACATACAAACGGTACACGCTTCGACCAACGTTGCATCTTTTCGCGAGACCTTTCCGCTCGGCTCGACCGCCTACGTGGTGGCGGTCGATGAGGCGGATCGCTATGTCGGGCTGGTGCATGTCGCCGACCTCTACGGCGGCGAGATCGAGCCTGACAACGCGATCAAAGACTATCTGCACTACACTGATGAAATGCTGCTGCCTGGCATGGCCGTGAAGGAAGCCGTGCTTGCTTTCGACCGCGCCGAGGCGGAGGCGCTGGCCGTCGTCGATTCCTATCTCGATCGCCGTGTCATCGGGGTGTTGACGGAAGCCTATGCGTTGCGCCGCTATTCGGCGGCGCTGGAGCGGCGGCGGCAGGAAATGTTCGGCGAAGATTGAGCCGCGGCGCCGCGTAGTCGCTCCGCCTCCCACATTATCGCCGTCGTGCTAGTGTGAGCCAGCCGGGCGGAATTGTCCGTCGTTGAACGAAACGGGTTCGGCAAGGGGAGGAGTTGCACGTGGCCTTGATCAGATCGTGCACACTTGCGCTTGCGTTGATCGCAATGGTTTGCGGACTCGCGTATGGCGAGGAGCGTTTCCCATCGCGCGTTATTACGATCGTGGTGCCGATTACGCCCGGAACCGCCATGGACATTCAGGCGCGCCTTTTTGCCCAGGGCCTGTCGCAGCGCTACGGCTATCAGGTCATCGTCGAAAATAAGCCGGGTGCCGGCACGTTGATCGGGGCCGAGACGGTGGCGAAAGCCGCTCCCGACGGATACACGATTCTCTTCACCAATTCGGCGCACGCGATCCTCGGCACGATGAATAAGAACCTGCCGTTCGATCCGGTCGCCGATTTTTCCGGAATCTGCCTGACCGGGCAAACGCCCGCTGTTGTAACGGTGGCGCCATCGCTGGGCGTGCACACTCTGCGCGAATTCGTGCAGTTGGCCAGGGCGAAACCGGGAACGATCAATTACGGATCGGCCGGCATCGGCACCGCGACGCACCTCGCCGGAGCGTATTTCGCCTATAAGACCGGCACGTCGATGGTCCACGTGCCCTACACGGTGACGCAAAACATCATTACCGACCTGCTTGCCGGCAACATCCAGGTCACCTTCTCACCGGCGGCCTTCACGCAGTCGATGCTGCAAAACGGCCGCCTGCTGGCGCTTGCGGTCGGCGCCGATACGCCGCTGCACGATCCGGTTCAAATTCCGACCGCGGCCTCGCAGGGTGTCGATTACATGTTCTCGACCTGGTACGGCTTCCTCGCTCCAGCCAAGACGCCGCGTTCGGTTTTGCAGACACTGCACGACTCCATCGTCGAAGTCGCGAAGGAGCCTGCGATCGCGAGCAAAATTCGCGTGCAAGGCATTACGCCCGCGGATATCGGGCTTGGCGACTTCGACGCCTATATCCGTAACGACATGGCCCGGCTTTCGCCGTTGCTGGCAACAATCGCGCAAGCCAAGCAATGACGCGTCTCACGCATTGGTGGCGCCCCAATAGACCGCATGTGCGGCGGCGGGTAAGAATGGCGCCTGGTGAATGTGCTGGGAGCCTACCGGATGGACGAACGGGCGAGAGTGGATTGCGTTGCCAATGCCCGGGCGCTGGCGCCGAAGATCGCGGCGGCGGCACCACATATCGAGGCGAACCGCGAATTGCCGGCCGACCTTGTCGATGCGCTGCACGAGGCGCGCCTGTACCGCATGCTGGTGCCACGTTCCTATGGCGGGGAAGAAATCTCGCCGGTCGACTACGTCCAGGCCATCGAGGAAATCGCCAAATCCGACGCCTCCACGGCGTGGTGCATCGGGCAGACTTCGGTGTGCTCGACCATTTCCAAGGCAATGAAGCCCGAAGTGGCGGAAGAGGTCTTCAAGAAGAATCCGCGCGGCGTGCTGGCCTGGGGACCGACCGGCAGCGGTAAGGCGGTCGTCGACAAGGGCGGTTTTCGCGTCAGCGGGACCTGGCCGTTTGCGAGCGGCAGCCGGCAGGCGACTTGGCTCGCCGCCCATTGCATCGTTTACGAGCCGAACGGCGAGCCGCGCCGCGACGCCGAGGGCAAGCCGATCCAAAAGACGATCGTGCTGCCGCGCGAAAAGGCCAAGATCGACGACGTGTGGCACGTCATCGGCCTCAAAGGCACCGGCAGCGACACGTATACTTTCACCGACGTGTTCGTGCCGGAACAATACGCCATCGGCTTTCATGCGCTCAATCCGGCCGAGTGGCGCGAGCGTGGTCCGCTTTATCAGTTCACCATCTATCAGTTGTTCGGCGCGAGCTTTCCGGCGGTGGCGCTTGGCATTGCGCGGGCGACGCTCGATGCGTTCTGTGCCCTGGCGCAAAAGAAGACGCCGACCGGGCAGAGCGTCATGCTGCGCGACAATCCGGTGGTGCAGTCCCAGGTCGGCGTCGCGCAGTCGTCGCTCGCCGCCGCGCGCTGCTTCCTGCTCGATGCTTTGGAGGAGATTTGGCGCGCGGCGCAATCCGGGTCGTTCACGATGGACCAGCGCGTGCGGCTGCGCATGGCCTGCATCAACGCCAGCCAACAGGCGCGGCAGGTGGTCGAGAACGCCTATCTGGCGGCCGGCGCCACGGCGGTGTTCCAGAGCAATCCGTTCGAGCGCCGGTTCCGCGATATGCATGCGGTGTCGCAGCAGGCCCAGTCGCAGTTCGCGATCTATGAGGCGGTCGGCCGGCATTTTCTCGGCCTGCCGCCGAATTCGCGGCTGATTTGAACGGCTCTCTTGCTCGGTGCGGCGGCGACTGCCGTTATTGACTCGTTGCGCCGTGACGGCCGACTATGGTTTGGAAATCCGGGGTCGCGGCCATGTTTTTTGAAGAGCGTGTTGCCGATCTGACGCGCAAGATGTTGCGCAAAAAACTATACGTGCTGTTGTCGAAACCGGTGGTCGAGCCGGGGAAACTCCAGCCGTTCCTTTCGGCGCATCTCGAATACATGATCGGCCTGGAAAAGCGCGGCCTGGTGTTTGCTTCCGGGCCGCTGTCGGACGGCGAGGGTCCGCCAAGCGGCCTGGGTCTGACCGTGTTGCGCGCGAAGGATGCCGCGGAAGCGCGCGCGCTGGCCGAGGCCGACCCGTTCTTCGTCAATAAGCTGCGCACCTTCGAGCTCAAGGAATGGACGATCATGGAAGGGACGCTCGGACTGCGCGTCAACCTTTCCGATCAGACGATCGAAGTGACATAAGAAACGCCGCGAGGAAGCTTCATGGAGACCATCGGTTTTGTGGGGGTCGGCAAGATCGGCATGCCGATCTGTCAGAACCTGATCAAGAGCGGCCGTCGCGTGGTCGGCTATCGGCGTTCGTCGCTTGCCGAATTCGAGGGCATCGGCGGCGTGCCGGCGCGGTCGTCCGCCGAGGTCGGCGCCCAGGCGGATATCGTGTTTTCCTGCGTGCCCTCCACCGAGGCGCTTGACGACGTGGTGCATGGTCCGCATGGACTCGTGCACAGTGCGCGGCCGGGACAGGTCGTAGTCGAGCTGGGCTCGCATCCGGTGCCGGACAAGAAGCGGCAGATCGCGCCGCTGGCCGGCAAGGGCGCCGCATTCATCGATGGCGAGGTATCTGGAACGCCCGGGATGGTGGCGGCGCGCAAGGGCGTGATCTATCTCGCCGGCGATGCCGATGCGTGCAAGAAGGTGGAGGGCGTGGTTTCAGCCTTCGCCGATTCCTGCCTCTATTTCGGTGCGTTCGGCGCCGCGAGCCGCGTCAAGCTCGTCAATAATCTGTTGGTCGCCATCAATATCGCGGCGACGGCCGAGGCCATGGCACTCGCGCTCAAAGCCGACGTCGACGTGCCGCTGATGATCAAGGCGATCGCCACCGGCTCGGGCGGCTCGACCCAGTTCGGCATTCGCGCGCCCTGGATGGCGGAGCGCCGTTTTACGCCGGTGCAGGGTCCGGTGCCGACGCTGCAGCATTATTTCGGCATGATCGACGATCTCGCCAAAGAGGTCGGGGTTGCGACGCCGATTCTCGATTGCGTCAAACCGCTCTACGAGCACTTCATGGCAATGGGATTCGGCGAGTACGATGTCGCCAAAATGGTCGATGTGCTCGGCTCGCTGCCCCATGCAGAACAATGATGCTTGAAGGAGAGTCCGTATGATCCGCGTCAAGAAAATCGCCCACGCCAGCTACGAAG
>DASZWK010000052.1:0-4576 GCA_035546235.1 Xanthobacteraceae bacterium | reverse complement strand
TGAGGCGCCGTCCGGCAGTTGCGCACTGACAATCAGATAGCCTTGGTCCTCGTTCGGCAGGAAGGCGGTCGGCACGCGCGCCAGTCCCCAGACCGCAACGACGACCAGGGCAAGGGCAAGGACCACCATGAGGGCGCTGCGGCGCGTCATCGCGCCAACGAGGCGAACGTAACCCCGCTCGGTGGCGCCAAACGCGGCGTTGAAGACGCGATAGAACAGGTTGCGCCGTTCTGGCGGGACCGGCGCTCGCAGCCACAGCGCACATTGCGTGGGCTTCAACGTCACGGCGTTGATCGCGCTGATGAACGCGGTGGCGGCGATAACCAGCGCGAATTGCCGGTAGAGCTGGCCGGTCAATCCCGGCAAGAAGGCGGCGGGAATAAATACCGACATGAGAACCAGCGTGATGCCGATGACAGGGCCGATAAGATCGTCCATTGCCCTGCCGGCAGCTTCGCGGCCAGGAATCCCCTCTTCGACATAGCGCGAGACGCCCTCGACGATGACAATCGCATCGTCAACGACGATGCCAATCGCCAGCACGATGGCGAACAGCGTCGCCAGGTTGATGCTGAATCCGAACGCCGCCATCGCGGCGAATGCGCCGATGATCGTCACCGGAACCGTTGTCGCCGGAACAAGCATCGCCCGCCAATCCTGCAGAAAGACAAGAATGACGATCAGCACCAGGACCGCGGCCTCGATCAGGGTGCGATAGACCTCGTTGATCGCGGCTCTGACGAATTTCGTAGTGTCGTAGGGCGTCACATAGCTGACACCATGAGGAAAGCTCTTGGCGAGCTGGTCCATCTTGGCTTTGACTTCGTCGGCGACCGCGATGGCGTTGGCGTCCGGCAGCAGCGAAATGCCGATCCCGGCGGCGGGCCGGCCGTCGAGATTGAAGGACTGGCTGTACGTTTGGGCGCCGAGCTCGACGCGGCCGATATCCCGGACTCGGGTGATTTGTCCGCCGTTCGTGCCGGCGGCCTTGACGATGATGTTCTCGAATTCGGCAACCTCGTCGAGCCGGCCTTTGATATCGAGCGTGTACTGGAAGTCCTGGCCGTTCGGCGCCGGCGGGGCGCCCACCTGGCCGGCTGTGACTTGTTGGCTCTGCCCCTGGATCGCGTTGATCACGTCCTGGGGCGTGAGGCCGCGCGTTTGCAGCAGGTCCGGATTCATCCAAATCCGCATCGCGTATTGACCGGCGCCGAAGATCGTCACGGAGCCGACGCCCTTGAGCCGCGCCAATTCATTCTGCACGCTGATCACGGCGTAGTTGGACAGAAAAAGGCTGTCGAAGCGGCTGTCGGGCGACACCAGCGCGATGAATTCCAGAATCGAACTCGATTTCTTTGTCGTCGTCACTCCCTGGGCTTGTACGGATGGCGGCAACGACGAAAGCGCAGCGGCGACCTGGTTCTGGACCAAGATCTCTGCCTTGTCGGGATCGGTGCCGATCGCGAAGGTGACGGTCAAGGTGTAGGTGCCGTCGCTCGCGCTCGTCGACTGCATGTAAAGCATGCCCTCGACGCCGTTCACCTGCTGTTCGATCGGCAGCGCGACTGTGTCGACAAGCGTTTTGGCGCTCGCGCCCGGGTACCGAGTCTCGACCTGGATGGTCGGAGGCACGACATTGGGATATTCGGACGTCGGCAATTGCAGGAGCGCGACCAGCCCAACCAGCACGAAAACCAAAGCCAGCACATTGGCAAGCACAGGTCGATCGATGAAGAAGCGCGAGATCATGCCAGTCCCTCGCGTCCTTTCACTGCGGTGCCGGTTTGGGAGCGCTCGTCTCGGCGTCGTCTGAGGAGCCGGCCTCGGTCGGCTTCAGCGCGGATCGTTGCGGCTCGACCTTGGCGCCCGGGAAGGCCTGTTGAATGCCTTCGATCACCACCCAGTCACCCGGATCAAGACCGGATTCGATGATGACGAGCTGCCCCTGCTGCTGTCCGGTCTTGACGACCTTGCGTTGCACGACATTGTCCGCACCGACGACCAGCACGTAACGCCCCTCCTGGCTCGTTCCGATCGCGTCAGCTCGCGTCAGCAGCGCCTTGTCCTGATGCCCGATCGGCCCCCGGACGCGAACGAAAAGACCCGGCACCAGCGCATTATCCTTGTTCTCGAATATCGCCCGCACCGCCAACGTGCCGGATGCGGGGTCGACTTGCGGCGAGACGTAGTCGAGATGTCCTTTGTGAGGAAAGCCGGCTTCGTCCTGCAGGCCGATCTCGACCGGAATGCTCGCAAGATACGTCAGGTCTGCGGTACTGACCGAGCGCCCCGCCTTGGCGCTGCTTCTGCGGATCGCCAGAAATTGCGGTTCGCTCAGCGTAAAGTTGACGTAGATCGGGTCGGTCTGAACGATGGTTGCGAGCGTGGTCGGTCCGGACGCGCCGACCAGATTGCCAATATCGATCTGATGACTGGTGACGATGCCGTCGAAGGGCGCCGTGACCCTGGTATAGCCGAGGTTGATTTTCGCGGTTTGAAGATTAGCTTGATCGATTCCAACAGCGGCTTTGTCTTGCTGAACAACAAAGCCCTGATCCTGGGCTTGCTGCGCGGCAATCGATTTTTGCTGTTCCAATGTCTGGTAGCGAGTCAGATTGACCTGGGCTTGCGCGAGCACCGACTGGTCTTTTGCCAATTGCGCCGTGGCCTGATCGACCTGCGCCTGATAGGTATCGCGCTCGATGCCGAAGAGCTGCGTTCCCCTTGTGACAGCGGCGCCATCCTTATAATCGATCGATACCAGGTAGCCCTGAACGCGCGCGACCAGATTGGCCGTTTTGTAAGCCGCGGTGTTGCCGGTCAGATCGATAAACAAAGTTACCGACTTCTGCAGGGGCTGCGCGACGACCACTTTTGGAGGCGGCGGAGGCACAAACGTGTTTCTGGAGCCGCAACCCGTCACCAGAACCGAAATGCCAAACAGGGCAAGCGGCACAGCGAGCGTTCGGCTTCGCCGCTGTGGTCGTCCCACGACGTCTGTCATGAACATTTCCGCAGCAGTCATGTGTCCGATCGGTTCGGCACATGTATATCAAACCATTTCCCAAGCTGCCACGGCCCTCAAGCTGACCAAAACGGGCGCTCACGGCCGACGAGCTCTGAGCCGGGCAACCCCATTTGCAGGAGTCCATCGAGGACGCAATATTGCGACGCCTTTAATTAGAATCGACAAACAATGTTTCAGAAGCGCATCCGAAACCGTGCTGCTGACGCCCGGTGCCGAGGCGAGGATCGCGTCCCCACACATTGACGCTGAAGGCGCTGACATGCGGCACATGGACCGCCGATTTGTCGGGATGAGTCTCGGGCGACCTGCTCGAACAACGCCACGCATTCGCGTAGGCCATTGCACACAAGTCATCGAAACGATTGGTGGGCGCACAAGGACTCGAACCTTGGACCCGCTGATTAAGAGTCAGCTGCTCTACCAACTGAGCTATGCGCCCTAACCGAGACGATACTCGCGGCCAGGCACCGCCACCATATTTGCGGCGCCCACCGGGCGCCGCGACCCGTATCTAGGACATCGCGGCGGCGATTCCAAGCGGGCCGTGACGCGGCCCCAAAGGGGCATTCGTGCGCGTCTGCAGCGACCCCGGCCGTCACGTTCAGGGCGGCGCGCCTTTGCAAGGGTATAGCTCGCCAAGCACAAACCTGAGGGCCGTCGCTTCATCGGCCCAGCGCAATTCGCGATTGAGGCTCATCATCAGACGGAATCGCCTCGCCACGGCCTGCGTGGCAAGGCACTTTCGCACCAGTGTGGCGCCGCTTGATTCCTCCGCCCGGCAAGCGGTCGCGCAGGCGAGCACCATAGCGAGGAGGCAGCAAAAATGGCGCATGACCATCGGCGGTCGCCCCTTCGCGGCCCGGCGCTTTAGCGCCGAGCACCCAAGGGTAGCGGCCCTTACCCCGCGTCGGTCGAGTGAATGCGCCGCTCGCCGACCGCGACCTGTTCGAGCCGGCCCCGCGCGCGGCGGGCGACGAGCTTGTTCAAGGCCGCGATATAGGCCCTGGCGGAGGCGACGAGCGTATCGGGATCGGCACCCTTGGCGGTCACCGAGCGGCCGTTCTCCGACAGGCGGACCGAAACCTCGGCCTGCGCGTCGGTGCCTTCGGTCACGGCGTGGACCTGGTAAAGCTCGAGCGTCGCCTCGTGCGGCACCATCGCCTTGATGCAGTTGAAGATGGCGTCGACCGGGCCGTTGCCTTCGCATTCCTCGAGCATGGCGTTGCCGTCGACGTCGAGCTTCATGGTGGCGCGCTGCGGCCCGCGCGTGCCGGCGATCACCGACAGCGACACGAGCTTGATGTGGTCTTGCGCGGTTGCAATCTCTTCGTCGACCAGCGCCTCGATGTCCTCGTCGTTGACGTGCTTCTTGCGGTCCGCCAAAGCCTTGAAGCGCACGAACGCGTCTTCGAGCTGATTGCCGGCGAGCTTGTAGCCGAGCTCTTCCAGCTTGTGCACGAAAGCGTGGCGGCCGGAATGCTTGCCCATGACCAGCGAGGTCTGCTTCACGCCGACATCCGCAGGCATCATGATTTCGTAGGTCTGCGT
>DASZWK010000051.1:0-1953 GCA_035546235.1 Xanthobacteraceae bacterium | reverse complement strand
TTTATGGCCCGATCGCGTGCACGGTCTCGTCACCGTCAACGGCTACAACATCCAGGACATCGCCGGCGCGGTGAAGCCGGTTGCGCCCGCGCAAGAGCATCGCTTCTGGTATCAGTATTATTTTCACACCGAGCGCGGCCGGGCCGGCCTCACCCAGAACCGCCGCGCGCTGGCGCACTACATCTGGCAGATATGGTCGCCGCACTGGGCGTTCGACGACGCCACGTTCGAGCGCAGTGCGCCCTCGTTCGACAATCCCGATTTCGTCGATGTGACGATTCAGTCCTACCGGCATCGCTTCGGCAATGCGCCGGGCGATCCGGCACTGGAGCCGATCGAGCAAAAGCTCGCCGCCCGCCCGAAGATCATCGTGCCGACGATTGCGCTCCAGGGCGAGGCCGATGGCGTGGCGCCGGCGCGGGCTTTCGACCCGCATGCCGGCCTTTTCGCCGGGCCCTATCAGCGCCGCCTCCTGCCCAAGGTCGGCCACAACCCGCCGCAGGAGGCGCCCGGCGCCTTCGCGGATGCGATCCTGGAATTGACGCGCGGCGTGCGGCTATGATCGGTAACGTCCGGTTAACCGTGGCGCCGAATGACGAAAACTGTCTATTCGGGTTGAAACTGCCTTTACCACCCCTTGTTTACGCTGAGCCCAGGCCGTGAGCGTCAAAACCATCCTTGTTGCCGCCTGCGCGCTCATCGATTCCGACGGTCGCGTGCTGCTCGCACAACGGCCCGAGGGGAAGGTGATGGCGGGCTTATGGGAATTTCCCGGCGGCAAGGTGGAAGCGGGCGAGCGGCCGGAAGAAAGCTTGATTCGCGAGCTCAACGAAGAACTGGGAATCGTCGTCAAGGAGGAGTGCCTCGCACCGCTCACGTTTGCGAGCCATGTGTATCCCGACTTTCACCTGCTCATGCCGCTCTATGTCTGCCGGCGATGGGAAGGTTTCGTGCAAGGGCGGGAGCAGCAGAAACTCAAATGGGTGCGGCCGCTCGAGTTGCGTAACTATCCGATGCCGCCTGCCGACGAACCGTTGATCTCGCATCTGACGACGCTGTTGTGAACAAAAGCCGAAAGGGGCGACAGGCCATGTTCAGTTTTACGCGACGGGTGGTCGGCACTTCCGTCCGGCGCTTTGTGCGCGACGAGAGTGGCGCCACGGCTATCGAATACGCCATGATCGCTTCCGGCATCGCGGTTGCTATCGCCAGCACGATCGTAAGCCTCGGCACCAACGTCAAAGGCCTCTATTCCAGCGTCGCCACGGCGATGCAGTAAGCGCGTTACCGCCCGGTTTTCTCACCCGCCGATATTTCCCGGCTGCCCAGCACGTCGGCGAGCCGCGATTGCGCCGAGCCCGGCTTGAGCGGCTGCTGCTGGCCCGGATGCGGCGCCCAGCCTGACAGCCAGACAATCTCGAAGGTCGCGCGCACCCGGCCATCGGAATCCGCGAAGCGCTCCCGATAAATTTCAGCCATGCGTAAGAGCGTCGCGCGGCGAAGCGGCGTGCGGCGCCGTGCGACCAACGCATTGGTCGCGCCCATGCGCCGCAGCTCGGCCATCAGCGCGAACGGCGTTTCGTATCGCAAGGTATAGCGGTCGCTGTCGGTGACCGGCAGCGCAAAGCCGGCGCGCTGCAGCAGGTCGCCGATCGCACGCACGTCGGCGAACGGCGCGACCCGCGGCGAGGCGCCGCCTTCGACGTCGCTCTCGGCGGCGGCAAAGGCTTGGCGCAACTCTGTCAAGGTTTCGCCGCCGACCAACGCCGCCAGAAACAATCCGTCCGGTTTGAGCGCGCGGCGGATTTGTATGAGCGCGCCGGGCAGGTCGTTGACGAATTGCAGCGCCAGCGCCGAGACGGCGAGATCGAGCGAAGCGTCGCGGAACGGCAGCGCCTCCTCGTCGGCGGCGACGAGGTTTTTGCCCGTGCCTGGCGCGCGCGCTTCGGGCAC
>DASZWK010000050.1:0-7600 GCA_035546235.1 Xanthobacteraceae bacterium | reverse complement strand
CTTCTTCAACCCGGTATCGCGCATGCAGCTCGTCGAGATCGTGAGCCACGATCAGGCAGCGCCCGAAGTGCTGGCCGACGCCCGCGCCTTCCTCGGCCACATCGACCGGCTGCCGGCGCCCGTGAAAAGCGCACCCGGCTTTCTGGTCAACCGCGCGCTCACGCCTTACCTGCTCGAAGCGCTGCTGATGCTGGACGCGGGCATGAAGAGGGAGACGATCGACAAGGCCGCCGTCGATTTTGGCATGCCGATGGGGCCGATCGAACTGGCCGACGAAGTCGGCCTCGACATTTGCCTGCACGTCGCCGAAATGCTGCGCAGCAGCCTTAATCGCGATATGCCCGACGCACCGCAATGGCTCAAGGACAAGGTCGCGAAGGGCGAGCTCGGCAAGAAGACCGGCAAGGGCCTGTACGATTGGAAGGACGGCCACGCGGTCAAAGCGCACGAAGACGCCACGCCCTCCCCTGATATCGCGGACAGGCTGATCCTGCCGATGCTTGACGCCTGCATGACCTGTTGGCGCGAAGGCATAGTGACGGACGATGAGGTGCTCGACGGCGCCATGATCTTCGCCACCGGCTTCGCGCCGTTCCGCGGCGGGCCGATGCACTACGCGCGCACGCGCGGCTTTGCAGACGTACGTGAATCGCTCCAGCGCCTCGCCGGGCAATACGGGCAGCGCTTCCAGCCCGATCCGGGCTGGGACACCAAGCAATGATCCATTCGGACGCCGGGGCGCCGCCGACGCGTTTCGACGATCCGGCGCGGATCGCCGATGCCATCGTCGAAAAAGTCGGCAACAGGATCGTGCTCGCACTGCCGCTTGGCCTCGGCAAAGCCAATCACATCGTCAACGCGTTGTACGCCAAGGCCGCAGCCGATTCGTCGATCCGGCTCACCATATTCACCGCTCTTACGCTCACTATACCGCGCGCCAAGAGCGAACTTGAACACCGCTTCCTCGACCCGATCGCACAGCGCCTTTTCGCGGGCTATCCCGAGCTCGATTACGCGACGGCGATCCGTGCCGGCAAGGTGCCGCCGAACATCGAGATCAACGAATTTTTCTTCGAGGCCGGCGAATGGCTCGGCTCGCCCTATGCGCAGCAACAGTACATCTCGGCCAACTATACGCACGCGCTGCACTACGTGCTCGACCGGGGCGTCAACGTGGTCGGCCAACTCATCGCGCACCGCCCCGAGGAGGGCGCGCGACCGTACAGTCTGAGCTGCAATCCGGACCTGACGCTCGACCTGTTGACGCTGCGACACCAGCGCCGGGTCGATTTCCTGTTTGCCGGCCAGATTAATTCCGAGCTGCCGTTCATCCCCGGCGACGCTGCGGTCGGCGCCGGCGAATTCGACATGTTGCTTGAAAGTCCTGCGACCGATTTCCCTCTGTTCGCACCGCCACGCGAGCCGGTATCGCTTACCGACTATGCGGCGGGACTGCATGCCGCAAGTCTGGTGCCGGACGGCGGCACCCTGCAGATCGGCATCGGCTCGCTCGGCGACGCGGTGGCGCAGGCGCTGGTCCTGCGGCAACGCCGCAACGCCGAGTTCTGCCGATTGCTGACGCAGCTCGGCTACGATCCGCAGCGCGACGCCGCCGTCCACAGTGAGCCGTTTGCGACCGGGCTCTATGGCTGCTCGGAATTGTTCGTCGAGGGTCTGCTCGATCTGTTTCAAGCCGGCATTCTTAAGCGCGAAGTGAACGGCGTCGTACTGCATGCCGGGTTCTTCATCGGATCGCGCGCGTTCTACCGGACCTTGCGCGAGATGCCGCGGGATATCATCCAGAAATTCGGCATGACATCGATCTCGTTTGTCAATGAACTGTACGGCGACGAGGCCAAGAAGCGCCGCGCGCGGACCAATGCGCGTTTCCTCAACGACGCGATGATGGCAACGCTGCTGGGCGACGTGATTTCCGACGGTCTTGAGGACGGGCGCATCGTCAGCGGTGTCGGCGGCCAATATAATTTCATCGCCCAGGGTTTCGCGCTCGAAGGCGGGCGCTCGGCGATCGTGCTGCACGCCACCCGCACCGCAGCGGGCAAAACCCAATCCAACATCCGCTGGCGCTACGGCCACACGACGATCCCGCGGCACCTGCGCGACATTATTGTGACGGAATATGGCATTGCCGATATTCGCGGCAAAAGCGACAGCGAAACCATTGCGGCGATGCTGGCGATTACCGATGCGCGCTTTCAGGACGAGCTGCTGCGGCAAGCCAAAGATGCGGGCAAGATTGCGCGGTCGTTCGAGCTGCCATCGTCGGCGCGCGACAACACGCCGGAGGCGATAGACCGGGATTTGCGCGATGCCGCCGGTGCGGGGTTGTTGCCGTCCTTCCCGTTCGGCACGGATTTCACCGATGTCGAGCAACGGCTGCTGCCGGCGCTCCAAGCCCTGAAGTCAGCGTCGCCCGCCGGCCTCGCCGCCATGGTGGTGCGCGGGCTAATGTCGGGTTCTACCAACGATAAGGAATGTCTGGCCCGGCTCGGCTTGGCCCGGCCACGGAGCGCCGCGGAACGGTTTTACGCGGCTTTGGTGCGAGGCGCGCTGCAGTGAGGTGCGGCGTCATTTATCGCATCGCACAGACAGAAAATCGCGATCTAATTCAATGATGTGATCGGTCATCGGCCCGGCGGCGCGGCCTTTGAATAGCAACTTGTCGCACAAAATATCGGCACCGATTTTCAGTTCATTAAGGCTTGTTATGTCGCTGTCACATTCGACCCCGGGCGGTCTTGCATAAGGTAATAGTTGCCGCTAAATATTCCGCATCGAGTTTTCGGCCGAATGACTTGGCTACACAGCGACGATAAGCGCGCCTGACTGACAATCCTTCACCAAAATCTCGAGCTAACCGGACTGGGCATGATCGCCCGGTCCATTTTGACGTGTCTATAGAAAGAGGTGGCCCGTGGATAACGGTACCGTGAAATGGTTCAACACGCAGAAGGGCTATGGATTTATCCAGCCCGAAGGCGGCGGCAAGGACGTGTTCGTTCACATTAGCGCGGTGGAGCGTGCCGGACTGCGCGAGCTCCGGGAAGGTCAGCGCGTGACGTTCGAGATCGTAACCGACCGCAAGACCGGCAAATCGGCGGCCGAGAATCTGAAGACGGTCGGCTGACGCGGCGCGGCCTCAAACGGCCGCACCAGCAAAGAGACAAGCTCTGTAGCCCGGATTGCGCGGCGCGCAATCCGGGATGTTCCGTTTCGGATAATATTTGATGAGTCGCCGCGCCTCAGAAGCGAAATGACGCTCCGACGAACGGGTTGAATCGGTCGGCAGCCGGCGTCACCCCAAGGTTGATGCCGCTGTCGAACTGTACATTCTTGGTGACCTGATAGGTCACTCCTGTCGACAGCAGCACCACGTCAAAGTTCGAAGCGGGGGCAAGTTCCGCGTAGACTTCGTAATAGATGGTCAACTGCTCGGTCCAATCGTGGCCCAGGGAAGCCGAGGCAATGTATCGCGGATGGTATCCGGCACCGCCGTCATTGTGGATCGCCTCGACGCCCGCGTTCATGGTGATATCGAACGTTTCGGTGAGCTTGATGGCATAGGGCAGGATGAGTCCGCCTTCGACCGCATCCGGACTGACGCCGTTGCCCCGATCGGTCGGCACGCTGATAAAAGGCAATAGAGCGAAGGCGGTGGAGCCCGGATTCTCAAACGCATCGCCGCCCCACAGGTTGATCTTGCCGCGAATTTCCAAGCCGCCGATGCCCGACTGCAGCATCGAGTCGGTGGGATTCGGCGCATGCGTTCGCACGATGCCGTAGGGCTGCCAGATCAAGTTCATTTCTGCGGAGTTGGTCAGGCCCATCCTGAGGTCAGTGGTGCCGAATTCATAGCTGTCACTCACGCTGCCGTCGGGGCTGCGGTCTGAGCGCGTATAGCCAAACAGCGTCGTCTCGGTCTGAAAATGACCGGCATCGACTGTAAACGGGCTTTCCGTGTTGTCGGGACGGTCAGTGGTCAGTTCCCGCATCAATGCCGGCGGCGTCGGATTGAAGACGGTGTATTGATCCTTATTCTTTGCCTTGTTTGCATCTTGAGGCACGGCGAATAAGCCGGCGATAAAATCAAACCAGCGGTTCGGATCAAGCGCGCGGCCCTCCGCTGGCGGATTTAACGCGGCTGGCGAAGATGAGTCACCGGCGTCAGCCCCTCCGGCGGCGAGAACGCCCAGGCAGGCCAACACACAAGCGACACGCACGCCGACACCCCAGTCCTTGTTGCCGTCACGCCTCATCTTCGCCCAAACCTCGGTCCGGTTGCCGTTGCGAGCGACCGCTAGCCGGCGGCCGGCAGCCCGGGAATAGGCACACCGAACGTTTGCAGGATCAGCACGACGTTGAGCAGCAGCACGGTCACAGTTCCGATCAGCGCGGCGACTTGGGTGAGCCGGCTGTTGGTGAACTCGCCCATGATGTCGCGGCGCCGGGTAAAAATCAGCAGCGAGATCATCGGCAGCGGCAGCGCGATCGACAGCACGACCTGACTGACGACGAGAGCGTTGGTGGGGTTGACGCCGATCGCGACCACCACGAAGGCCGGTACCATGGTGATGACGCGGCGCAGCCAGACCGGAATGCGAAAGCCAACAAAGCCCTGCATGATCATCTGGCCGGCCATGGTTCCGACCGTGGACGATGAGATACCGGAGGCGATGAGCGAGAGCAAGAAAACGCCGGCCGCGCCGATGCCAAGGAGCGGCGTCAAGGTGTGATAGGCGGTCTCGATCTCCGCCACCTCAGGATGACCGGCGTGGAACGCGCTCGACGCCATCATCACCATGGCCATGTTGACGAGGCCGGCGGCGGCGAGCGCGATCATCACTTCGCGGTTGGAGAAGCGCAACACCCTGCGCCGCTCCCCGTCGTGGCGCACCGGCATGCGCGATTGCGTCAAGCCGGAATGCAGATAGACCGCGTGCGGCATGACGGTGGCGCCGATGATACCGACCGCAAGCAACAGCGCCTCGCCGTCGGCGAGCTGCGGCACGACGCTATGCACGCCAGCGGCGACCCAATCGACCGGCGCAATGAACATCTCGACGAGGTAGCAAAGCCCGATCAGGCACACCATGCTGCCGATGATCAGCTCCAGCGGCCGGAAACCGAATCTTTCGCACATCAACAGGCCGTAGGTCAGGATCGCGGTGATACCCATACCGGCCAGCAGCGGCATCTGGAATAGCAATGAAAGACCGATGGCGCCGCCGAGGAACTCGGCAACATCGGTGGCCATGGCGGCAATTTCGCTGACCACCCACATCGCCAGGACGATCGGCCGCGGAAACTGGTCGCGGCACATTTCGGCGAGGTTGCGGCCGGTCACGATGCCGAGCTTGGCCGACAGCGCCTGGAACAGCATGGCGATCAGATTGGCGAGCAGCACCACCCACAAGAGACCGTAGCCGTAGCGCGCGCCGGCCTGGATGTTTGTGGCGAAATTCCCCGGGTCGATGTAGGCGATGGAGGCGACGACAGCCGGACCGACGAAGGCCAGATAGCCGCGCCAGCTGCCGTGACCGCCCGCCAGCATGGCCTGAGCCGCGGCGACGGTCCGGCCGCTCAGCGACCCCGGCCGGCTCGCAAGTTCCGCCGCCTCAAGCCTTTCATCCGAAGCTGTCCGCAGCATGGTTGTGCAGCACTCACACCAAAATGTAGCCAAGGTTACTTAAGGCGCCGCAGCGTTTCCGTCAATGGCTATATCATGTAGCCTAAGCTACATTTTGACACGTCGAGCCGAATATGGTCTCGGCTGGGCAGGCGCGGCGGCGGACGGCAAGCGAACCAATCGGTGGTCATTCGGTCATGGGCAAGCTTCCCGCGGAGGGCACCCAGGCGCGCCGCTTCGGCAAGACGCGGTCGGCGCAGTCGACCGCCTTGCTGGAAGACTACGCCGAGCTGATTGCGGACCTGCTCGCCAGCGAAGGAGAAGCGCGACCGACCGACATCGCGCGGCGACTCGGCGTCTCGCACGCCACCGCGATCAAATCGATCTCCCGCCTCAAACGCGCCGGCCTCGCCACCGCCCGCCCCTACCGCGGCGTCTTTCTCACCGAGAAAGGCCACGCGCTTGCCGAACGGGTGCGCGTGCGCCACCGTCTGGTCGTCGATCTGCTGCGGGCGCTGGGGGTGCCGAGCGAAGCGGCCGAAGCCGACGCCGAGGGCATCGAGCACTACGTGTCAGAGATCACGCTGAAAGCGTTTGCGCAGTTTCTGCGGTTGCGGGCGTAGCCTGTGAGGATCACACCGCGTGCGCGGTGAGCGCGTCGACGATGCCGTCGACAATCTCCTCGATCATCACCTTGTCATCGCCTTCGCCCATGACCCGGATCACCAGCTCGGTGCCGGACGGCCGAACCAGCAGGCGGCCATGCCCGTTCAGGCGCTTTTGCGCGCTCTGAATCGCGGAACGGACCTTTGCATGCTCCAGCGGCTTGCCGCTCTTGTAGCGCACGTTCTTGAGCACCTGCGGTAGCGCGTCGAAGCGGTGGCAGACCTGCGACACCGGCTTGCCCTGCTTCTGCACGACCGCGAGCACCTGGAGCGCGGCGACAAAGCCGTCGCCGGTCGTGGTGTAATCGGACAGGATGATATGGCCGGATTGTTCGCCGCCGACATTGTAACCGTGCTCGCGCATGTGTTCGAGCACGTAGCGGTCGCCGACCGGCGTGCGCACGAGTTCGAGGCCCAGCTCGTGCATGCGGCGCTCCAGCCCGAGATTCGACATCACCGTGCCGACAATGCCGGGCTTGGCGAGCAGGCCGTCGTCGCGCCAGCTCTCGGCGATCACGGCGAGCAACTGATCACCGTCGATCAGATGGCCATGCTCGTCGGCGATCAACACGCGGTCGGCATCGCCGTCAAGCGCGATGCCGATATCGGCTCGCATCTCGCGCACCTTGCGGCAGAGCGCTTCCGGCGCCGTCGACCCGCAATTGTGATTGATGTTGAAGCCGTCGGGTTCGACGCCGATCGGCACCACGTCGGCGCCGAGTTCCCAGAGTGCGTCGGGCGCAACGCGGTATGCGGCGCCGTTGGCGCAGTCGATGACGATGCGCAGGCCATCAAGCGAAAGATTGCGCGGCAGGGTGCGCTTGGCGAATTCAATGTAGCGGTCATGCACACCATCGATGCGCTTGGCGCGGCCGAGATCGCGGCCGGCGGCGAGCCGCTTGGTGAGATCGGCCGCCATGAGTTGTTCGATCTCGTGTTCGGCCTCGTCGGACAGCTTGTAGCCGTCGGGCCCGAACAGCTTGATGCCGTTGTCGTCGAACGGGTTATGCGACGCCGAAATCATGACCCCAAGATCGGCACGCATCGAACGGGTCAGCATGGCGACCGACGGGGTGGGCATCGGGCCAAGCAGCAGCACGTCCATGCCGACCGAGGTGAAACCGGCCACCAGCGCAGTCTCGATCATGTAGCCGGACAGCCGGGTATCCTTGCCGATCACCACGCGATGCCGGTGCTCACCGCGGCGAAAGGCCAGCCCCGTCGCCTGCCCCACCTTCAACGCCAGTTCCGGCGTAATCACGCCATTCGCGCGGCCGCGAATGCCGTC
>DASZWK010000049.1:0-15663 GCA_035546235.1 Xanthobacteraceae bacterium | reverse complement strand
TTCGCCAACCTCGTAAGCGGCGCGGCGCTCGACATCGATCACGGCGGTGTGGCGCTTGGCGCGATAGCCGACGATGCCGCCGCCATTTTCGGCGTGGGGCGGCCGCGCGCCACTGCCGGACAAATCGATGCTGACGGCGATGCCGTCGCCCATGACGGCTTCAGCGCGATCGACCAGCCGTTCGCGCGCATGCAGAGCGCGCAGCGCATCCGCGTCGAGCGCGGCGTTGCCGCGATGCAAACGCATCTGCGACAACCGCGTGCCTTCCCGCACCAGCACCGGGAACGTCTTCGGGCTGATCTCGGCGTAGAGCGGGCCGTGATAGCCGGCCGCGACCCGGTCGAAGCCGCGCGTCTCGTCGGCGATGACGCGGGTGAACACGTCGAGCCGCCCGGTGGAGCTCTTCGGATTGGTGGAGGCTGCAATGTCGGCGGGCAGTTGAAGCCTTTCGAGCAACGGCACGATGTAGACACAGCCGGTTTCCAGAACGGCGCCGTTGGCCAGCGGAAATTCGTGCAGCTTCAGCTCGGCGATGCGCTGCCTCACCGCGATGCCTGGCCCGGGCAAAAAGCTGGCGCGCACCCGGTAGGCGACGGCGCCGAGCCGCAGGTCAATGCTCGCGGGCTGGATCTGATCGGGCGCAAACTGTTGCGCCGCCGCGATGGCGCCGTCCGCCGCCAGCGCCGCGATCATGCGGTCGGGCAGGATGCCGTGATCGGATGAGGTGAAGCGGAGCGGCATGGTTTTGACCTGCGGCGATCTAACCCGTCTGGAGGTTTGACGGAAAGATGCCTGCGGCGTATAAGCCCCGTTATCCCGTGGTCATTTGAGCCGGCCGGCTTGCAAGCCACGTAAAACAAGTTGCTAAAAGGCCGGGGACGTGTGAGCCCGGCCTTGAGGTTTTTCCTCCCGGCCGGGTTTTGTTTTTGGCCGCTGCTCGGCCAAAATTGGAGGGCTACATGTCCGCGTCTACAGCAAGAAACTACCGCCAGGAAACGCGTCTGGTTCAGGCAGGAATCCTGCGCTCGCCGTTCGGCGAAACATCCGAAGCGCTCTACCTCACCCAAGGCTACGTCTACGACACCGCCGCGCAGGCGGAAGCGCGCTTCAAGGGCGAGGATCCCGGCTACCAGTATTCGCGCTTCGCCAATCCCACCGTCGACATGTTCGAGCGGCGCATGGCGTCGCTCGAAGGCGCCGAAGCGGCGCGCGCAACCGCGACCGGCATGGCGGCCGTCACGTTGTCGCTCGTCGGCCAGCTCAAGGCCGGCGACCACGTCGTCGGCTCCAAGGCCATGTTCGGCTCCTGCCGCTACGTCATCGAGGATTATCTGCCGCGCTTCGGGGTCGCTTCGACATTGGTTGACGGCTGCAATCTCGATTCCTGGCGCAACGCGGTGCGGCCCAACACCAAGGCGTTTTTCCTCGAAAGCCCGACCAACCCGGCGCTCGACATCATCGACATCGCCGAAGTAGCAAAGATAGCGCACGCGGCCGGCGCCACGCTCACTGTCGACAACGTATTTGCAACGCCGCTCTATCAGAGCCCGCTGGCGCTCGGCGCCGACTGCGTGGTCTATTCGGCCACCAAGCACATCGATGGCCAGGGCCGCTGCCTCGGCGGAGTCGTGCTCGGCTCGCAGAAATTCATCATGGAAAAGATCCACACCCTGCTGCGGCAGACCGGGCCGTCAATGTCGCCGTTCAATGCCTGGGTGCTGCTCAAGGGACTGGAGACGTTGGCGGTACGCGTTCGCCGCCAGACCGACAGCGCCGCCACGCTCTCGGTCGCGCTCTCGGAACACCCGAAAATCACCCGCCTGATCTATCCGGGCCGGCCCGATCATCCTCAGGCCGCCATCGCGCAGAAGCAAATGCGCGGCGGCTCGACGCTCGTGGCCTTCGAGATCAAGGGCGGCAAGCCGGCGGCCTTCCGATTTCAAGATGCGCTCCAGCTCGTGCGTATCAGCAATAATCTCGGCGACGCCAAGAGCCTCATTACCCACCCGGCGACGACCACGCATCAGCGGCTGACGCCGGCGGCGCGCGCCGAACTTGGCATCAGCGACGGCCTGGTGCGGGTCTCGGTCGGCCTCGAACATCCGGACGATATCGTGGAAGACGTGCTCACCGCCCTGGAGGCGGCATAGACCACGTCGTGACGGTTCGGCTGTGAGCAACCCGCGCGTGCGCTTGAGAAAACCCGCCCGCGCGGTTATTGCAGTCGCGCGACCGGCGCGATTCCCCAGAGCGTGCCGCCAGCGGGATGGACAAGTGCGGGAAGGCGCCAGGAAACGCACCATGTATCGTGCCGTCACCCGGGACATCGAGGTCGTGGTAACGCCACGCTTCGTCGCCGACCGCTCGTCGCCGGAGAACAATTATTTCTTCTGGGCCTATACGATCTCAATCACCAATCAGAGCTCCGAGACGGTGCAGCTAAAGACCCGCCACTGGCGCATCACCGACGCCAATGGCCGCCGTCAGGATGTGCGTGGCGCCGGCGTGGTTGGCGAGGAGCCGGTGCTCAAGGCGGGCGAGCATTTCGAATACACCAGCGGCGTGCCATTGCAGACGCCGTCGGGATTCATGGCCGGCAGCTATGGCATGGTGAGCGCAAAGGGCGAACACTTTGACATCGAGGTGCCCGCTTTCTCACTTGACTCGGCTGAGACCAAACGAACGCTCAATTGAACAGAAAACGAGCGGCGCGGATCCGCTTATCGCGAACCCGCGCCCTCGGTCCCACGTCTCTGCTTCGGTCACGTCTCTGCTTCGGTCACGTCTCTGCTTCAGCCTAAATTTTAGTGGCCGATCTCTACGCCGACACCGGGCGCGTGTATTTCCGCGCCGGGCCCGCGATCATGTTCGTGGATGACGACGCCGGAATCCGGATGCTCCACGCACTTGGAAACGCAGGCTCCGTGATCGCACACCTGCCGGCAAACGCGCTCGGCATGCGCCGCATATGACAGGCCAAACCACATAGCCGCCGCCGCGGCCCCGATCATAACTTTGTTCATCATCGCCTCCGCAATGTTATGCGGCATCAATGACATTCCAGGCTGTTTTGTTCCTCGTGAGCCCAGCAACAAAATTCGGCGCGGGCGTGGAACCAAACGGTGCTATGCCGGTGGCGCGTCCGCGGGCGCGATCTCGTGAGGCTGGAACACGTAGGTCGAGCTGCAGAATTCGCAGGTGACCGTGATCTTGCCGTCCTCGACCATGTCGTCACGGTCGGTCTGCGGAAAGCTGCGCAGCATGGCCTCGACTCCGTCGCGCGAGCAGGAGCAATGGGCCTCAACGGACGCGGGCCGAAACACGCGCACGCCGCGTTCGTGAAACAGCCGGTAGGCCAGACGTTCGCTCGACAGCGCTGGATCGATCAGCTCGATGTCGTCGACGGTGTCGATCAGCGCACGACCTTCGACCCAGGCGTCGTCCTCGGCGACCATGTCCGGCTCAGTCCCGGGCGGCGCGTCGCCCGGATCGAGATCGGCCTGCCGCGCGCGCTCGATCGAGCCGGGCAGGAATTGCAGCAGGATGCCGCCGGCGCGCCAGTGCCGCTCCGCCCCGTTCGGGGTAGCGCGAAACTCCTCGGCGACGGCAAGCCGAACGCGCGTGGGTATTTGCTCGGAGCGGGCGAAATACTCGTGCGCGGCGGCTTCGAGGTTGCCGCCCTCGAGCGGGACGAGCCCCTGATATCGGCTCGTGTCGGGCCCCTGATCGATTGTCATCGCCAGGTGGCCGTGACCGAGCAGCTTGCCAGGCTCGGACGCATTGGCGGCGATGGCCGCCTCGACGCGTGCGGCGTCAAAGCGTGCGCAGGCTCGCACCTTGCCGGGCGAGGTAAAATTGACCACCAGCATGCGCACCGGCCCGTCGCTTTGCGTCTGTAGAATGAAGCGGCCGTCAAACTTCAGCGCCGAGCCCAGCATCACTGTGAGCACGATCGCCTCGCCCAGAAGCTTCGTAACGGGGGCCGGGTAGTCGTGACCTGCGAAAATAGCATCGACCGCGCCGCCGAGCCGGACAATTCGGCCGCGCACGTCAAGCGCCTTCACCGCGAAGGGAAGGATGGTGTCGTCGACCGCTTCCGCAGCGGGCGCCCGGGTCGGGATGGCGATTTGAGGATCGTTCATTGCCCGCAAATATAGGCAGCGGCGGCCGGTTTGTGAGCCCTGCCAGCGGCCGGGCTCACCGCTATCTCGCGTCCGCCAAGCACCACGCCAAAATGCCCTTTTGGGCGTGCAGCCGGTTTTCGGCCTCGTCGAACACGACCGATTGCGGCCCGTCGATGACCGCGTCCGTGACCTCTTCGCCGCGATGCGCCGGCAGACAGTGCATAAAAATGGCGTCCGGCTTGGCGCGCGCCATCAGGCGTTCGTTGACCTGGTAGCGTTTCAGCAGGTTGTGGCGACGGGCGCCGTTGCGGTCGCCCATCGAAACCCAGGTGTCGGTGACGACGCAGTCGGCGCCTTTGACCGCCTCCTCCGGATCGGTCCCGACGACGACGGCGGCGCCGGCCGACTTCACCCAGTCGAGCAGCGGCTTTTTCGGCGCCAGCTCGGGCGGGGTGGCGATGCGAAGACGAAAATCGAAGCGCTGGGCGGCGTGCATCCACGAGGTCAGCACGTTGTTGGCATCGCCGCTCCACGCCACGGTACGGCCCCGGATCGGACCGCGGTGCTCCTCGAAGGTCATGACATCCGCCATGATCTGGCAGGGATGCGAGCGGCGCGTCAGTCCGTTGATCACCGGCACGGTGGCGTGACGTGCCAGCTCCACGAGTTCGCCGGAATCGAGCGTCCGGACCACGATCGCATCGACGTAGCGCGACAATACACGCGCGGTGTCGGCAAGCGTCTCGCCGCGCCCGAGCTGCATCTCGTCGGAGGTGAGCAGGATCACATCGCCGCCGAGCTGGCGCATCGCCACCTCGAACGAGACCCGCGTGCGCGTCGAGGGCCGCTCGAAAATCATCGCCAAAGTCTTGCCGGCGAGCGGCCGGGCTTCGCGCGCGCGCTTCGATTTCATGGCTCGCGCCGACTCGATAATGCTGCGCAGATCCGTGGCCGGCACGTCGATCAGGTCGAGGAAATGGCGGACGCTCATCGCACCTTCTCCCCGGCAGGCGCCTTGGAGTGGCCGCCGCTCAGCCGGGCGCAGGCGCGATCGAGCCGAGCCACGCCCTCGGC
The DNA here is from genome assembly GCA_035546235.1 of Xanthobacteraceae bacterium. Lineage (GTDB taxonomy): Bacteria > Pseudomonadota > Alphaproteobacteria > Rhizobiales > Xanthobacteraceae > BOG-931. The sequence continues at coordinate 10,465 of DASZWK010000049.1, read as the reverse complement.
GAGTTCCTGCTCGCTCACGATGAGCGGCGGCAGCAGCCGCACCACATTGTCGCCGGCCGCGACGGTGAGCATCTTTTCCGCGCGCAAGGCATCGACCAGTTCGCCGGCCGGGACCAGCGCCCGCAGGCCGATCAGCAAGCCCTCACCGCGCACTTCGGCAATCAGCGCCGGGTAGCGGTCCTTGATCTCCGCCAGACGCTGCTTGAACAGCAGCGAGTTGCGCTTGACGCGGTCGAAAAAGCCGGGCGCCAGCATCACGTCGAGCGTGGCGTTGACGGCGCTCATCGCCAGCGGGTTACCGCCGAAGGTCGAACCATGGGTGCCGGCCGTCATGCCCTTCGCCGCCTCACTTGTGGCGAGGCAGGCGCCGACCGGAAAGCCGCCGCCCAGCGCCTTGGCGAGCGGCATGACGTCGGGCGTAACGCCGGTGCGCTGATGGGCGAACAGTTCGCCGGTACGCCCCATGCCGGTCTGCACCTCGTCGAAGATCAGGAGCAGGCCATTCTGGTCGCACAGCTCGCGCAGCGCCCGGAGGAACGACGGTTCCACCAGGCGCACGCCGCCCTCGCCCATCAGCGGCTCGATCATGATCGCCGCGGTCTCCGCGCCGACCGCGCGCTTGGTCGCGGCGAGATCGCCGAACGGCATCTGGTCGAAGCCGTCGACGACCGGCCCGAACCCGTCGAGATATTTCTTCTGACCGCCGGCGGCGAGCGTTGCCAGCGTGCGGCCGTGAAACGCACCTTCGAAGGTGATGATGCGATAGCGCTCCGGCCGTCCGCTCGCCGCTTGATACTTGCGGGCGGTCTTGATCGCACATTCGCAGGCTTCCGCCCCGGAATTGCAGAAAAAGACCACGTCGGCGAAGCTCGCGGCGCATAGCCGCTCGGCGGCCCGTTCGTCCTCGGGAATGTCATAGAGGTTGGAGACGTGCCAGAGCTTTTCGGCCTGGCTCTTCAACGCCTCGACCAGGTGCGGATGGGCATGGCCCAGCGCATTCACCGCGACCCCGGAGGTAAAGTCGAGGTAGCGCTCACCATCGGTCGCGTAGAGCCAAACGCCTTCGCCCCGCTCGAAAGCGAGGTGAACACGCGCGAAGGTCGGCATCAGGTGCGATGTCACGGCTTTGGCTCGCAGCCGCAGCGGCAATAATCCGCGCGGTCAAACAAAATGTGCCGCCTCTTTTTGGGCGGCACGCTGCATATTCTATTTGCGCGCGGCGCACTGTCAACACGGGAAAAACCGGCGTCGCGACCTTGTTTCGTTCTCGCGCAGTCCACAGCGGGAAGGAACATGTGGACGCACGTCGCACGACTCTTGCGCCCGACTCCCGCCATATTGTAGCTTTTTGCTTGTCAAGTACGACATCTCGTGCGGCGGACAGTCGGCGGACTCTTCACCAAGTTCGGGGTTTGTATTGCGTGTTGGGCGGCTACGCGCTTCCTGGCTCAAAGAGGGATTCTGTCAAAATGATCGCGATGCCTGGAGAAGGAGGCGGCATGTCGTGGACCGACGAGCGGGTCGAGCTTCTCAAGAAGCTATGGTCTGACGGACTTTCGGCAAGTCAGATCGCGGCCGAACTCGGCGGCATCACCCGTAACGCGGTGATCGGCAAGGTGCATCGGCTTGGCCTGTCTGGCCGCGCCAAGAGCGCGAGCGCAGGGGCGCCACGGCCGCGCAAGCCGCGCTCGGCGACCCACATGCTGCGCATCGGGCGTCCGGTGATCCGCGGCAATACCGCGCTGGCGCATGCCTATGAGATCGAGACCGAAGCCGAACCGGAGCTGATCGACAACATCATTCCGATCGGCCAGCGCCGCACGCTGCTTGAGCTGAACGAGCAGACCTGCCGGTGGCCGGTCGGCGATCCGGGCAGCGGCGATTTCTTCTTCTGCGGCGGCAATACCATCACCGGCCTGCCGTATTGCGCCTATCACTCGCGGATCGCCTATCAGCCGGCCGCCGATCGGCGCCGCGAACGCCGCGCGGCGCGGTAGTATGTAATCTCCTGCAGCAAGTTTAAGTCGGCTCATTCCCGCGAAAGGACGCGTTGATCTTCGATCAACTCGCCTTGCCGAACCGGTCGTCGAGCGAATAGCCGGCGCCGCGCACGGTGCGGATCGGATCGGTCCCGTAGCCGCGGTTGAGCGCCTTGCGCAGGCGGCCCACATGAACGTCAACGGTCCGCTCGTCGATATACACGTCGCTGCCCCAGACCCCGTCGAGCAGCTGCTCGCGGGAAAATACCCGCCCGGGTCGCTCCATCAGGAACTCCAGCAGGCGGAATTCGGTCGGCCCAAGCTCGACTGGTCGGCTGGCGCGCGACACCCGCTTCTTCTCACGGTCGAGCTCCAGATCGCCGATCATCAGCACCATGGCGACGCGCTCCGGACTGGCGCGGCGTAACAGCGCGCGTATCCGCGCCAGCAGCTCCGGCACAGAGAACGGCTTGACGATGTAATCATCGGCGCCGGTGGCGAGCCCGCGAACGCGTTCACTCTCCTCGCCGCGCGCCGTGAGCATGATGATCGGCAGCGACTGGGTCTGCGGCCGCGCGCGCAGGCGCCGGCACAGTTCGATGCCGGAAAGGCCGGGCAGCATCCAGTCGAGCACGACCAGATCGGGGGCTGTTTCGCGCAGCCGCGTATCGGCCTCGTCGCCGCGGCCGACGCTGTCCACCTCGTAGCCTTCTGCTTCGAGATTATAGCGCAGCAGCGTGGTGAGCGGCTCTTCGTCCTCGACAATCAGGATGTTGGCTCCCATCCCAGTTTCCCCTATTTCTGCATCAGCGCCGACGGGAAGCTCGTGGTGTCGCCTTTAGGCCGCTGGTCGGTGATCGGCCGGCCCTCGATCATGAAATAGACGGTCTCGGCGATATTGGTGGCGTGGTCACCCATCCGTTCGATGTCCTTGGCGCAGAACATCAGATGCATGCAGAAGCTGATGTTGCGCGGGTCTTCCATCATATAGGTGAGCAACTCGCGGAACAGCGACGTGCAAAGCGCGTCGACCTCCTCGTCGCCGTTCCACACCGCGAGCGCGGCCTTCAGGTCGCGGCTGGCATACGCGTCCAGCACCTGTTTGAGCAGAGCCAGAACGAGCTCTCCCATATGTTCGACGCCGCGGATCAGGGTCTGCGGATAGAGGTCGCCCGACAGCGCGACCACGCGCTTGCCGATATGCTTGGCATGGTCGCCGATCCGCTCCAGATCGTTGCAGACCCGCATCGCGCCGACGATCTCGCGGAGATCGACGGCCATCGGTTGGCGCCGCGCAATGGTGAGGATCGCCTTTTCCTCGATGTCGTGCTGCATCTGATCGATTATTGGATCGGTGGTGATGACGTGCTCGGCGAGTTCGGAGTCGCGGTCGAGCAACGCCTGCACGGCGTCGGCGATCTGTTTTTCGGCAAGCCCTCCCATTTCGGCGACCTTGCGGGCGATCTCCTGCAGATCGGTGTCGAAGGCGCGGGAGGTGTGATCGATTCTGGTGGTGGCTTCGGTCATGGTGCTCTACCTAGGCGGTTCCCTGGCGCTCCGGCGAGCGATCAACCGAACCGGCCGGTGATGTAGTCCTGCGTGCGCTGATCGTGCGGCGCGGTGAAAACCTTGCTGGTCGAATCGAACTCGATAAGCTCGCCGAGAAACATGAACGCGGTGAACTCGGAGACCCGCGCCGCCTGCTGCATATTGTGCGTGACGATCACGATCGTGTAGTCGTCCTTCAGTTCGTCGATCAATTCCTCGATCTTGGCGGTGGAGATCGGGTCGAGCGCCGAGCAAGGCTCGTCGAACAGGATAACCTCGGGCCGCACCGCCACGGTGCGGGCAATGCACAGCCGCTGTTGCTGGCCGCCGGACAGGCTTTGTCCGTTGGCGCCGAGCTTGTCCTTGACCTCGTCCCACAACGCGGCGCGGCGCAGCGAGCTTTCCACCCGCCCGTCGAGTTCGGATTTCGGCAGCCGCTCATAGAGCCGAATGCCAAAGGCGATGTTTTCGTAGATGGACATGGGAAACGGCGTCGGCCGCTGGAACACCATGCCGATGCGGGCGCGCAGCAAATTTATGTCCTGCGCCGGAGAAAGAATGTTGGTGCCATCGAACATGACTTCGCCCGTGGCACGCTGGTGCGGATACAGATCATACATCCGGTTGAGCACGCGCAGCAGCGTAGACTTGCCGCAGCCCGACGGCCCGATGAATGCCGTCACCTTGTTCTCAAACAAGGAGAGCGTGATCGACTTCAGCGCCCTCACCTCGCCGTAGTAGAAGTTGAGATCGTTGAGCGCGACCTTTTCGGACATCGTGCTGCGATCGACGGTGGTTACATTGCTGACGACCGGCACGGCAACGGAGGCTACGTTCATGACTGCGTTCTCGATTTGAGGACTGACACGACGTTTACGATCAACACTGTGGCCCGGTACCGCCGACGTGGCGGGATGAAATGCGCCCACCGTCGCGTCCGGCAAGGCCGCCCTGTTACTGGCGCCGAACTCACCAGATTGTTTGCCAGCCCTAGATGACAATTGGATGACAGTCCAACTGTTTGAAAGTTCTAAGCTTTATGGGCTCGGCCGAGGGGTGATGGACAGGTGAACCACAAAGGTGGCGCCTGCGCCAGGCGCGCTTTCGATCGACAACCGCCCGCGATGGCGGTTGAGGATGTGCTTGACCAGGGCCAGGCCGAGACCGGTTCCTCCCTGTGCCCGGCTCTCGCGCACGTCGACGCGATAGAACCGCTCGGTCAGCCGTGGCAGATGCTCGGGAGCAATGCCGGGACCGTAATCGCGTATGCTGACGACAGCTTCATCTTGCCCGTCCGCCGTGGCTCCGCGCGTCAACTTGATGTCCACGCGCTTGCCGGGGGCGCCGTATTTCAGCGCGTTCTCGACCAGGTTCTCGAACAAGCGCACCAGTTCGTCGCGGTCGCCGAGCACCATGAGTGCGTCGTCCGCCTGGACCTCGATGGCAACGCCACGGTCGCGCGCCAGCGTCTGCAGGCCGTCGACCACCTGGCGCACGATCGGAATGAGGTCGACAGGCGCGTCGGGCCGCCGGTGAGCGTTGAGCTCGATGCGCGACAGCGACAGCAGATCGTCGATCAACCGCGCCATGCGCCGCGCCTGCTCCCGCATGATGGCCAGAAAACGCTCGCGCGCCTTGGTATCGTCGCGCGCCGATCCTTGCAGCGTCTCGATGAAGCCCGACAGCGCCGCGAGCGGCGTGCGCAGTTCGTGACTGGCATTGGCGACGAAATCGGCGCGCATTTCCTCGACGCGGCGCAGCGGCGTGAGATCTCGAAAGGTCAACAGTACGAGGTCGGGACTGCGCGCATCGGGCGTGCGCCTCACCGGCATCGCCACGGCCTCGAACCAGCGATCAAGCGGCACCCGCTCGGAATATTCGACGCGCTGCGGTTCGCCGAGCGTGCAGGCGCGGTCGATCGCTTCGATCAGTTCCGGCATGCGCAGCGCCAAGGTGACGGGCTCGCCCTGGCGCAGCGCCGGCGCGAGCGCTCGGGCCGGTTCATTGAGCGCGACCACGCGGCTGTCGCGATCGAGCGCGATGACCGGATCGGGCAGGCCCGAAACGATGGCGAGCAGTTGTTCGCCGCCACGCTCGGAGGCCGCCTCCACCGGCGAGACCCGCGCCCCCACCCTGCCGTCGCGCGCCGTCAAGAGCGCGGCTGCCGCAACGATGGCAAAGCCTGCCAGCGCATAACCGCCGCCAAGTGCGCCGGTCCACACCAAGCCGGCAAACACAAGCGCCGCCGCGGCGATAATCAGCCACACCCCGCGCCGCAGCGCTCGGGTGCGCAGCGCGCGATCGTCAACCACACTCATGGGGGAGACTTGTGGGCTGGGCGAGACTCATGGGCTGGGCGAGACTCATGGGCTGGGCAAGACTCACGGGGCGTGGCTTCAGTGCTGGTGGCGTTGCGTGTTAGGTCCATGCCGACATTGACCACCGCGGCCGTCATATCAGACCGCCACGTTCACGACGCGTCCGAACGCTCGCCCGCGCACTCGGTTGCCGCCGCGAGCGGCGGAGTGCGGGTGGCGCGCCGCCGCGCGGCTTTGAGCCGGGCTTCGCGAACGCCGAGCACGATGAGCGAGAGTACGAACGGAATAATGTAATAAAGCAAGCGAAACAGCAGGAGCCCGGCCAGCAATTCCTCCTTGTTGAACTGGTACAGCGCCACCAGCATGGTGGCATCGAACACACCAAGGCCGCCGGGAGCATGGCTGGCGAAGCCGAGCAGCGTCGCGGCGACAAAGATCACCGCCAAGGTGGCGAACCCGACAGCCGGCTCACTCGGAATCAGCATGTACATGGCGGCCGCACAGCACGACAGATCGATGATGCCGATGACGATCTGCACCAGCGTCAGCGGACCGCCGGGCAGAACCACCTGCCAGTCATCACGACCGATGACGCGCGGCTTGGACCAGACCCAGCTCACATAGCCGACCAGAAGTCCGAGCAGCATGAGGGCGAGGACGCGGTTGGCCCAGAGCGGCATCTGATCGATGGTGTGCGCCGCGGCCGGCGTATAGAGAATGCCAAGGCCAAGCACGGTGACGTTGCCGAGCCAGAACGTGAGCCCGGCCACGAAACAGATTTTGGTCACCTCGACGACGCTCAATCCCCAATTCGAATAGATGTGGTAGCGGACCGCGCCGCCGGAAAATACGCTGGCGCCGATGTTGTGGCCCACCGAATAACTGGTGAAGCTGCCGAGCGCCGCGATGCGATACGGCACATCGAAGCGTCCGATCGTGCGTAGCGCGAACAGATCGTAGAAGGTGAGCGTCACATAGCCGCCGGCGACAAAACAGCCGGCGATGAGCAGCGGTTGCGGGTCGGTGGCTTTCAGCGCGGTGAGCAGCGCGCGTGGATTGATGTCACGCAGGATGTGATAGAGCACGATCACCGCGGCGACGAAGATGGCGAGGCTCAAGACATAGCCGATGCGGGAGAACGGGAACTTGCGCCCGGTTGCGGGCGCGCTGCCGGGTTCCGGCACTAGCATTGCGCGCTCTGAGGCGGCTTGGTGCGCATCAATCGACGGTCCCGTGTTGCCCTGCCGCGACTTTCCACTAGCAGATGTTATATTCCGGCGCGAGCGCAGCTAGTCCAGCCGCATGAGAGCCTGCCGAACCGGATGCGAATGTTAGAACCGGACCACTAGCCCGGCTCTATGGCAACTCCCCAGCGGCGAAGAACGCGCGTAGTTCCGCATAAGTTTCCTCCGGCGCCTCCTCGGAGAGGTAATGGCCGCAGGGCAGCGCCTTGGCGCCCCTGATATCGGCAGCGTAGCGCTGCCAGACCTCGCCCGGGCTCGGCCTGGTATTGCGGCCGACACCGCCGGTTGCACCCCACAGCAACAGCACCGGACAGGCGATTTTGCGGCCGGCGTCGAAATCCGCCGTGTCCATATCGAAATCAACCCCGGCGCAGGCGCGATAATCCTCGCACATGGCATGCACGGTCGCCGGATTGCGCATGTAGCGCTTGTATTCGGCGAGGCACTGCGGATCGAAGAAGCTCAGGCCCTTCTCGCTTTTGGCGAGCTTCTTTTCGATGAAGAAGTCCGGGTCGGCGCTCATCAGGTGCTCGGGAAACGGCTCCGGCTGGATCATGAAAAACCAGTGCCACGAGAACGTCGCCCAAGCCTTATTGGGGTGATTGAAGACATGATGCTGCGGCACGATGTCCATGATCGCGGCGCGCGCCACCCTGTCCGGATGATCGAGACACATGCGGTGCAGCACGCGGGCGCCGCGGTCGTGGCCGGCGGCGTAGAAGCGCTGGTGGCCGAGCGCCGCCATGACCTCGATTTGGTCCTGGGCCATGGTGCGGAACGAATAATTCTCGTGGTTCTTGCCGCCCGGCGGCTTTTCCGAATCGCCGTAGCCGCGCAGATCGGTGGCGACGACGGTGAAGTCCTGCGCCAGCCGCGGCGCGAATTTCTGCCAGGACAGATGGCTGAACGGGTTGCCGTGCAGGAGCAGGAGCGGCGGCCCCTTGCCGCCATGCACGGTCACAATGCGCGCGCCGGAGGTCTTGATTTCGGTACGCGTGAAGCCCTCGAAAAACATGCCGCCTCCGCCAATCCGGGCGCGCGCAACGCGAGCCCGGAATCCATAATCACGGTCCGATGAAACCCTGTCGAGTATCTTAGTAAGCCTTACGTCTTGTGGTTATGAATTCCGGGTTCGGCCCTTCGCGCCACTCCGGAATGACGAACGCAGCAAGCCGCGCTAAGGTCACGCCGCAAACCCTGGAGACGCCCTAAAATGCCCATGCCTTCCGATATCGACCCGCAATCCGGATGCCGTCTGCCGCTGCGCAAACGCGAGGACCTGGACGAGGTCGGCCAGCGCGCCTTCGACCGCGCCTCGACGCCCGGCAAGACCATCGTCGGCCTGCGCGGACCGTCCGGCCTCAATCTCTACAGCCCGGCAACCGTGGAAGCGCATCAGGTGATGAACCAGCATCTGCGCTTTAAGTGCTTCGACGCCAAGACCCGCGAGATCGCGATCCTCACCGTGGCGCGGGAGATGGACAGCCGCTTCGAATGGGCCGCGCACGAACCGGAGGCTCTCAAGGAAGGCGTGCCGCCCGACATCATCGACATCATCAAGCACCGCAAGAGCACGCAGGGCCTCGACGAAACCTACGCGGCCATCATCGAATTCGGCCGGCAGATTTTCCGCGATCACAAGGTGACGTCGGAAGCCTTCGCGCGGATTAAAGCCAAATTCCCTCCCAACAAACTCGTCGAACTCGTGCTGCTCATGGGCAACTACGCTTCGACGGCGGCGCTGTTGTGCGCCTTCGACATGCAGGTGCCGGAAGGCAAGCCCGTGCTGCCGGTTGGCTAACTCAAACTGTCATGCTCCGCGAAGGCGGGGCATCCAGTATCTCCGGGCGCTGGCCGCGAGGATTGTGGCTACTGGGTCATCCGCCTGCGCGGATGACGACAAACGGGATAGACGGAGTCACTTCTTCCCGTTCAGCCCCAGTTCGCCCCAGCGCTTCCGCACTGCGTCGATGTCTTTCTGCTCCGGCCAGACCTTGGGCGGAAAGCGCGCGCCGGCGAGGTCGGGATCGGGGTCGTAGTCGAGATTGACGGTGGCGTCGATCAGCAGGCGGTTCCACTTGCCGGTGCCGAACTGCTCGACGTTGCGGTCGCGGCGCCGCGTCGACGGATCGAGTCCGGCACCGAAGGTCGCCGGCATGATGACGACGTCGTTCTCGCCGGCATTGACGCGGTAGGCGACCGCCCAATCGACCGCGGCGTAATCGTGAATGTCGATATCGTCATCGACCACGATGACGTGCTTGTAGCGCACGTGCGCGGCCGACGAGCCCCACAGCGCGTTGGCGACCTGCTTGGCTTGGCCGCGATAGCTCTGTTTGATCTGCACATAGACGTTGATTCCGGTCTGCACCGGCGGACACCATACGTCGGTGACGCCAGGCACGCCGGCGCGGTCCAACACATTCCACGCGGTCGCCGCCCGCATGATCGACGAGCAAACGCCGTTCTCGGAAAAACTGCCGGGCATCGAGCCCTCGATGGTGCCGCGCAGGATCGGATCGGTGCGATGCGTGATGGCGGTAACGTGGATGGTCGGCTTGAGCGAACGGTCGCCGGCCACATAGCCGGTGAACTCGGCGAACGGGCCTTCCATCGTGTAGGTGTCGGGATCGAATTTCAGGACGCCTTCGATCACGATCTCGGCGCTGGCGGGCACGTAGAGATCGACCGTCTCGCACTTGACCAATTCGACCGGCTCGCCGCGGATGGCGCCGACCACGTCGTATTCGCACATCCCCTTGGGCACCGGCGAGCCGCCGACGAATGGCAGCGAATCCTCCCAGCCGATGGCGACCGCGATCGGCATTTCCTTGTGGCCGGCCTCCTGCCAGGCCGTGACGTGATGGCCGATGTGCTGCGCGCGCCACATCAGGATCGGGATCTTGTTCTTGTCCGCCACCATGCCGCGATAGACGCCGACATTCATCACGTTGGTGTGCGGATCCTTGGTGACCACGCCGCCATAAGTAAGAATGTAGCGGCCGCCGTCGATGCGATTCCACTGCGGCACCGGAAACTCAAAGAGATCGACGTCCTTACCCTTGACGACGTTCTCCTTGACCGGGCCGGTCTTGACGATCTTCGGCGCGATGCTCTCGGTGAGAAGCGTGCGGCCGATCTTGACCAGTTCGCGCGCGTGCGTGTCGGGCGGCAGCCCCATCATCATGGCGACGCGCCGCGCGCTGGCGAGCCCGGACGTAAAGACCTGATGGCAGCGCGCGTTCTTGCCGTAGTCCTTGATGGCGTTGAACAGCAACGCCGGGCCGGTGCCCGAGCCTTGCGCCAGCCGCGTGACGGTGCCGAGTTCGACATTCCAATCGACCTCGGCGTCCACATTGTGCAGTTCGCCGGCGGC
>DASZWK010000048.1:0-1610 GCA_035546235.1 Xanthobacteraceae bacterium | reverse complement strand
TTGCGCCGATCGCAGGCATTGCGCTCAGTCCGCTTGTGCTGGTGGTACCGCCATCGTTTCCCGCCAAGACGATTCCGGAATTCATCGCCTATGCGAAGGCCAATCCGCACAAGATCAATTACGGCTCGGCCGGTGTCGGCTCGGTCGCTCATATGGCGGGCGCGCTGTTTGAATCCGACGCGAAGGTTCAGATGGTGCACGTCCCTTATCGCGGTTTGGCGCCGGCGCTCACCGATCTCATGGGCGGCCGGCTGCAGGCCGTATTCTCCACCATGCCGCCGGCCGTTGCGCACGTTAAGGCGGGCAGGCTGCGCGCCCTGGCGGTGACATCCGTGGCTCGCTCCGACGCTTTCCCCGATTTGCCGCCGATCGGAGACTCTTTGCCGGGTTACGAGGCAAGCATCACCGAAGGCCTTTCGGCGCCAAAAGGCGTGCCTGCGGCGGTCGTCAACATATTGAACAAGGAAGTGACAACGGCCATCGCGGATCCGCAAATAAAGGCCAAGCTTGCGGCTCTCGGCACCGTGCCGGCGCCCATGGCGCCCGGCGATTACGGAAATTACCTCGCCAAAGAGACGGAGAAGTGGGCCAAGGTCATCAAAGCTGCCGATCTGAAACCGGCGAAAAGCTAGTCGCTCATGTGCCGAACATCCGGGAGATTGCTTTTGCACGATCAGTGCCGGTCGCGCGCGGCGGCGCTGAGCGCGTTCAAGAGCGCGGCGCGGCCTTCGGGTAACGCGCCGCGCACGGCCGGCTGCTTGCCGATCTGACCCATTTCGCGCTGGCGCCGCACGGTCGCCATCGTCATCAGCGGCTCGACGCCGAGTTCGCGCAGCGTGTCGGCGCTCTCTTCCATCTCGGCGGCGCGCCGCTCGCCGTGGTTCGCCATGCGTTCGAGGTTGTAGGGCACCACTTTTGTCCAATCGAGGCCCGGATAGTTGTTCTTCATCGAGGCGGCGACCTCGTCGACGACGCCGGCGCGCGCCGCGGCGAGAAAACATTCGAGCGTCAGCGCCTCGATGCCCTTGATCATGACGCTGCGCACCATCTTGATGGCTGCCGCCGCGCCGATCTCGCTCCCGGCCACGGTTACGCGCATGCCGAGCGCCGTCATCAGCGGCGCGATCGCCGCCGCGTGCGGTCCGGCGAGCAGCATCGGCGTCTGGTGGCGTGCCGGATGGATCGGCGCCAGCACGGCCACGTCGACGTAGCGGGCGGCGTCGCCGAGACCTTTCGCGGTGTCCTGCTTGCGGCCGGGCGAGACCGAGTTGATGTCGAGGAAGAACGGCCGCCGCGCGAGGTGTTGTTTCACCGATTGCGCCGCGTCGACGCTCGATGCCGCCGTCACGGCTGAAATAACGGCATCGGCGCCGCGCACCGCGTCGGCGGCGGAGCCTGCGCGGCGCACGCCGATCGCCGCGGCGGCGTGCTTGAGCTTTTCGCCGTCCGGGGTCGGGAAAAGAATGTCCCACGCGGCAATCGTCTCAATGCCAGCCTCGTGCAGGCCTGCTGCGATGGCCTGGCCGGCTTCGCCGAAGCCGATGAACGCGACTGTGGGTTTGTCCGTTGCCATGGCGGCCTTTCCCTATCTCTCAATGCGCATTCTGCGG
>DASZWK010000047.1:0-12936 GCA_035546235.1 Xanthobacteraceae bacterium | reverse complement strand
GAGGACCCGGACATCGTGCCGTTTCGGGTCGGCGGCATCGCCGCCGGCAACGAGACGCGCGGCCATCGCTTCATGGCGCCGCAGCCGTTCACGGTGCGGCGGCTCGCCGATTACATGGACAAACTCGGCAAGGCCAAGGTCGTACTCGATGCCGAGCGGCGGCGTGACATTATCCTCACCGAAGCCAAGCAGCTTGCCTTCGCGCAGGGTCTTGAACTGGTCGCGGACGAAGGGCTGCTGGCCGAAGTGTCCGGCCTCGTCGAATGGCCGGTGGTGCTGATGGGCTCGTTCGACGAAAAGTTCCTGCACCTCCCCGAGGAGGTGATCCGCGCCACCATCCGCAACAACCAGAAATGCTTCGTGCTGCGCGACGCGGCGCACGCCAAACTCACAAATAAGTTCCTGCTGGTCTCCAACATGGAGGCCACCGACGGCGGCAAGGACATCACGGCCGGCAACGAGCGCGTCATCCGCGCGCGCCTTTCCGATGCGAAGTTTTTCTACGATACCGATTTAAAGACCAAGCTTGAAGATCGGCTGCCAAAGTTCAAGGACATCATCTTCCACGAGAAGCTTGGTACCCAGGCCGAGCGCATTGAACGAATTGAACGATTGGCCGCCGAGCTGGCGCCCCTCGTCGGCGCCGACGTGGAGAAAGCCAAGCGCGCCGCGCGGCTGTGCAAGGCCGATCTGCTCACCGAAATGGTCGGCGAATTCCCCGAACTGCAAGGCACGATGGGGAAATATTACGCCGAAGAACAAGGCGAGGACGAAGCCGTCGCGCATGCCTGCGAGGATCACTACAGCCCGAAAGGGCCGGACGATCTGGTGCCGAGCGATCCGGTGTCAGTGGCAGTCGCGCTGGCCGACAAGATAGATACGTTGGTCGGGTTTTGGGCGATCGACGAGAAGCCGACGGGGAGTAAGGACCCTTATGCGTTGCGAAGGGCGGCACTGGGAGTCATTCGCGTTATCTTGACTAATAATCTTCGTTTGCGACTTCTTCCTTTGCTTGAACGTCTCTTCCGAGAGTTGACAAGTGTTTTGGTTATAAGTCCCGACCGCTTTGTGTCCGGCGGGGGACCAAAAACTGTCGCACCGGTCGAATCCGATCTTCTTTTCTTCTTCGCGGACCGCCTCAAAGTCCAACTCCGTGAGCAAGGCGCGCGGCACGATCTGGTCGATGCGGTGTTCGCGCTTGGAGACCAGGACGACCTTCTGCTGATTGCTCGCCGCGTTGAAGCCTTGGGAAAACTCCTCGATACCGAGGACGGCAAGAATCTACTCGCCGGGCAAAAGCGAGCAGCAAACATCATCCGCATTGAGGAGAAGAAGGACAATCGCGACTATACTGAACCTCCCAAGGCAGAACTTTACAAACAGGATGAAGAAAAAACACTGGCTGAGGCGATCGGCTCTGCGAAACGTGAGGCTGCTCGTGCCGCGGCCGCGGAGGACTTCGAAGCCGCCATGCGAGCCATGGCGAAGCTTCGGCCCTATGTCGATGCCTTCTTCGATAAGGTGACGGTCAACGTCGACGACAAGGCCTTGCGCGAGAACCGCCTCAAACTCCTCAACGAAATCCGCGCCGCCACCCGCGCCGTCGCCGACTTCTCCAAGATCGAGGGGTGACGTCATTCCGGGGCGCGAGCCAAAGGCCCGCAAGCCCGGAATCCATAGCCACAAGCGCTGGGGTTATGGATTCCGGGCTCCTCGCTTCGCTTGGCCCCGGAATGACGATTCCCAATGGCGTGGAAAGTGCTAGAAACCGAACGGCGGGTTGTGCGTTATGGGTACGTCCCCGCCACGATTGCCGCGCCCTTTCCAGCACGCATCCTATTCAAACCTAAGGAAAATCCGATGGTCCTCACCGCTACGCAGATCACGCCGCTCGTCGCCATCGTGGCCGGGATACTGATTCTCATCATCCCGCGGCTGCTCAACTACATCGTCGCGCTGTATCTGATTTTCATCGGCCTCGTCGGGCTCAATCAGACCCATCATTGGGTGCATTTCGGCATGGACACGCACAGTACGCACGTCATGTCGTTCGCCCAAATGCTGTCGTGGTTGCACGCTTAGTCTTTAGCGCATTGTTCTAACGCCAAGCCGCAAAAGCCAAGGCACTCATGGCCAAATCGCGCTCCAAAAACTCGCGTCAGCCGGTGAAAAAATCGCCGGTGAAGAAGTCCGCTGCCGCTCGCCGTGGCACCAAGCCGCGCCCGGCCAAAGTCGGAACGCGCAAGCCTGCGGTGGCGGCCGCCCGCAAGGGCCAATGGGTCTATGCGTTCGGCGGCGGCAAGGCGGCGGGGCGCGCCTCGATGCGCAACCTCCTTGGCGGCAAGGGCGCAGGACTTGCCGAGATGGCGCATCTCGGCCTGCCAGTGCCGCCCGGCTTCACCATCACTACCGAGGTCTGCACCTATTTCTATGCCCACGACAAAACCTACCCGAAAAATCTGAAATCCCAGGTCGAGGCGGCGCTTGCCTTGGTTGGCCGTATCACCGGGAAAAAATTCGGTGACGCCAAAAATCCGCTGCTGGTGTCGGTGCGCTCCGGCGCGCGCGCCTCGATGCCGGGCATGATGGATACGGTGCTCAATCTCGGCCTCAACGACGTGACGGTCGAGGCGGTGGCGGAAAAATCCGGCGACCGCCGCTTCGCCCAGGACAGCTACCGGCGTTTCATCACCATGTATTCCAACGTGGTGCTGGGCATTGAGCATCATCATTTCGAGGAAATCCTCGACGATCACAAGGATCGCCACGGGTACTCCCTCGACACCGACCTCAATGCCGACGACTGGGCCGCGATCATCGTCCGCTACAAGGAGCGTGTCGAAGAGGAGAGCGGCAAGCCATTCCCGCAAGACCCGCACGACCAGCTCTGGGGCGCGATCGGCGCCGTGTTCGGCTCGTGGATGAACCAGCGCGCCATCACCTATCGGCGCCTGCACAATATTCCGGAAAGCTGGGGCACGGCGGTCAACGTGCAGGCCATGGTGTTCGGCAACATGGGCGAGACGTCTGCCACTGGCGTTGCCTTCACGCGCAACCCTTCGACCGGCGAGAAGAAGCTCTATGGCGAGTTTCTGATCAATGCCCAGGGCGAGGACGTGGTCGCCGGCATCCGCACGCCGCAGGAAATCACCGAGGAGGCGCGCCGTGCATCCGGCTCCGACAAGCCGTCGATGGAAAGGGCGATGCCGGATGCATTCGCCGAACTCAAACGCATCCACGCCGCGCTGGAAAAGCATTACCGCGACATGCAGGACCTGGAATTCACGGTCGAGCAGGGCAAGCTGTGGATGCTGCAGACGCGCAACGGCAAACGCACCGCCAAGGCTGCCTTGCGCATTGCCGTCGAACTTGCCAACGAAAAGCTGATCACCAGGCAGGAGGCGGTGACGCGCATCGAGCCGGGCTCGCTCGATCAGCTCCTGCATCCGACCATCGATCCGGCGGCCGAGCGCAAGATTATCGCGACCGGCTTGCCGGCGTCGCCCGGCGCTGCCTGCGGCGAGGTTGTGTTCTCGCCCGACGAGGCGGAGCTGCTCAAGAGCCAGGGCCACAAAGTCATTCTGGTGCGGGTCGAAACCTCGCCCGAAGACATTCACGGCATGCACGCCGCCGAAGGTATTCTGACAACGCGCGGCGGCATGACCTCGCACGCCGCCGTGGTGGCCCGCGGCATGGGCAAGCCGTGCGTCTCCGGCGCCGGAAGCTTGCGCGTCGATTACCGCGCGCAGACGATGACGGCGGGCGGCACGACGCTCAAGAAGGGCGAGTTGCTCACCATCGACGGCTCGACCGGCCAGGTGCTGGCCGGCAAGGTGCCGATGATGCAGCCCGCGCTCGCCGGCGAATTCGCCACGCTGATGCAATGGGCCGATGCGGCGCGCAAACTGAAAGTGCGCGCCAATGCCGACACGCCGGCCGACGCGCGCGCCGCGGTGAAATTCGGCGCCGAGGGCATTGGGCTGTGCCGCACCGAGCACATGTTCTTCGACGAGCATCGCATCCGCGCCGTGCGCGAGATGATTCTCGCCGGCGACGAGGCGGCGCGCCGCGCGGCGCTCGCCAAACTGCTGCCGATGCAGCGCAAGGATTTTGCCGAGCTGTTCGAGATCATGGGCGCGCTGCCGGTCACCATCCGTCTGCTCGACCCGCCGCTGCACGAATTTCTGCCGCAGAGCGAGGAAGAGATCGCCGAAGTCGCGAATGCGATGGGAGTCGATCCGAAGGTGCTCGCGGACCGCGCCGGAGAATTGCACGAATTCAATCCGATGCTTGGCTTCCGCGGCTGCCGGCTCGCCATCGCGTACCCTGAAATCGCCGAGATGCAGGCGCGCGCCATCTTCGAGGCCGCGGTCGAGGCCTCGCAAAAAACCGGCAAGCCGGTGGTGCCGGAAATCATGGTGCCGCTGATCGCCACCAAGGCGGAGCTCGATCTGGTGAAAGAGAGCATCGATGCGGTGGCGAAGATGGTCGCCGCCGAAACAAAGCGCCCGGTCAAATATCAGGTCGGCACCATGATCGAGTTGCCGCGCGCGGCGCTCAAGGCCGGCGAGATCGCCGAGACCGCCGAGTTCTTTTCATTCGGCACCAACGATCTGACCCAGACTACCTTCGGCATCAGCCGCGACGACGCCGCGAGCTTCCTCGGCGTCTACACGTCGAAGGGTATTTTGCCGGGCGATCCGTTCGTGTCGATCGACCGCGACGGCGTCGGCGAACTGATGCGCATTGCCGTCGACCGCGGGCGCAAGGTGCGCAAGAACCTCAAACTCGGCATCTGCGGCGAGCACGGTGGCGATCCGGCCTCGGTGGCGTTCTGCCACGAGGCCGGGCTCGACTATGTGTCGTGCTCGCCGTTCCGCGTGCCGATCGCGCGGCTCGCCGCCGCGCAGGCGGCGCTCGGCAAGGTCGCGGGCGGCGACAGCTAACGTTTCCCGGGCGCAGTGCAGCACGTAGCGTAGCGAAGTGGTGCACTGCTGAACCGGGACCGTCACGTACTCCCCGTTTGAGACGATCCCGGATCGGCGGCGCACCGTTTCACGCTGCGCCGCATCCGGCAAACGGCGTTTATTTGGGCGCGCGTGCGGGGTGCGAACGCCCCATTAACGCGATCGCAAGGTTAATTCGGCAAAAACCATACCTGTCGCATTTGCGCCACGGCGACTTAACCGCGGCGCCGTAGCGTGTGCGTTGCGTGTGGGTGAGGGGACAATGGCGTCGCGTATTCTGGCGCTGAGGGGCTATGGCTCGACGCGCTTTTGGCTGAGCGCGTTCTGCATGGCCGTGGTGCCGAGCTCGATCGGCTCTCAGGACATCGCGGCGCTGATCGCGCACCGCGCCGGCTCCCCGCAGCAGTCCCACCGGCATTTGCTCGCCTCGCCGTTCGGCACCATCGAGCCCGCGACTTTCAGCTACGGAATTCGCCCGATTGGCACCGCGATGCCGCGGCCGCCGGCGGTCGATCTGGTCAATTTCGATCCGCGTGCCGGAAAGGCCCGGGTGTGGTCGCTCGACCAGCCCGTGCGCCTGGAGCAGCGCTCCGCGGAATTCAACTACCCCAATGTCAATCGCGAGCGGAAGGGCAATCGCTTGCCGATCGCGCATCCTGTGGCCGCTCCGGCAAACCCGCCAAGTCTGCCGCAATTGCAGCCGATTTCCGCGCCGCCGACGGCGGTGCCGGTGCATCCGCCGATGACACCCGAGGCGCCGGCCGGGCCCGCATTGCCGCCGCTCGCACCGCATGCGCAGGCGCCGTCGGTTGTGCCGGCCGTCGAGCATCACGCCGCCGCCGACATCCCCGCCGACGTGCCCGCTTCGGGGCAGCTCGAGGGGACACCGCTCCTCACCACAGCTTCGCTCGCTTTTGCGGACGACAACGCGCAGAGCGGCAGCGCGCAGATCTATTTCGGTGCCGGCATGACGGATGCGCCGGGCGAACTCGAGGCCTGGGCGCCCGGCGCCGAGCCGGTGCTGGCGACGCCTTCGCTCGATCCCGGCATCAAGCTCGCAGCGCTTGAACAACCCGACGCGGACGCTGCCCTCGCCAATGAGCCGCCGAATCCGAAAAGCCCGGCGCAGCGTCTCGGACTGACCGGCCAGGCGCGCGCCAAAGCCGAAAAGTGTCTCACCGAGGCGGTCTATTTCGAAGCGCGCGGCGAACCGCTGCGCGGTCAACAGGCCGTGGCGCAGGTGGTGATGAACCGGGTGTTCTCCGGCTACTATCCAAACAATGTCTGCGGCGTGGTGTTTCAGAACGCCAGCCACTACCTTGCCTGCCAGTTCACCTTCGCGTGCGAGCACAAGGATCTGAGCCGCATCGACGAACCCGACATGTGGGTCCAGGCCAAGCGCATCGCCAAGGATGAGCTCGACGGCAAAATCTGGCTCAGCGATATCGGTCACGCCACGCACTATCACGCCACGTGGGTGCATCCGAGCTGGGTGCATGAGATGACGAAGCTCTACAAACTCGGCGTCCACACGTTCTATCGGCCGCGCGCCTGGGGCAAAGGCGAATACGAGCCGGTCTGGGGCACGCCGCCGAACACCTCGAAGGCCGATGCCAAGGCTGCCCCGACCTCGTAGATCGTTATCCCGTGCATATCCGCGCCGGACAGCGCGGCCCGCAATTGTAAAGCTGTCATCATCCGCGAAAGCGGATGATCCAGTAATTTCCGAAATTGGTCTTGTGGTTCGACTATCGTCCGACGCGCGGTGATTACTGGATGACCCGCCTTCGCGGGTCATGACACGTGTAGGCGGTTGCCGCCAGTTCACATCTCGATATCGAGACCGATGTCGAGATTCTGCACCGAGTGTGTAAGCGAGCCGGATGACAGATAATCGACGCCGGTTTCGGCGATCGCGGCGGCGGATGCGAGCGTGATGCCGCCGGACGCTTCGATGACGAGGCGGCCTGCCACCATCTCGACGGCGCGTCGCATCGTCGGCGGATCGAAATTGTCAATCAGCACCACGTCGGCGCGGCCGGTCGCGAGCACTTCTTCAAGCTGTGACAACGAGTCGACTTCAATCTCGATCTTGACCAGGTGTCCTGCGGCGTCCCGGGCGCGCTTGAGCACGGCCGCTATGCCGCCCGCGACCGCGATGTGATTGTCCTTGATCAGCATCGCGTCATCGAGGCCGAAGCGATGATTGAAGCCGCCGCCGCAGCGGATAGCGTATTTTTCAAGGGCGCGCAGCCCGGGCGTGGTCTTGCGCGTGCAGATGACGCGCGCCTTGGTGTGGGCGATGCGCTTGACGAATTCCGAAGTCGCCGTGGCGATGCCCGACAGGTGGCCGATGAAATTGAGCGCGGTGCGTTCGGCGCTGAGAATGGCGCGCGCATTGCCCTCGATCGTCATCAGCTTGGCTTTGGCGGCGATGGTCTCGCCGTCGCGCGAACTCGCCGCGATCTTGATCGCGGGCGACAGCCGCCGGAACGAAGCTTCGACCAGCGGCAGGCCGGAGACGACGCCCGGTTTGCGCGCCACCACGACGGCGCGGCCGCGCGTATCGGGCGGTACCGTCGCAATCGACGTGATATCGCCGGCGCGGCCCAAATCCTCTTCGAGCGCACGCGTCACCGCCGCTTCGATTTCGAGCGGGGAGACAAAGGCGTCGGACCGCATAAGCGATGGGTCGAACAGCACCATGACGTATTTCCCACATGAAGGTTGGGCGTCGCTGCAAGAACTGCCTGCGATCGCGCAAAATCGCGCGGTTTCGATAGCATTGCGGAAACCCATGCGCCAGCGGGCGGGCCAGCCATGCGCTCGGCCGGCGCGGGCAAGGGGCATTTTCGTTTGGGCGACCGGCGGCCCTATGCTACCCCGCTTGCTCACATTTCTCGTGCTGCCGGGCGGCGATGACGACGATTCACGATCGGCTCAATGTCAGTGCAACCGGACCTGCGGCCACCGCAGCGGCCAGTGCCACTGTCGCGACATGGCGCACGCCGCTGCTGATTGTCGGCTTCGGTTGTCTGATCGGCCTGATGTCGTTCGGCCCGCGCTCGTCGCTCGGCTTTTTTCTCACGCCGCTGTCGAACGCCAACCATTGGGGCCGCGATGTCTTCGCCTTCGCGCTCGCGCTGCAGAATCTGCTGTGGGGTATCGGCCAGCCGCTTGCCGGCATCATTGCCGATCGGTTCGGCACCGCGCGCGTGCTCTCCGGCGGCGCATTCATGTACGCGTGCGGACTGGCGCTGATGGCGCACGCCGACAGCGCGCCGCTGCTCGATGCATCGGCCGGTATGCTGATCGGCTTCGGCTTGTCCGGCTGTTCTTTCATGGTACTGCTTGGAGCCTTCGGCAAGCTATTGCCGCGTGAGTGGCGCTCGCGCGCCTTCGGTTTCGGCACCGCGGCCGGCTCATTCGGCCAGTTCCTTTATTCGCCGGTCGCGGTAGCGCTGATGGACAAGGTCGGCTGGCAAGAGACGCTGACGATCTTCGCCGCCAGCCTGCTGCTCGTGCTGCCGCTGTCGACGGCTCTGGTGACGCCGACCGCCGCGAGCATCAAGGAGGCGGCGCCGCAATCGCTGCGCGCCGCACTGCACGAAGCGTTCGCGCACCGCTCTTACCTGCTCCTGGTGCTCGGCTATTTCACCTGCGGATTCCAGCTCGCCTTTATCACCGTACATTTGCCGTCCTATCTGGTCGACAAGGGCCTGTCGGCGCAGGTCGGCGGCTGGACGCTGGCGACCATCGGCCTGTTCAACGTTGTCGGCTCGGTCACGTCCGGCTGGCTCGGCGATCGCGTGCCAAAACGTTATCTGCTCTCGGTGATCTATTTCACCCGCGCCGCTGCTATTCTCGGCTTCATCGCGTTTCCGGTGACGCCGTTCACGTGCCTCGTTTTCGGCGCTGTCATGGGCCTGATGTGGCTGTCGACGGTGCCGCCGACCAACGGCATCATCGCCGTCATGTTCGGAACACGCTGGCTGACGACGCTTGCGGGCTTCGCTTTCTTCAGTCACCAGGTCGGCGGCTTCCTCGGCGTCTGGCTTGGCGGCCTCGTGTTCGACCGCTACGGTTCGTACGGACCGGTGTGGTGGCTCGCCATCATGTTCGGAGTTCTATCGGCGCTGATCAACATGCCGATCGTGGAGAAGCCGGTGCCGCGGGTTGCCGCCGTCCCGGCGTAGAGCGCTTCCCGATTGCGTTGAATCGGCAGGCGCCCTGGCTTTATATTTGGTCGCATTTCTTCGGAAAACCTGCGACCACTTTTCCGGAAAAATGCTCCAGAGCGGAGGGGACGTGGCGACATTCAAGGCTATCGTCATCGACAAGGCCGAGAGCGGCCAGACGGTGCGGCTCACCGATTTCGACGACAAGGATCTGATGGACGGCGACGTCACCGTCGCGGTGGAATGGTCGACGGTGAATTACAAGGACGGGCTCGCGGTCACCGGCAAGGCGCCGGTGGTGCGGCGTTTCCCGATGATCGCGGGCGTCGATTTCGCCGGCACCGTCGAATCCTCGACCCATTCGGGCTGGAAGGCCGGCGACAAGGTCATCCTCAACGGCTGGGGTCTCGGCGAGACGCATCTCGGCGCCTATGGCGCGAAGGCGCGCGTCAAGGGCGATTGGCTGGTGCGGCTGCCGCCGAGCATGAGTGCGCGCGACGCCATGGCGATCGGCACTGCGGGCTACACCGCCATGCTGTCGGTCATGGCGCTGGAGCGCTCGGGCGTCACGCCGGAGCGCGGGCCGGTGATCGTGACCGGCGCGGCCGGCGGCGTCGGCTCGGTCGCAGTCACGCTCCTCGCCAAGCTCGGCTACGCCGTGACCGCTTCGACCGGCCGGCCCGCCGAGGCCGAGTATCTCAAGGGGCTCGGTGCTACCGAGATCATCGAGCGCAAGGAACTTTCCGGCCCGCCGCGGCCGCTCGCCCGGGAACGCTGGGCCGGCGGCATTGATGCGGTGGGCTCGACCACACTCGCCAATGTGCTTTCGATGACACGGTACGGCGGAACCGTCGCCGCCTGCGGGCTTGCCGGTGGAATGGACTTGCCCGTCACAGTCGCGCCGTTCATTTTGCGTGGAGTGTCGCTCGTCGGCATCGATTCGGTGATGTGCCCGCTGCCCTTGCGGCAGCAGGCGTGGCAACGGCTCGAAACCGACCTCGATCGGGGCAAAATCGCGGCGATGACCAGCGAAATCGGCCTTGACGGGGTCATCGAGGCCGCCCGGCGGATCGTCGAGGGGCAGGTGCGGGGCCGGATCGTGGTGAAGATTCGGTAAAAGGAGTCCATAATTCGGCTACGAACGCGCAGCAGCATGCGGGGCACTATGGTAAGGGGTCGGTTAAGAAGTTTCGTTAATGTCGAGCTCGCGTCCGTAGGGGGGTTGCAGATGCTGCTCCGCGTAGTTGTTGCGTGTGTATGTGCGCTCGGTGTGAGTTCGGCTTTCGCCGAGGATTTGACGCCCGATCAGGCGCGCGCCTTTATTGCCGGCAAGCTGTTTGCCTACGACTGCTTCGACGGCACGACCGGACTCGGACGCATCTTCCGCGATGGTTCGGTTGTCGGCACGATCCGGCCGTCGGGCAGCCCCACGGTGAAGTTTGCGACGCTGCCGCCAGGCACCATCCGGGTGACCGCCACCGCGGTGTGCGCGCATCTTACGGGCCTGCCGATCCAACCGTGCTTCCGGGTGCAGCGGATCGACTATCACACCTTCCGTGGCTCGATATCCGGCCTGGGCTTTGCCTATTGCGACTTTCATCAGCGCAATGCACGTGCCGCGCTGACCAAGCGCGAGCCGGCACGCGCCCCCGCCACGGTTCGGGCGCCGGCGACGGCGCTCGCGACCACGCGGCCGACGCCGTAACTCTAGAGCGCTTCCCGATTACGTTGAATCGGGAAGCGCTCTAGTTTCATAAGCTTGGTCGCATTTTCTTCGGAAAACCGGCGTCCACTTTTCCGGAAAATGCTCTAACTTATCGGTCCAGCTCCAGGCGAAACGGCACGCCGGCTGCTGCGGTGACGCCGCGGCCGATGGTTTCGATCGCCGCGGTCATGCGGCCGTCGCGGCCGAGCAGCCGGTCGGCGAGCGCCACGATGCGGACATTCGGCGTCGCCGTCGGCGAGGCGCGGCGCAGTGCGCGCGCGATACTCACTTCATCGCGATGCGGATTGAGCGCGCAGACGCTCGCATACGCGCCCGCGGTCGAGCGGCTGATGCCGGCGAAGCAATGCACCACCAGTGGTGCGCGGCGATCCCAGGTGCGGACGAATTCCAACAGCTCGGCGACGTGGGCCTCGTCCGGCAACACGTAACCGTCGAGCGGCGAGCTGATGTCGTGCAGCCGCAGCCGGAGATGATTTTCCGCCGCGACACCACGCGGCCGTTCGATGCGGAATTGGTCGTCGAGCAGCGACACGACGTGCCGCGCGCCGGTCGTTTCGACCGTGTCCTGCAACAGCGCCAGCGGGCAAACGTGAATCATCGAATCAATCAGTGAGCGGTTCGGTGTCGCTCATATAGTGACCGCGGATGGCGCGAGGAAGACGGTCAACCGCTTGGGGCTGGTGCTGACGCGACTGGCAGGCGCGGATAGAGCAGGCGCTGATACAACCAGCCGATGCCGAGCAGCACGACGCCGAGGCCGATCATCGACAGCGCCCGGAAGATGCCGCTGATGCTGGCGGTGTCGACGATGAACACCTTGGCGATCGTCACTGCGATCACGCCGAGCGCCAATAGCCGCGCCGGCTGAGAGCGCAGGAAAAAGCCGACTGCCAGAACCACGATGCCGAACAGGAGCCACACCGTCGAATACATGTATTGCTCGGCGTCGCCGGTCGGTCCGGCCAGAATCGGGCCGTGAAACAGCCGGCGCACTTCCAGCGTCAGATAGAACAGCGCAAGCGTCATCGCGGTAATGGCGGCGGCAATGCGATAGGGCAGGGGCCGCGTCGTGCGGGCGATCAGTGCAAGTGTGATCGCCAGCACGGCCGGGATGCCGTAGCCAAGCAGGATCAAATTGATGAAGGCCGGGCCCACCGGATGGCGCGCCAGATCCGGGTCGGCCACATACACCAGGTCGGCAACGATGGCGATAAGCGTCAGCGCAGCAACGATGCAGGCACCGACATTATGGACGATGCTGCCGCTGCGCCGGCGCACGTATTCGAGCCCGATCGTCATCGCCAAGCCGGCATTGACGTAAAGGGCGATTTCGGTGAGCCCGGCCGACGCCTGGTACATGTCGCCGCGCGTGACGTAGTGGCGGATTTCGAGAACCACCAGCAGCACCGTGAACAGAATGGCGGCGGCGTCGACCGTGCGGGCCGGCGGGTCGTCGCGCCGGCGACGCAACAGCCATCCCGCGAGCCAGAACGACGCCGCGGGCACGCCGTAACCGTAGAGCAGCCAGTTGAAGATTGGGGCCGTGCCGAGGTCGTTGCCGACGATGCGAGGCTCCCAGCCGACACGCGCCGTCACCACCGCAGCCATGATGGCGGCGAGCGAGCGCAGCCACGGCAGCGGCCGTTTTTCCGCGATCCATGCGGCCCCAGGCGCCATCAAGGCGAGCGCAATGGTGAGCCAGCCTTTCTCCAGTGCGAAGGTCAGTGCCAACGCCAGCGCGGCGAGCGCGCCGGTGGCGTAAAACGCGCTGGCCGCACCGATGCCCGGGCGGTGCTCGCGCCGCAGCAGATTCTCGGTGGCGAGCGCGAAGATCGCGGCGAGGAGCAGCGCCAGCGCGGCGAACGGCAGCGAACGATCGAGGTTGGCGATCCGATAGTAGAGCGCAATCAGCATCGCCAGCGGCGCAAACACGCTCGTCGCGCTCCACAGCATCGGCACCAGCGCGCGGACCGAGCGGCCTTGCGCGAAGAATCCGGCAACGCCGAACAGCGCCGCCCACGCGGCGGCAAGCGTCAGGTGCGAGCCATAATCGTAGCGCTGCGGT